>BPTK01000271.1 GCA_023705905.1 Candidatus Heimdallarchaeota archaeon
TTTATATCCTCACCTGTTAAGAAGCTATTTGGTAAAACAATGCCAATCTTCCCATTATCTTTTAATAAATTTAGAGCTAAAATAAGAAATAAATCTGCAGTTTCTCTTGTTTGAAACTCTCTTGGGAAATTCCTTTTTATACTTTCTTCCTCAACTCCTCCATAGGGTGGATTGGTTAATATTATATCTACCTTGTCAGATTTTTTTATTTCCCTAATTGGTTTTGATAACGAATTTCCCCTGATTATATTTGGAACTTCTATATCATGTAATATTAGATTAGTTATGCAGAGAACATGTGGAAGGGGTTTTTTTTCTACACCTCTAATACTTTCTTGAAGTACTCTTCTATCTTCTAAAGAGCTTACTTGATCTTTTCTTATATGATGTAAAGCTGAAACTAAAAATCCACCAGTTCCACAAGCAGGATCATAAATGATATTTCCTATTTTTGGTTCTATTACTTCAACCATAAATTTTGTAACAGGTCTAGGAGTGTAATATTCACCAGCATTTCCAGCACTTTGTAAGTCTTTCAGTATTTTTTCGTAAACGTCATTTAAAAGATGTCTTTCACTTGACTTGTTAAGGTCTATTCCTTTGTTTAGTTTATTAATCACTTGTCTCATTAAAGTACCTGACTTCATATAGTTGTAAGTATCTTCAAAAACACTTTTTATCATGAAGTATTTGGGATCATCAACATCACTAATATTTAATTCTTTTAATTCTTTGAACAGATTATCGTTAACAAAGTCAATAAGCTCCTCACCAGTTATCCCTTCCGGATTTTTTGCCCAATTTCTCCATCTGAGATGATTTGGGATAGGCGACTTATATTTTTCGTTTTCTAATTCATAAACTAATTCCTTATCATCAAATATTTTCAAAAATAACATCCATACTAACTGAGAAATTCTTTGTGCATCACCATCAACACCTGCATCTTGTCTCATTATGTCTTGAATTGTACCGATTGTATTCTCTATACCCATCTTCATCACAAAATATTTAATTGTATATTATAGTTTTTAATTCTTTAATGGCTTGGAGATAACCTATTTTTCCACCAAAAGCATTAACTATCTCCATTACTGATCCTATATTACTAAATGGTTTTAATTTTAAAATTCCTATCTCTTCAATATCATATATCCCTTGATCTGAATATCTTTCGATTAATGCATCCATAACTTCTCTAGCTAGCTGCCCATATTTGCTGAAGTAGTTGGTTTCTTTTACTTTTCTAGCTCTTTCACTTCTTGTAAGAGGTTTTTTATCATAAGCAATATGGCAAATTAGATCAAAAACATCAAAATCTTTCCCAATTTCCTCTTGTATTTCTTCAAGAAAGAAACCTCTTACTTTTAATTCTTCAACAATTATTCTTTTTTTCTTATCACTAGTCCACTCGTTGATAAATTCATCTAATGACGAATACTTAGATAAAATCATTCTACTTGAGAAATCTTTAAGAGATTCAGTAATTATTTTTCCATCTTCATCTATATATTGTACTCTTTCTGCTAGAATAGTTATTGCAACATTATTAACATAGAATTTATGTCTTTTACTTCTCTTCTTCTCTCTATTTATCTCCTCAAAAGGAATAATATCTTTAATGAATTCAGAGTCTCCAATCTCATAAATTGAAATCGGTTCGCCGTCAAATTGAGGATCTGCAAATAAATTTGTTGCTAAACGAAAATCCATAATTGTGAAATAATATTTGTCATATTCCTCATTGATTCTTGTACCTCTACCAATTATCTGTTTAAACTCAGTTAGTGAGTTTATTGTTTTATCTAATACAATTAATTTACAAGTTTGTGCATCTATACCTGTTGACATCAGTTTGGATGTGGTAGCAATTACTGGATGTGTTTTTTTTGGATTGATAAAATTCTCTAACTCGTTTTTACCTTCCTTATCATCCCCAGTAATTTTCATAACATATTTTTTGTTTTTCTTAACTAAATCAGGATTTGCATTTATAAGATGCTTTCTCATTCTCTCAGCATGTTCAATGTCTTCACAGAAAATAATAGATTTAGCATATCTGTCAGTGTGTATTAAGAATTCTGTTATTCTCTTTGCAACTAGTTTCGTTCTTTCCTCAATAACAAGTAATCTATCAAATTCTCTACCCGTATACATTTCATCAGGTATTTCAAAGCCGTAGATATCTTTTTGTCCTTTTTGAGGTCTCCATCCTAATATATCTTTGTCAATTGAGACTCTTATAACTTTGTACGGTGCAATGAAACCATCTCCAATCCCTTGTTTAAGAGAATAGGTATATATTGGTTCTCCGAAATAATGTATATTTGAAATATACTTTGTTTCCTTTGGTGTAGCCGTCATTCCAATCTGTATAGCATCACAGAAATAATCAAGAATCTCTCTCCAAACTGAATCTTCTGCAACACTACCTCGGTGGCATTCATCAATAACAATAAGATCAAAGAAATCCTTTGAAAATTCTTTATAAATATTTTTTCTTTCTTCTTTACCTGTTATTGCTTGATATAATGCTAAATATACCTCATAAGAAGGATCTGCAATTCTTTTAGTTATTTTTTTCATAACTCCTTCAAATGGACTAAAATCATTTTGTATTGTTTGATCTACAAGTATATTTCTATCTGCTAGAAATAGTATTCTCTTCTTAATCTTAGCTTTCCACAATCTCCATATAATTTGAAATGCAACAAGTGTTTTACCTGTTCCTGTTGCCATCACAAGAAGAATTCTTTTTTGACCTTTTATTATTCTCTCAATAGTTCGGTTAATTGCAATTTGCTGATAATATCTCGGAATTTTTCCCTTCTTTTCAAAAAAATATGGTTGCAAAAGAATTTCTTCTTTCTTTTTGTCAATACTCTTCCCTCTAGTATATCTTCTCCAAAGATCATTGGGTGAGGGAAACTCTTCTAATCCTATCTCTTTCTCTATAAAATCATTAGTCGTAACAGAATCATGTTCTAAAAAACCATCTCCATTAGAACTATAAATAAAAGGAATGTCTAAAATTTCTGCGTATTTTAAAGCTTGCTGAATGCCAGCACCAATAGAGTGGTTATTATCCTTCGCCTCTATAACTGCTAATGGTAAGTTTTGTTTATAAAATAGAATATAATCAGCTCTTTTTCTTTCTCCTCTAATTACTTGATTTCCTCTAACAATTACTCTACCTTTTGTAAAAGTTACTTCCTCTCTAATTTGATTTTTAAGATCCCAACCCGCAGAAACAAGTGCTGGAGTAATGAATTTGCTTCTAATATCTGCTTCTGATAGATTCTTTTTATTCATAATCATTTTAGTATTCTCATTTTTGTAAAACTTCTAAGTATTAATATTTTTTCTAATCAGGAATATACCTATTAGTTAAAGAAGAAATGCAATATCTGTAAGTCTCTCAAAGTACCAGAGTTATTAAGACAATTTATTCTATGTAAATTTACAGCAATTCTAAAATTATCTTCTAACAAGTTCTATTATGATAAGTAGGTAATTTCAATAAGAAGGTAATTTCAATAAGCTGACTATCGTACGAATCTGGTTATAGAAGAATAGACAGAATGAATCTTATTAGAGCTGACTGGTTTGATACAAAAACATTTGTAAAAAAAGATACTGTATCTTGTTTCATTATTCTCATTAAGAAACTCCCAAATG
>BPTK01000272.1 GCA_023705905.1 Candidatus Heimdallarchaeota archaeon
CAAAACAACCTCGCAAACAACGTAAGAGGTATTATAATGCTCCTTTACATCTCCGCAATCGTAGCATGACCGCTCTTCTCTCCCGTGAATTGAGAGATAAATACGGTGTTCGACGTCTTCCAGTACATAAAGATGATAAAGTAATAGTTTTCAGAGCTAGATCTGAAGACCAAGAGATCAAGGGTAAAGTAATCCGTGTTTTACCTCAGAAATATTCAGTTCATATTGAAGGACATAGTAAAGAAAAAGCTGATGGTACAATCTCTAGTTTTCCTATTCATCCAAGCAACCTCATAATTACTTCTCTGAATTTGCGTGATAAAAAGAGAAGGGATATTATTAAGAGACGTTCTAGAAAAGAAATTACTGAAGAAGAATTAACTGAGGACTTGTTCGATGAATTCGATGAGCCTTCAGAAGAAACCGCTATCGAAGATGAAGATGAAGACCTTGAAGAGGACATTTTTGAAGAATTTGAAGATCTTGATGAAACTGATGTTACTAAAGATGTTGTAGAAGTAGCTCCCAAGAAGGAGACTAAAGTTTCTGATCTTGATATATCCATGATTAAAGGCATAGGTGCTAAAACCGCAATGCTTCTAAAAGAAAATGGTTTTGATACCGTTGAAAAGATTGCCAAGGCAACCTCTGAAGAACTCTCAAAAGTACCTGGCATCGGTCCTGGTACAGCAAAAACTATGAGTACTAACGCAGAAGATTTGCTTTCTGAGAAAGCAGATGAAAAGGAGGAATTAGTATGACAAAAAGCGGTGGAAAACGACATCTTAAAAGATTTGTTGTTTCAAAACACATACCCATTGAAAAGAAAGCTGATACTTATACAGTTAGACCCTCTCCTGGTCCTCATGCAGCACATGAATGTATCCCGATGGCCATTATGCTACGTGATATGTTCCGAGTAGCTCGAAACATGAGTGAAGTTAAACGTATATTGGTTGAAAGAAACGTTCTCATCGATGGAAAAATAAAAACAAACAGAAAATACCCATTAGGTTTTATGGATGTTATTTCTTTCCCAAAAATAAAAGAACATTATAGACTAGTATATACTCCAAAGAAAGGTCTAAGGACAATTCCAATTAAGGATGATGAGACAAAAATCAAACTCTGCCAGATTAAGAATAAGACTACGCTCAAAGGAGGTATAACACAACTAAATCTCCATGATGGTAGAAACATCATCTTACAGAAGACAGAAAACGACAGTGTTTCTTACCATGCACATGACACAGTTAAGATATCTTTACCAGATCAAAAGATTCTAGAAAAATTCGAATTGAAAATAGGTAATTATGGTATTGTAACTAGTGGAAGGTGGATGGGCAAACATGGAACTATTGAGGAAATCAGTACTCATGGGACACAAACAACTAAAACAGCGACCATAAAAACTCCTGATGGTGAGATTTTCGTTACATTGTTCAGATATATTTTCATTGTGGGAAATGATGCTCCAAGTGTAACGATTGCTAGCAACGAAGGTGATAAGAAATGAGTGACGAAGTAATAGAGCAAGAACCAATTCCTTTGCAATATGCTGATGAATGGAAAAAGAATCCAATGCGAAAACCTCGATTGAAGGCTTTAATCATCAATAGTTGTGTCGGTGAATCTGGTCCTAGATTTGAAAGAACAAAAGAGATTCTTCGTCAAATTACCAAGTGCGAACCAGTTGAACGTGTTGCAAAAAGATCTGAAAGAGGTTTTGGTATAAGAGAAGGAGAACCTATCGCAGCTTTAATCACATTACGTGGAGATGAAGCTAAGGTAATGTTGAAACGTCTTCTCTATGCGCATGATTATCAATTGAAAGGATCATCCTTTGACCAACAAGGTAATTTTGCTTTTGGTATAACAGAGCACGTTGATATTGAAAATGCTCCCTTTGACCCAATGCTAGGAACAATCGGTTTCAATGTCGTCGTTAAGTTGGAAAGACCAGGATATAGATTAAAATACAGACAACACAAACGAAAAAAAATACCAAAGAAACACTTACTAACCCCATCTGAAACAATGGAATTTGTTAGAACAGAGTTTGAGGTACAGATAATTTAGGTGACGGATATGCAAGAACGAAGAGAAATTAAATATGGAAAAGGCTCAAGAAAATGCAGACGCTGTGGAACACATCAAGCTCTCATTAGACGTGGTGGTTTACATGTTTGCAGACGCTGTATTAGAGAAATATATTCCAAAATCGGCTTCAAGAAAACAGGAAGTCGAGGAGGCTAAGGAGGTAATAAAAATGCAAATGGATCCATTAGCAGATGCTTTAGTTGCAATACTAAATGCTGAAAAAACAGGTAAGAAAACCGTCACTGTTAAACCCGCTAGTAAAATAATTGCGAATGTTTTCAGAACTATCCAAAGAGCAGGATATCTAGGTGAACTTGAATACATCGAAGATCATCGTGGAGGAATGTTCGAAATACAATTAATGGGCAGAATTAACAAATGTGGTGTTATTAAACCTCGATTTCCAGTTAAACATGATGAATTAGAAAATGAAGAAAGAAACTACCTACCTGCAAGAGGTTTTGGTATCCTAGTAATGACAACACCTGAAGGTGTTATAACACACGAGGATGCAAAAGAACGCGGAATAGGTGGAAGGCTATTAGCTTACATATATTAGGTGATGATAATGAAGCAAGTATATATTGAACGAGACGTTAAATTACTTGAAGATTTGCAAGTAGCCATTGATGGTACTACTGTTACCATGGAAGGTAAAAAAGGTAAACTTGTCAGAAATTTCGAAGATTTCAAAGTAGAACTAAAGAAGTCAAAAGACAAAATCCATGTCAAATCCTATTTCGTAGACAAAAAGAAAAAGGCAAAAATGCTTGCCGTCGTAGGCTATCTCAAAAATATGATGATAGGTGTAACAGAAGGTTATGTCTATAGATCAAAAATTATCTTCAGTCATTTTCCAATTACAGTTGAACCTGATAACAAAAAACGTCTAATAACAATCAAGAACCTCTATGGAGGTAGGAAACCTTTGGTCGTTCCTATTGTAGGAGACGATACAACTGTTAAGGTTGACAAAGATGATGTTATCATCGAAGGTATCGATAAGGAAGCTGTAGGACAAACCACTACCAATATGAAAGAAATCTGTAGATTAAGAGGTAAGAGAAAGAAAGACCCTGAAACATTTATGGATGGAATCTGGAAGTGGGCAAGCGAATAAGTTTCCAATTCTTCTTTTTTTTATTTTCTTAAGTTTTCACGATTGTTTATTTTGTTAATATTCAAATTTTTCCTTGATTCATTTGATTTTGATTTTTCCTTGGACATAGTGTCCGAGAGTTGTTTCAGTATACACGTTGTTACAAGGATACCTACTCCTGTGCCCAAAGGGGAAATGAGGTTAAAACTTCCTGGCAATAACCCCATGAAGAAACCAGCCAACAATGCTAAAGGGACATTAGTTATTTCATATTTTTCTTGATTAAATATGTCTGTTCCTTTTAGAATACTTTCATTTTCTTTTCCTGATGTTTTTGTCAATAATCTTGACATAAGGATACAAAATACAATCATTAATAGTAAATATACTAAGGCATGCCACGGTTGTTCCGCAATTTGTTCAGGT
>BPTK01000273.1 GCA_023705905.1 Candidatus Heimdallarchaeota archaeon
CAATTTGAATGTCTTTGTTGAACCTAATCCATATCCTTGCATAAAATCTATTTTCAACTCCTTCTCCATTGTCTCTCCATTCTATATTTTCAACCTGTCCTGGAGTAGCTGCAATAACTTTAGAGTTATTTAATAGAAAATAATCTATTCCTTCATGAATAAAACCCCAAGGACAATTTATTGAGGAACTGTAGCCCTCATTAAAGGCATAGATGTCAGACCGATTTTCATAAACAACATTCATGTAATCAAGTTCAACATCTTCATAAAGATCATTAGTATCAAAGAATAGACTATCCCATTGAATGTAAAGATAAACTCCACCAAATCCTACAGTAAGAACAAGTATGATAATTAAAATGATTTTGAACTTACTCATATCTTTGAGATTACTTCAAGAGTTAAAAATGTTAAGGAAAAAAAAAGAAAAATTCATCATAGTTTTTTCTCAAAACTTTCAGATGTTGCTTGCAGTTCAAAACCAAGTTGTTGAAATATCTCTAGAGTTGGAAATAAATTGCCATATAGTGCTACTAGGATTCTTTTAGCATTTTTTTCTTTGCAGATTTCAGCTACTTTAGTTAACAATATTTTCTGATATTTCTGATCCGTTGAGTAAATGTAACCTAGTTGTTTTCTATCTTCTTCCTGAGTATTAGCCATATATGTACGGGCAACGATCTTACCTTCATCTCGTAGAACAAGATGCGCGATAACTCCTTCATGTGTGTCTATTAATTCGAAATTTTGTTCTGCTTGCTCTTCAGTCATTTTTAGATCTCTTACAAAAATTTCCTTCAATTCTTCAAGATCTGTTTCTTTATTATAGGGTTTTACTTCTTGAGAGCCTTCGACCATCTCTAGCTTATCTACAGAAATCTCCAAAATTTTGCCAGTAGTGGTTGTTTTTTCAAAACCATAGTCTATTGCTTTCTGGGGGAAATTTCCCCAAGTATCAGTTATATTGGCACGAATAACTTGTATATTTTTTTCTTTAAGAACCTTGATAATTTCACTTAAGAGTAAATCAAAGGTTTCCTCGTAACCTGGTAAACCTAATGGGAATCTTATACTAGCAGCTTTTACTTTATCTTCACCTACAGGAAGAATTTGTGCTGTAACAAAACTCACCATCTTGTCCCCCTTAAAACAGTAAAGCCTTGTATCTGGATCAAATGTCTCTTGGGAGTACGCTTGTGTTAGCCCCTCGACATCTGTTTGACCATAATAATTCCAATCTTTTGACGCTTCTTTGCCAATTTTTACTTGATCTTCAATATAATCTACTTTGTATTTTTCAATTTTATAATCAGACATGATCTAGGATTTGTTTGGACAATTATAAATATCACTACTTCTCGAAATTTTGTCCAAATCAAGCTCTTATATAGGTAGACCCTTTTAGATTACATAGGAGATTTGAATGAGTCTCAACTTTTTTACTAATTTATGGAATAAGAAGGATTTTTCAGCCTGGTTAGTTGTAATTAGATTACTACTAGGTGTTGAATGGTTTATGGCTGGACTTGGAAAGGTCCTACAAACTGATCCTACAACTTTTCCTGAAGGTATGGCTGGTACATTAGGATATTTTGCTTCAGCAAATCCTAATGGCTGGTATGTGAACCTAATTAACAATTCTTTCCTCCCAAATGCCAATGTATTTGGTTATCTAGTTATGTGGGGTGAGTTAATTCTCGGAGTGATATTAATACTTGGTCTCTTTGTTAATTTCGCAGCTATAGGAAGCATATTCATGAATTTGAATTTCTTCTTTGCAGCAGGATGGCTCGGTCCCTCAACTTCATCAATTAATTGGATAATGGCAGGTTTAGGTTTCATTCTTCTTCTAGGTTATGGATCAAAACAGTTAGGTTTAGACGCCTTAATTGGAAGCATAAACTACCCTCTCTACAGAATATTTGTAGATTGGTTCGGCTTTGATAAATCCATGAAAATAGCTAAATAAACAATTCAATATTTGCAAGAATCACTTGCATTTATTTTCCTTTTTTTCTCTTACAAAGTATTAATATAAGTATACTAGTAATATTTGTCTAACTCTAATAGGTGATATTATTGTTAGATGAAGAGAAAGTGAAATTCTATAAAAAACAAAAGGAATTAGAGAAGAGGATTATACAAGCTGCAGAAGATTCAGTAGAGGGTATGGAGAATAAAATAGTTAAGGAGCTAATTCTGGCTATTGCTATAGATTCCAAGAAACATGCAAGTTTGCTAGAAGTTCTTATGACAATGAATACATCATCTGAACCTTATATTGAAGAGAAGTCGCTTGATAAAATTGCAGAAAATATCAAGAAACACATCGAACTAGAAGCGCAAGCTATTGAAACCTATAAGGAGCTACTTACGAAAATTAATACCGATCAAGAGAAAATGATAGTTCAGGCAATCTATCATGATGAACTTCGTCATCATGCTTTGCTGAAAAGATTATATGAAATAATTATCAAGAAAGAAGCAATTACTGAAGCTGATTTATGGGATTATCTGAAAGACGATTATATCCCCCAATATTGAGGTTACTCAACTCTTATTAGGTTTTAAGTTTCAAAGAGATTGAATATGATGAAAACTGTCAAAGTAGGTACTAGAGGATATTTCTTCTCTTTTGATGACCCTTATTTTACTACACTCTATGTGATAAATGCAAAGAATCGAATCTTCATCTGTGACACATTTCTTGGTCCAGATCCTATGAAGGAAGTTTTGGATTTCTTGGATAAAGAAGGCATTAAAGATAAAGAAATCGTTGTCTTCAACACTCATTATGATTACGATCATATTTGGGGGAATCAGTTATTCAAAGATTCTGTTATCCTTGCTCATGAACTTTGTGTGAAAGAATTAGAGAAGACTGGAAAAGATGATCTAAAGCAATTTGAAGCTCACAAAAAAGGTGATGTAAGGTTGGTCTTACCAAATACAGTTTTCAAAGATAAGTTACTCTTTTCAGATGATGGCATAGAATTTTATCATACACCTGGTCATACAGCTGATTCTTCATCTTGTTACGATTCAGTTGACAAAGTTCTCATCGTTGGTGATAACCTAGAATCCCCCTTCCCTTACATTCGGATTCTAAATGTTCCAGAATATACAAACAGCTTAAGAGAATATCTTACTCGAGATGTGGAGATTATCGTTTCAGGTCACGATGAACTAATGTATGATGATAATCTTCTCAAAGCAAATTTAGATTATCTAGAAAATTTTGCTCCAAAAAAAATTGATAGAACTAATTTCACAAAAAAACATCGTGGAATCCATTTTAACAACATTAAAACTGTTGGGGAACTGTTTAAGAAAGCGGGGAAGAATAATGAATCTTTAGAATATTATAGGGAAGCAGCAGAACTTCTTACAGAAGCAGAACAAACACCACGGATTAAGGAAATAAAAAAATCAATTAGTGCTATAATTGAAGATTTATTATTATGATGTGATTTTCTGTAACTTTGTAGTTACGACGATCTTTCTTAGAGTTTCATCGCTGGATAGCTCACTCTGAGTGGGTACATCACGTACCCTCCTACCCCGCCCACATCACGCATGGGTAATGCTTGCG
>BPTK01000274.1 GCA_023705905.1 Candidatus Heimdallarchaeota archaeon
AGAATAACTCAATTTATTTATAAATTAGATGCCTATGATGGCAATTGGAATATACTTAATAATAGGACAGTAAATTATTATCTTAATCCTGAATACCTTAATGCAATTTTTCAATTTGAAGATAATATAAAATATCTCGAAATAGCATATTATAAACTAGAACAGATACTTGATGGTCTTTTTCTTGACTCAAGTGAAAGAGTTAGTTTTGCTCAGTTAAGCTCCCTTTTACAAGAAGTGTATAATGATGGAATTTTAGAAAATTATATAAATGAGGAAGATTTTTTGGATTTGGAGGAAGATTATAGAATAGACTTTTGTAGATATGCTGTTCAAAAAGAAATTATATATGATGATTTTGTAAGTATTCCTGTTCTAACTATTCAACAAACCTTAGATAATGCCCAAATAGGATTAAAAGAATTAATAAAAGTACAATCAAAGCAATTATTTGAAGATATTAATTTAATAGTGGATAAATTTAATATTAATAGAGATTACATTACACGAGAATCTTCTTACGGATGGATGGGTCATGATAATGAAAGAGTTATTAATGAGAATGTTACGATTTATGAATATAGGAAACTAGAAGAAAATGAAATTAATATTGATGTTTATGAATTAAGATTAAATGGAATCAAATTATTCATGTATGAACAAGTTGACTAATCAAATATAAAATTTAATAAGAATTGAATTGAAATAAAGAGAAAGAAAATAAAAAAGGCAAATAATAATATGAATCAGAAGCAATTAAACAAATGGACCGGACAAGATATGCCAAAATTAACCCTTGATAAGTTAGAGTCGTTTTTATGGAACGCTGCGGATATCTTGCGCGGGAGTATTGATTCATCTGAGTATAAGCATTATATTTTTGGATTGTTATTCCTGAAGCGCTTGTCAGACGAATTTGATGAGGAAAGAAAACAAGTTCAAGGTGATCCTGAGGATCCCGATAATTATAAATTTTTTGTACCAGAGCGCGCACGATGGAAGACTATACGTAGGACATCAGAAGGAATTGGAAATGCTATCGATAAAGCATTTGAAGCATTAGAAGAAAATAATCCTCTCTTAGAAGGTGTCTTAACATCTATTCAATTCGAAGATCAGAAGCGTCTACCAGATGCCGGCTTAAACAAACTTATTATTCATTTTAGCCAACCCGATTTCAATCTCGCGAATTCTAACTTATCTGAACCAGACATGTTAGGGAGAGCGTATGAATACCTCATAAAACAATTTGCCGATGACTCCGGAAAGAAAGGTGGCGAATTCTACACGCCTCAGGGGGTTGTTAAACTCTTAATCAGCATCTTGGATCCTCAAGAAGGAATGAGGATTTGCGATCCTGCATGCGGTAGTGGTGGAATGCTTATTGAGAGCGTCAATTACCTAAAAGAACAAGGGAAAAATCCTAACAATATATCCATTTTTGGACAAGAAAAGAATCTAAATACATGGGCTATTGCGAAAATGAATTTTTTGCTTCATAATGTTCTTGATCATAGACTTGAACATGGGGATACAATGGCGGATCCTAAATTAAAAGAAGATAATCTTTTAATGTTGTTTGATATCGTTATCGCAAACCCTATGTGGAACCAGAAAGAATGGAGCCGTGAATTTTTTGAGAGAGGTGATCCTTATGGAAGAGTTAAGTATGGTATACCACCAAAAAGCTCTGCTGATTGGATGTGGGTGCAACATATGTTAGCAACTTTGAATAGAAATGGAAGATTGGGAGTGGTATTAGACAATGGTGCGTTATTTCGAGGGCAGAGGGAAGGAAAAATAAGAAAAATTATAGTTGAAGCGGATCTTATTGAAGGAATCGTTGCCTTACCACCTAATCTGTTCTATAATACTGGCGCTCCAGGCTGTTTAATCATAATAAACAGACAAAAATCTGAAGAATTGAAAAATAAAATCTTCTTAATCCATGCCGAAAATGAGTTCGAAGAGGGAAGAGCCCAGAATTTTCTTAGAGAGAAACAGATCCGAAAGATATCGGAAACTTATAGAAAAAAGGAGAAAATAGAGAAATTTTCGGCTATAATCGGTCCCGAAGAAATACAAGAGAACGATTTCAATTTGAATGTGTCTCGATATATTGATATTTTACCAGAGGAAGAACCTGTAGATGTTGCCAAAGGCATTGCGGAATTGAGAAAACTTCAAACTGAAAGGTTTGAATTAGAAGAAGAATTTGAGCGAAATATGAGAGAATTAGGCTATGAATAGTAGAGATCTACCACAATTGCCAAGTGGTTGGGATTGGGTTAAGATAGATGATGTTACCACATCTGTACGAGATGGAACTCACGCGCCCCCACCAAGAACCATAGAAGGAATTCCTTTATTAAGTGCGAGAAACATCAAAGATGGTTATATAGATTGGGATGAAGATTACACATATATTTCAGAACAAGACTATATTAATATTAATCAAACTAATTCCATTAAAAAAGATGATGTCCTTCTGACAACAGTAGGGACTCTTGGAAGGGCATGCGTTCTAAAGGAAGAAATACCTTTTACTGTTCAAAGAAGTGTGGCAATTCTAAGGGTAAAGAAAAATATTGTTTATCCGTCATATATGAAATATTATTTTAATAGTTCTTTCTTTAGAAAAATATTAATTCGATATTCAAACACTACTGCCCAATCAGGGATATATTTAGGGATGTTGAAAAAATTTAAAATTCCATTAGCCCCATTAAACGAGCAAAAGCAAATTACAAAAAAACTATCAAGTTTTGAAAGTATGCTATATAAAACAAAAATAATAATCCAAAATTTACAAATTTTAAAAAAAGGGTTGATGCAACGCCTGTTTACGGAAGGCATCGGGCATACTGAATTTAAAGAGACGAGATTGGGAAAAATTCCAAAAGAATGGGAAGTGGTAAGGATATCCGATATTGGAAATGTTATAGGAGGAGGAACCCCAGATACCAAGAATGATGATTACTGGAATGGCGATATTTTATGGGCAACACCTACAGATATTACTAAATATAATATCAAATATATTTCCAATACTGATAGAAAAATTACAAGAGAAGGTTTGAATAGTAGCAGTGTTAAAATACTACCACCATATTCTTTATTGTTGACCTCTCGAGCAACTATTGGCTATTGTGTAATTAATAAAGATGAAATATGTACAAATCAAGGATTTCAGAACATCATTCCCAATGAAAAAATAAATGTTGAATTCTTATATTATATGATTCAAAGCGAGAAAATCCAAAATCAATTAATAAGATCCGCTTATGGCAGCACTTTCTTAGAAATTCCGAATAAGGATGTAAAAAAAATTAAGATTCCCGTTCCTAATTTAGCGGAACAAGAATCTATTGCCAAAATTTTATCAGATTTAGAAAATAAAACAGAAAATGAAAAAATATTAAAGAAAATTATTAAAAAAATAAAAAGAGGTTTAATACAAGACCTCTTAACAGGTAAAAAAAGAGTAAAAATTAATTAGAATTTTGTGATTCTATGAGTCTTTTTGATTGGAGTGAGTATAATCAGACAGAAAAGCCAGCACTGGAATTATTACAAGAGCTTG
>BPTK01000275.1 GCA_023705905.1 Candidatus Heimdallarchaeota archaeon
GTCTTGCAGATACTACTAAGGAACTTAATGATTTAGAAGAAACTCTGGAAATAATCGTTACAAAGTCTCTAAATAACTATGACAATTTCGTCAAAGTAATCGTTGAATTACAAGATGAGACCAAATATCCACTTAAGGACTAGGAATATTTCTTATATACTGTGAATTCTATCTAAAACTCATAGATTGTACCAAAACTAAATGAAAACCAGGAAGAAGTAAAGAAAAAAAGAAAAAATATTAGATTAATCTTGTGTTTCTCCAAGTAGGTTTTTAAGGTATTTATCGTTCCGATCCTCCTAGACAGTAATGGCAATTATCAAAACCCATATTATGTATATTTCTCAAGGAATCAGTCTCAAAGAATATAGCATGTCCAGCTCTAATTATTTCGATTAATTGACAGTTTTGTGTGTAATTATCTAGGTCATGTACTTCCATATGATTTATGTTAGCCAAGTATCGTAATCCATTTGGAACTCTTCTTACATATTCAGGTTCTTCTAATAATTCCAGTATATCTGAAGGCTTCTTTCCAATAGATTCTGTAGCTAATTGTGTTATCTGCTTGAAGTATATTGCTTCTCTTTGTGATAGTTCTTTCTTAATTGCATCATACAGTATACCCAATTTCTCTATGTGATTTTTATCAATAACCAAATCAGGATCTGTTGGGTCTACAAAGGTTTTTCTTGCAATAGGTAGGAATTCTTCAATAATAGATTGTGTGATTTCCTTATTTTTTGAAGTCAATGCTTCAGTTACTTGAGAGATTCTATTTTCAATAGCTCTGTAGAGTAAAATTATATTACGTCCACCTTTAGTCTGCCGAAGTATTTCATCTCTGAATTGACCTGCGACAAATCGATCGAGTGTGAGATCTTTGTTGATCATAGATGATATTGCATTAGTTCCAGCACAGTCATCTGGTGCACCAGCACCTCCTTTGACAACGATAGAACCACTGTCTCCTGGATCTGACATATCTCCAGTCATTATTTGGTCACTAAAAGTAGCTAATCCTGCAGACCCATAGTTAACAGTTACAGTTGCACCGATATTAGTTATTGTATTAGTTGTACCACCTGTTGTTCTTCCGGTTTTCTGAACATTCATGTCAATTTCAGCGGCTACTATTGAATTCGCTGGTAAAGATATATTCAGTTCTTTTAGAACTCTTTTTATTGGATTCATAATTGTATTTGATGATGAACCAGCAAAGAGGAGACCAACTGCGGGATATTTTGGCGATGGAGCTGGGATGCTATCGTGAGGCACATTTTTGATATCACTAGCTTTATTTACACTACATATCGCAGCATCTACATAATTGGTTCCTGAACCAAAACTTATCTTTTCATATCTAAGTAATTTTCCAATTGCATCTTTTGGATTATTTCCACCATCATAGGCACCTGGTTGTAAAATTACATCACCAATTTTTGCATTATTACAATCCGCTAGAACATGATTATTCGATAGTATAACTTCGTTTTTTGTTAGATTATCTGTGACAATAGCTCCGAAGGTTCCTGCTGTTATACTGTAATGACCTATACTGACTCCAGGTTTTGCAGGACGTTCTCTAAATGTATTGACATCATATGCATAGAATGGACCAGATTCGACTACGTCGCTTATGACTACTACTCCTTCTTCTTCTAGTGAACTTGGAAGAAGGTGTTCTTTAGGAAGGTATTTTTTGTCAACCTTCTTGGATACGAAAAATGTTATACAAGGTTTAGCAGTACTTTTGAATTTTTTATATTTTCGTCCTACTGCAAAACCAACTACGTTGGGTATTTCTAGAAATTCTTTAAATCGTTTTTCGATAATTTTGACTGTAATCTTATCAAATTTATCCGTTGAACTTTTATTCAATTTATCACTCTCCATTGCATGAGTAAAGAACAAATTAGACTAATTTGTATAATTCAAATGCGTTTAAAAAATAGAAATTACAATTATAATTCTTTCCATTGTGTTCAAAATTGCCTCAAACTAAATTATTGCGAATTTAAAATACAATTGAGCGATGAAATGTACTATCTTGAAAACTATCCCTCTTAAGGAAAACAGCTTCTTCAAGGATGTTGTAAGAATAAATGCCTATAGAAGACATAATCAACTGGAGAAATATATTTTGTTTTCTTAATGAAACAAATTAGATATCTTTCCACTAAAGAATCTGTGAAAAATTACAAATCTGAACCGTTAGCACCAATTTGTAAGAGCTATACTTCTATAAAGCCTTGAAAGGGTCTGTCCGAATTATATAAACAGGAATACCTTCAATTTCTATTGGTATATCAACTTGTTCTTGATCTGTGTCAATGTACACGACGAAACAAGGAGTAGGACTGCCACCGTAATTACTCCCTTTCCCAACACCAATTCCATGGACTCCTGGGATTATCATTATCTTTTCTTTATTCTTTTCAAGAATGATTTTTGCTTCTTCATAATTTTCAGTCATTGTTGTAAATCACCTACCTTTTCAATTATGTCTTGAAGGAGAATATGAGCTTTGTTCTTGGGGAAGTTAGATAATTTCTCTTTTGCTTCATTTAGATATTTATGATAATGATCTAATGAACTTTCTATCGCTCCACAGTGTTCTAATGTTTCTTTTACTTTGATGAAATCACTCTGCTGCTTTTGACTGATAAGTAAGTTCTGTTCTTCAAGTGATTGATAACCAATGATGTACGGTAAAGTAAGATTGTCCGTAAAATAATCTTTTCCTATATCTTTCCCTAGTGCTTCCTCATCAGCTATCAAATCTAAGATATCGTCTCTTATTTGAAAAGCCATTCCAAGTGCTTCTCCGAATTTCCAATATTCTAAAGCTTCTATACGTTTTAACCCAGCATGCAACGCACCTAGCTCACACGCAGCTGCAAATAAAACTGCAGTTTTGTTTCTTATGTATTTCAGATAATCCTGAACATTAGGTGATATAGTTTTACCTTTTGATAGATTGAGCTGTTGTAACATTTCACCTTTTGCAATATTACCTGCTGTAACTATAAATTTCAGTGTAAAAAAGGCATTTGATATATGATATATTGTGTTAATAACAAGTTCAATAGATTTGCAAAACAAGATATCACCTATCAATAATGCTGTTGCTTTTCCATGCGAGGTGTGAAGAGTAGTTTTCCCACGTCTAACTTCAGCTCGGTCAAGGATGTCATCATGGATTAAAGAAGCTTCATGTAAAAGTTCTATAGCAGCTGCTGTATTTACTAATCTCTTTTCAGTAGAATTATCATATGAGTATGACGGATGACTCAGCAAAAATGAGATGATGAATAACCGTGGTCTTAGTTGTTTCCCTTCAGGAAAAACAATCTCTTCTAAATCTATCTCTCTTTTGATATCTTTTATCTTCTGTTGAACAAGGCCTAAAAGAGATGAATATCCTTTTTCTAGTGTCAATTACCTACTTCCTCCTTAGATTTTCAAATCAACTGGTTTTGATGATTGTACCGATACAGTACCTTTTTTAACATAAAAATGTTTTTAAAAAATATATTGTAGATTTGTAACTAGGTTTATTTATTCTTTTAAA
>BPTK01000276.1 GCA_023705905.1 Candidatus Heimdallarchaeota archaeon
TATCCGAGGTAATGTATTTCTTTTTTACCCCTTCTGAAAGTGGTATAGTTTCAATCTTATTTCCTTGAAAACTTTAAAGATTCGATTTTTATAAAGCTATGGCAAGAAGTAAAAAATACATTGAAATCTTAAAATCTTTTATACATCGTAATTCAAAAAAAGTTATTCATTAAAAATATCCATGAGTGTTTCATAATGCCTAGTAAAGAATCTCTTCGATTTGTCAGCTATGTCTTTATCCATTTTTAGATGTTCGTGAACTATATCATTTCGTTTCAATCGCCAAAAATTTAGCTCATCAATTAAGTTTAACTCTCTGCCTATTTTTTTTTCAATACCAGCAACTATTTCTGTCAGATTTACTTCTTCTTGGTTATCAACAGGCTTATTATTTAATTTATAATAGACAAGTTCGCCCAACTTTTCCGCCATTAAATACTCTAAGCGAATAAACTCACTAAAACTCTGCTTATTATAAGCACTGTCAGCATCATTTTTTATCTCTTTTACTTTTTTCAAGTAAGGATCGAACCTATGAGCAATGTGTTCCAAGTATGCTTTTCGGGTTGTTATTCCAATTTGTATAGCTGCTCCATATTCCTTCTTATCAGTAAATCCCCCCGCAACCATCTTCTTATAATCGTCATAACCTACATCAGCTTCCCGGAACTTCTGATACTCCTCACCCGATTCTATCCCTAACTGCTTTGCATGTTTAAAAGAAGATTTACTTGGAAATCCTTTTTTACTAGCTTCAACATAGTTTAAGTAATCTTTCTTCGTAAGAGTATCACGAAAACCACTTGCTTGAAATTGGGTAAATTCTGCCAAATTAGGTATTCCATAGTAGTTAGCTTCTAAAAACTGATCAAAACTTGTAAAGTCCCCTATGTCGACATCCTCTAAAATACTGCGTTCCCGAGGGCTCATGATTATCATATATCCATCCTTCACAAAAAAAAACATGAAATCAGAATTCCTTTGTCTTGGACTCACAGCACTGAATAAATACTCAAGTTTCAATTTTTCTACCATTCTAAAGAAACTCTCACTATAAACATAGATATAGGGATATCGAAGATCAGGTTTTTCAGTATAAATTATAGGTGGTAATTTCTTCATGCTTATACATCAGATTTTTTTAATAATATTTGTAAGAAAGGAAATTATTAAAATCTTATAAAATTCGATGGATGGTCAAATCACTAATTATTGAAATTCTACAGAAATGAATTGAGCCTTTCCTTGTAAATCCTAAAAATCTCCGAATTCCTCGTTCTCACAGAGTTTTAGGAGCATTGAAAAATATATCATACGGTTAAATCTTTATTACAACGACATCGGGATGATGCTTGTTCATTCCTTTTAACCAATCTTCATATCGATGATGACTAACATTAACACTGAATAAGACACATAACATCCCATTTGGAAAGTATTGTTTATATCTAAGACATTTGTCAGCAATGGATATCAAATCCTTAGCATGAGTCGGACCTTTAATTTCAATTGCAATTCCTCTCACGACAATATCAGGTCTTGTAGAACCTCGAGATACTTCTATTTTAGTGTCAGGAAACTTTGATTTTAAAAAGCTAGCAAGACTATCTTGATAATAGATTTCTTTATCATATTGACTCATAGGAACGAATTTCCTTATTGTTTTTTCAAGTTCTAATAAAATTTCTCTCCCATTTTTATCGCTTTTTTCAATAATTTCCTTTACTTTCCATTCTGCTTTCTTTCGTTCTATGTCTCCAATAATATCTCTTATATTCATACGATTCCGCTTAGCGAAGGAAATTATTGCATCTAATGGTGCTTTACTCTTCAACTTCGAAACAAGTTCGCCTTTTGAACAATTTCTTTTTCCAAAGTATACCTCTTCAGAGTGCTCATCTTCCTTTAAAACAATCTTTTTTATACTTATTTTTCTCTCAAAACATAGGCGCTTCAATTGACTCATCGTCATCCTACGAAGGATATGATTTTTCCACTTGCGAATCTGGCTTCGTTTCTTAGAAGAATCCGCAACTTTTTTTACTCCTTTTATAACACCTTTGCCCATTTTCACAGCGACTTTTTTGCCAAGGGATTTCCAACCGCTCTTTGCAACATTTTCTTTATTTGTTTCATCTAAATCAATAATTTCTTCAGCATGAGTCTCACTTGGTTCTTGTTCCACCATCAGACCTTCCTGTTGGTCAACTCGAAATGACCTCTCTTGATTTCTTCTTTCTAATTCTTGATGCTCTCTGCAAAGAGGTCTGTCAAATTTATTACTTGAATAGAAAAATTCTTCTCTAGTTATATCTTTTCTACAAATATTGCAATAATATCCCATAAAAACACCCATAGGTCCATTCGTTGTTGTCTACATTACCTAAATTGCTATATTATCATCGATTTTTGGATTGCATGCGCTTTATAATATTAATATAGAAATAATAGATAAAAATGTAGGGGAAAAAATTAAATATACTCGAATTTAATGCGTTCTTCTATTCCTTTTCCTTTACATAAATTATAAGAGAAGATTAAATCTTGCATTACTTCTCTAAAGATTTGAAGAGAACTTCCTTCATAGACGAGATAAGTAATATTTGGATTTTTTGAACTTTTTACAATATCATAATAGGGAGCAATTTTTTCATTATTTCTAGTAGTTTCAAATACCTTGATAGTATATTGTTTTTGTTATTATTTTTCTTTTAATCATTTTTAAGAAATTTTTCTTTAAATAAACTCGTTTCCATTTAATTCATTAATCTATTAAAAGGATAATTATTGAAAAAAAGGTGATGAAAATTAAAGTTAATAATGACAGTAAAGATGGTAATAGTAAAATGGTGATGGAAATTAAAGTTAGTAATGACAACAAAGAGGGTAATAGTAATATGCTAAAGAGCGAGATTTACAGAAAAATAATACGTTTAATGACAATCCTCGGAGGTGTAATCGGTTTTCTCTATGTTTTTTTGAGGTTATATAACGTAGAGAATGTTAGTCAGTGGATACAAGATAAAGGTATTGTTAGTGTTATTTTAGTCAACTGTGGATTGTTAATAGCCGGTTTTACAATTATAACAGCTTTAAAACCTGACAATCCCATTCCGTGGCATTGGATAACGCTCATGACGTTGGCAGTGCTAACCACGATATTTATCCATCTTCTACCAGCAATCTTAATATTTATAGCAGGCACATATGAATTAGCAAAGGAGCTTTAGCGATGAGAATGAATAACATAAAGAAGTTCATATTTTATAGTGGTCTTGCTGTTCTTGTTTTATCTTCGATTTACACAGGAGCCGTATTTAACAACGCTCTTATAAGCGATTCTGTTCATATACAAGAGCAACTTGACTACACGAAAAATGACATTAACCTACAACCTAAAGCTTCTTCAATTAAGAATAATTATGAAACAATTGAAAGTATTTTTACTCAAAAATTAGCAGACTATAGCAGATTAGGATACTTTCCGCAATATTACGAACCGTCGTTACAAGCTACTTATTACGCCTTATATATTCTTGAAGCAGTAGGAAAATTAGATCAAATCAATC
>BPTK01000277.1 GCA_023705905.1 Candidatus Heimdallarchaeota archaeon
CGAAGAATCTGATGTTGTTGTTCGTATTGTACCTAATCCTACGAAAACTGGAACGCCAAGGAATAAGGGTGCTGTGAGAGAGATACAAGAAGCAGAAAGACACAATAAACCAATTATAGAAATATATGAATCTGATGCTAAAGAGAGTAAATTTAAACCTAATTCAGAAAAACGATATAAGAGAAGAGAAGCTATTTTCTTAAAATCCTATGAAAGGTTATCCAACGGGCTGAAACTTGGTTTGAGAAAATTGAAGAAGAAAAATCACATATAAAACACAGTCTTTATCCGAACACGTATCCTGTATAAAATTTTAAAGAAATAAAATTTTTTAATATTATAATCAATACTAATTATTTACTCTTTAATTGTGTACAATCATATCTTAATGCTCATATAAACTAGTTGCCGATTTTCGTTTTTGTTTTTATTAGCACTATGAAATTGTCATATAATTCTGCAAAAATTTCACTTTCCTTTTTTTCGATTATTTTTCCTAATCGTGCAGGTTTAACGATATTTAGAAGTTCATCCCTAGAATGAATTACAAGCTCATTTTGCTCTATTGATATCAATCTTAGGATAACTAGACGAAACAGTACTCTAGCTAAGTCTATAGTTAATTGTAATCCTCCAACTCCATTTTTTGCTTCTTTCTCAATTGTTGATCTTTTTCCTCCCTCATGAACTATAATACTTCTAATTCTGTAAAGAACTTTGCAGAATTTCTCTATTAATGTTCTATCTTCATATTCTCTTCCAATCAAATGACTTGTATTCAATCTGAATTGCAAAGAAAGACTACCTTCACCTTCTACTATCAGAGATTCTATGCCAATTACTATATCAAGAAAAATCTCATGAATTGATCTAGACCTATGTGCGCTTATTAATCGTGTAATTGATAGACGTAATAATGAATCTCTATCATGTTCTCTTCTAATTAGAGAATACTTTGTTAGAAAGATTTTTACTTCTTGATTTAATTTCAGTGTTTTACTGATTATAGAATAGGATTTGTCAAGCCAATCAGGATATTGAAAGAAATGACTTACCGACAAATAGACTTTGTTTTGCTCAAATTGAGGGTGCATTGAGATTTTCAAAGGAGAAAGAGGATTGTTTACAACTAAAAAACCGACAAGACTATTAGTAAAACCTAGTATGTTAAGAGCTTCTTCTATATAATATGGATCAATTATTCCTTTATCAACAAATTTGAAGTTACCTTCCAGATCCTCAGGCAATATTTCAATTTCACCTTCAATCCAGCAGTAACATTTAGCAATTGAAGTCATCCTTTGAACAGATGTACTAATGCCAGTGAAAGAAGAAGGAATCAGATTCATTTCTTCAACTAATTCTTCTTTTTCTTTGAATGTTGAAATTCTAAACTCTAATCCCAATTCTTTATTGAAGCAAAAGGATTTTCCCACAATTTTAAGATTGTTCAGTAAATAATAATATTTCAGCTTAATTGGTTTTGAAGAAATCCATACATCAAAATGAAACCAACATTTTTCGAACAATTTGCTATTATATTCAAAAGGCATATAGTCTTTGTATTTATCTATATTATCAATTCTAGTTAGATTTTGTATAAATATTCTTACAAAAGATCCAAAAACAGTTAATTGGGGATTCAGAAGGTTTTTTTCTATATCGAATAAATTTGCTTTCCTTAATTCATTAAAGAAATCAGAATATTCTTCTTTCTGTCCTAAATAATTTAAAAAATCTCTAATATAGCGAGTAGAGAAAGAGTAATAATGTCTAAACTCTTGGGATTTTTCATCAGTGATTTTTAAACTCATATTAGAATTATCAAACAGCTGTATAGCGGATTCGGATATAAACTCATTCAAATCAGAAACCATTCTCTTCAGGTTTAAAGATACTAATTCTTTTAATTCTCCAGCATTATTTTTAGCTATTTCATTTATAGTCATTCAAAGAGAAAACTTATTCGAATAAAGAAAAACCTTTTGCTTACTACTTTATAGAAGAATTTGTAATCTATTTACAATTTATATCCTTTAATTAAAGATTATTGTATAAAACTCAAAATTAATACTGTTATCACTTCTCGTAGCTATTTTGAAAATATATCTGAGTTAATCAAAGAACTTACTCTTGGTCATTGGAAAGTCTTTCAAGTACTCAAAGTCGAAGGAGAGAACGATAGTAAAGTAGACCCTTTATTAATTACTCAAGAACAATTCATGTTTTTTGTTGATAAACATAGACATCTCAATCCCATCTCTGAAATTAATGATGTTTTCCGTGGTTCTTATGTTATGCTTGATCCTCTTGGTCGTTTCTTCCAGAATTCCAAAGGATACATTGAATACAGTCGTTCTATTCTCGATGTTGACACTTTAGAAGCTTTAGCTGAAGTAGGTTGAGATAGAGAGAAATTTCTTACAAGAGGAGGAGTATATGAGTGGTAATTTTTGTAATATATTTTACCATTTTTCTATTAAAAAACAAAGCCTTTTTTATTTAAATCTCTAAATCAAAATATGGAAGTTTTTATTTCACATGCCAATGCAGATAGAAACATTGCAGAAAATATTAAAGAGTTAGTTGAAAAAACTGGAGCTACTGCTATACTTAGTACATATGAAATTAATCCAACTAAAACCATAATTGATAAAGTAAAAGATGCTATAAGAAGTTGTGATTTAGGAATTATCTTATGGACACAAAACAGTAGAGGAAGAGAATGGATTTTACAAGAAACAGGAGCATTAGCTATAGTAAATAAACCATTAACAGTTTTTGTTGCAGACGATATTGGCCCTATGGGAGGGATAGTAGAAGACCTTCAATATATACGTTTAAATGATGAACGAGCTATTGAAGGGTACATCAATTGGTTACAAGAAACAATAAAAAACCAAAAGATTCTCAATATTCTTCTAATCCTTCTAGGTGCGATCGCTCTTTGGTGGGTTTTTAAGAAATAAGCCTTAATGACTAACCAATAAACAATTATTCTATCTTTACTATCAATTTGATTAAAAATTTTTTAAATGTTCAAAGTTGAAGGAGAGAACGATTATGAAGTTGATTCTTTACTAATTACAGAAGAACAATTCATGTCTTTTTTTGATAGACATAAACATCTTAATCCTATCTATGAAACTAATGATGTTTTCCGTGGTTCCTATGTTATGCTTGATCCTCTTGGTCGTTTCTTCCAGAATTCCAAAGGACACATTGAATACAGTCGTTCTATTCTGGATGTTGACCCTTTAGAAGCTTTAGCTGAAGTAGGTTGGAATAGAGAGAAGTTCGTAAAAAGAGGAGGAATATATGAATGGTAATAATCACTTAAGTTTCATTCTTACATTGCTTATTCTCTATAAACAAATTATTCGGATACAACCCTATCTATTTTCTTGATAAATATATCTGCCATTAAATCTGTGAAATATATTTTTGCATCTCTTACTGTTTTCGGATGGTTTGTGCATAAAGCTACTTCGTGATTTCTGTTTAGTGATGTTCCCACTAGATTTGCTGACCCTATTAGCAACTCCGTATCATCTATCAGCAATA
>BPTK01000278.1 GCA_023705905.1 Candidatus Heimdallarchaeota archaeon
TGAACGAAGTAATAAAAGAAGCTGTTAAACAGGGATATGATTCACCACAGGATTTTATACGTGCTGCTCTGAACAAACTAGGTGAAAAAGGATAATCCTGTAAGCTATCACAAAGTAAGAAAATGTTTGTACATTATTAGTTATGGTGAAAAGGTTTCCACACCTTAGAATCGTTCTTTCGCTTTTATCAATAAAGCAGATTGGTTAATTTTTGTTATTTTACGAAAAACATCAAGAAAGACAAATTCTAAGAGATTCTTATTTTTGGCTCTAATTAGAGAAATCTTAAGTTTTAGACTTTGCCAATTGGGCAATCCAGAATTTTGCAATTTAAAGAGTGGCCAAATTGGCTAGGGTTCTAACTGAAGAATTTAACAGTTACAACAGTAGGCAATTTGCCTATTGATTTGGCACTGTGAGAATAGATTAAACATCATTCCCAATTTGGGAAGGATAAGTTGTATTTGATGAATCATTGAGATAAGAGATAAAACCCGTAACCGATAAGAAGTAAGACTTATTATACTGAAAGAAAAGAGTTTGTAAGTAGTAAGGTTGAAAAATGAATGTTGATATGACATCAACTCCAGTTAAAAGATTCCGCAAATTTTATCAAGGTTACCAAGATGAGAACGGTAAATATAGTTACATTGAACAAGTTCAGAAGATGTCTCTTGAGGGGCTTACTTCATTAATTCTCAATTATCATGATGATTTGCTAAAATACGACCCTGAACTTGCAAGACTTTTCAAAGAAAATCCTGAGGAAACTATCAAATCTGCTGATGAAGCTTTAGTTGAAGTTCTTCGTATTGAAGATCCTATTTATGCATCAAGCGGAGAAGTTTTTCATACACGCTTTTTTATTAGTATTCCAGATGAGATAGTGGATCTAAGAAGATTAAGATCTGTTCATCTTGGTCAATTCATCTCTGTTGAGGGGATTATTATCAAACAAAGTGTTGTCCAAACGCTTTTAGTTCAAGGTGTATTTCAATGTATGATTTGTGGAGAAGTACATTATATCAACCAAGAGGACGGAATATATACTGAACCTAATAGATGTGCAAATCCAAATTGTGGAAAGAAAGGATCGTTCAAACTATTGTCTGAAGAGTCAACCTACACTGATTTACAAACTGTAACTATTCAAGAGAAACCAGAAAAAAATTCTTCAGGACAAACTCAAAGAAAACTTACTTCAAGATTGATAGGTGATTTAATTGATACGGTAATAGTTGGAGATAGAGTGATAGTTTCAGGTATCCTAAAGATGAAAACGGTTTTCAATAGAAGGAAAGGCAAAATAGCTACTTTTGACCCATGGTTAGATGTGAATTATATTTTTAGAATAAGAACTTAGGTAACCAAAAATGACGAATAGATTAATGATTGAAGAAACATTGTGATAAGAAATGAAACTAACGGTATCCAAAATGGACACTGTACAAAATGTACGCAATCATTGCAGGTAATAAATAAAGGATCTAAAGAACATATAAAATAAAATAACAACGAATCCAACGAATCCAAAGCAGTTTTCTCTTTTTTTATCACTTTATGAGCCCAAAATATTTTTTCTTATACTTCCTCTCTGGGCAGTTTCATTCGAGAGTTATCAAGAAATTCAACAAAAGAGACCTCATAAAGTTCCTTTGGTTTCTTGGATTTCTTGGATATTTTGAAAACACTCTTTTAATAGGTTTATTGATCCTGCAGAGCTGAAACTTTAGAACAGCTCTAATGTTGTAGTTTTGTGTAGTTGTTTGTATTCCCCTACCTTTTTTCAAATTCTTTGTCCAGGTGATCAGTCTTTTGGAATGTCCCCTCATTATATTTCCATATCTGCTGTATTTAAGGAAAACTTAATAATTATGTAAAATATAGCTAATCTATGGTAAGCGAGAAACGAAAAAAGGAGATTGAAGACTTTTTCGATGAACTAGAAAAGCTACCTAACATAAGTGATTTAGCTCAGATATATAATAAATCAAAAGAATTTCTAGAGATTTCAAATCGATTTCTTGAACATACAAAACCAAAAGCTATACTTTCAGTTACAAATAATACAAACCTAGAAAAATGAGTGATTTTTTCGTTGAGGGAAGGAGACTTGAGACGAGAGTTTTTTCTTGTGGGGCAATGGTTGGCAGGGGAAGGGGGTTAAGGCACTATGCGAGAGTTTTGAGGGTGTTATCTAGTGTTGAATTGCGATATATCGTGATAGAACAGATATACACTGTGTACCTCGTTTTTTTGTAATATAACTCATTTTTGGGTAATGCGTCAGTATTCCCGTCGTTTTAGTTTCAAACTAGGTAAGATATATCACTCTCTCGTTGTTGCTTAGTTAAGTTCATTACAATTCTTGCATTTCAGATTAACTAGGTTGTATCACCCCCTCTTTTTTTCCTGGTGTTGTGCTGCTTTCTATCGTCTTGGGATGCCCTTCTTTTATCTAGTAGTTGTTGATTTTTTTCGGGAAGTTTTGGCATAGGTGAATAGAACCCAAGACGAGAGAGGGTGATACAGAAATAAGGATCTAAAAAGAGAGTGTCGGAAATTTTTCCGATTTCCAGCATATAGAGAAGAATCCGAGAATCCGTTCTGTCCGATAGGATACATATATAGGGGATTTTATGTTACGGATTCCTTTGTTGTTTGATTATTTTAGCAAGTTTTACTCGAGAAAAACGTTGTTTTAAGATTATCTGGAAACGGTATGATTTATGTGAAAAAGGAGTAAAAAAAGGTGAAAAAGTAGACGTTTTATACCAAAAAACAGGCATTATTACTCAAAAAATGAGTAGTGTATTCTGGAATATGGATGATTCCAAAACTAAACCAATCATTGGTGCACTTAATGCACCTAGGGCATCTTGGTTCTAGCTTAACTACGTAGAGGTTTCACGAGTAAGCTGAGTAAACAAATTGTATACGCAGATATGATCTAAAATGCTTAATGTAATGGTGTCCGTTTTGGATACCGTTTAAATTATCTTTAAAAAATAGTTCGTTTTTACTGTTAAGCAGGTTCTTTAGAAGACTGCTAATAACAAATCTCTGGAAAGATTAGCTTTTTGACCTAAGTGAGCAAATTGCTCACGCAGGTATAATTGTAAAGATAAAGAGAGTAACTTTTGATATGGTTCTTAAGGGCGATTACATTTTATTTTTTAACCTGCGCGGACAATTTGTCTATGCAGGTAGTTGCATTTGATGAATCATTGTAAGAAGAGATGAAACTTAACTGGCATCTGGTCGATAAGTACCATATACTCTGCTCGTTGCATTTGATGAATCATTGTAAGAAGAGATGAAACCTTGAGTTGTCGCCCCTGTTCCGTCCGAGATATGTAAGTTGCATTTGATGAATCATTGTAAGAAGAGATGAAACAGTAAAAGTATTTGTCAGAAGACTTGTCAGAAGACTTGTCAGATTTTCTTCTGTTGCATCTGACGAATCTCTTTAGAGGTGTTTGGCAAAAAGGCTTGAAGTCTCTGTTATATTCTAGAATAAATTTTGCTGTGACATATAGTATACAGCTAGTAAGAATAATTCA
>BPTK01000279.1 GCA_023705905.1 Candidatus Heimdallarchaeota archaeon
TATCAGCAGTAATATATGCAATTAATCTACATTTTTTCTCGATTCTGACTCTTAAATCATGAAATGACCAGTATATCAGCAAATCTTCTGTATTTGGAATTTCCTTAAAAATTTCTTCTTCTTCATCTTTGATGAAATATTTCATCAAGGATGGGTTAGTTTTACTATCTCCTGAAATACTCTTGATTTTAAGTTCAATCCTTTCTTTCTTCTCATTTATTTCAGTTTTAAATCCCCACATATTTTTTAGAGAATTATATTTTGAATGATTGATTGTTGTATGCAATTTATTGTAACCTGTGCGTGGATCATAAATACCATATCTTTCTCTTAAAATAGCATTAACTCCTTTAGGATAGGTTGGACTTTTAGTAAAAAGAGAAATCATACTTCCTGTGTAGTTTCGTTGAGACTTTAGTTCAATGACATCTCCATAATCCGCTATGCAACTATTGTTCTCTTCTACATTCATAAAATCTTCGAAGGTTTTCCCTATCCCTGTATTATGTTTCCGTCGACTTGGAATGAATCCCATATCCATAACTTTTCTGAAATCTTCAATAAACGATTCCTTAGCTTGTAGAATAACACTTTCTTGCAACCAAATCCCTACTTCTTAGCTATCAAAACCAATAAAGGAAAGATTCTTAATTAATTTAGTTACGGAATAATTACGGAATTGAAGATTCTAAATCTCTCTTACAATTTCTTTACCTATTTTTGAAAGACTATATATCCTTCCTTTTTTTAGACTGGGGGTCAGACAAATTGCAAGTCCTTTCTCTTTTAGTTCTCTTAAAGTGGAAGAGACATGAGTGATATAAAATTCAAGTTCGTTGGCTAGTTCTAACGGTGTCTTATTAGAGATGTTTAAGGAAAGCATAATGCTCTTTCTATATTTACTCGCTCTGATGTAACCTATTAGTTCCCAATCCATTACTTATCAGTTTAAAGATGAATATGAGTTAATAAAAACATAATTACGAGTTAGTTACAATATATTTATATATTTACGAGTTTATATAGGAATATTAAAATCATAATATGAATGAGAAGAGAAGTAGAAATCATGCTTTCCAATGATAAAACTCTTGAAGATTTTTTAGATCCCAATAGAGACCCTAAGGAAAGATATAAGCAAGTCAGAAACTTGCTTGATTTAACTAATTTTGATGAAGAAGATTGGACCTTTAAACAGGCAGATACAAAGGAATTCACACATACAATATTCAGTCAGTATCCTGCCAGAATGATACCACAGATTGCAAGGAAGCTGATTAAGAATTACTATCCTGATTATGATGACGAAACGAAAAAGAAACCAATTCTAGATCCTTTTGCTGGTTCTGGTACAACAGGAACTGAAGCGATACTTAGAAATATAAGTGCAATAACTTTTGATTTGAATCCCCTAGCACATCTGATACAAAAAGTAAAAACAACTGTTATTGATCCTAAAAAAATACGAGAGAAATTTAGAACAATTCTATCACTAATAAATCTAAACAAAGGGAGAAGATTTGAGCAGTATATCCCTAAGAATATTAACCTTGACTTTTGGTACAAAAAAGAAGTAGTAGATGCTTTGTCTCTTATCAGATTCTCAATTGAAACAACTTTTGGAGAGGAAAAACTATCAAAATGCAATCAAAATCTTAAGGACTTCTTTTTAATTTGTTTTGGAATGACTACTAGAGTCACTTCATACCAAAGATTGGGAGAACATAAAACCTATCGAATCCCTAAAGAGAAGTTTGATAAATTTGATCGTGAAGTTAATCCTCTAAGAACTTTCACAGAAGTACATGAAAAATATCTCAAAGGTAAATTATTCTTATATAATTACTACAAGACTCACAAGTTCAAAGCAATTTGCAAACCAGTTCTTGGAGATTCTATGATTTTGAAAGGAGTCAAAGACAATTCAGTAGATTTGATTGTAACAAGTCCCCCATATGGCGACAGTCATACAACTGTAGCTTATGGACAATTCTCAAGATTTCCATCAGAATGGATATATCTTGATTCTGAAAGTATATCCCAAATTGATGCCAATCTTCTAGGTGGTAGAAAACAGGAAGAAGCAATTGAGAAATCCAATCTATTATTAGAAACTCTTAAAAAAATACTGTTATGCGAAGTTAATCAACAAAACGAAGCAATCTTCAAAATACTGGAAGGAAACCAGAGCATGATCATCGATAACTTGAAACTAAAATCTCTAACTCTGCAATCAGTTAATACATTTAGAGAGGAAATGAAATTATTGGAGGTTATTAAGAATTCTATAAATAAACAATCTTCATTAGCCAATTTACTAAAACTAAAAAATGAATATTTTATTCACATCAAGAAATTAAGAACTATCTGGAACCTGATTATAAACGAAATATCTACTGAAATAAATGAGAAGAAACTTGAAAAAATGAAAGTATATGATGATCGAATCGGATATGTTATATCTTTTTTCAATGATTTCTATAATGTATTTAGAAGATTATTTGATGTGTTGGATTTAAATCGTAAGTGTTGTTTTGTTATAGGTAATAGAACTGTAAAAGGTGTTTCAATACCTAATGATGATATCCTAATTGAAATGGGAAAAACTATTGGTTTTGAACATGTAAATACTTTCTATAGAGATATTCCAGGTAAAAGAATACCAAAAAAAACAGCTCCTTCTAATAGGGAGGGTGAAGTAGAATCTACAATAGAACGTGAAAGTATAATCATTTTAAACAAAGGCACATAACATAGATAATAATTAGTATAATGGGACAATTTAGAAATTTCTTTCTACCTTCTAGTTCAATATAGTTTTCAAAGATGATGAAATATGTCGCAGATACTTTGTATACTTTTTAGAATATAATAATTTCTGCTTCAATTTTATTGCTACTCCAACTTTAGAGAAATTTTGGATACCACAATTTTTAAGTTCTGTAGCTATTAATTTAGTTCTTTTGATAGTCTTTAATACCACTGGTTTTTTTAAATCTAGTTCATTTTGAGGAAGAATCTTAATTTTTGTAAGATTATCATGTAAAAGCTCAAAGGTATCTTTATTATTAATTAATAAAATTTTATAGTAATCTAGAACACAATCGATGTAGAAGTTTCTATCGATTAAATTCTCAATCTCTTCTTCTTCATTACCAAGAAAAACTATATTCAAATCTTTAAATTGATTCTCTATTTTGTTCTTTATTTTTGGTATCCTATCACCATCGAGAAGGAATATGCTTTTTATAGATTTTTGTTTATTTATGCAACTCAGTAGCTCTATTTCTTTTACAATCTTAGTATTGTTTAGTTTATCTCCACCTGACATAGGGTGAATATAATACTTTTTTAGCTCTACATTGTGTTTCTGTAACGCTTCTAGTATAAACCTATCACTTATCCCTTCTACAAAAAAAATTTTATCCTGTCTTTCGAACAGAAATTTGTCAATACCCAAGGCGTGATA
>BPTK01000280.1 GCA_023705905.1 Candidatus Heimdallarchaeota archaeon
GAGTAAGACAAGGAGACAAAATTATCGTTACAAAAATCCCATATAAAATGAGAGATTTTCTAGATGCTGAAAATGAAAGAATGAAACGCTATTACAGCTGTTATTGTGCATGGGTACGAGGGGCAATTAGAAGAGGAGAAGAAAGAGAGATTTCGGCTAATTTCTGTAATTGTAGTGCAGGATTTTTCAAGCAATATTGGGATATAGTCTTTGATCAATCTGTCAAAGTTGAACCTATTGAAACACCTCTTACAGGAGTATTAGAATGTAAGTTCGCTGTACATATTCCCAAAGAGTTCTTATGATTTGATTTTGTCATATTGGCATATAACAAGCACTTACTTAGAGGTTCATCGCTGGATAGCTCGCTCTTAGGGGGTAAATCACGTACCCTCCTACCCCGCCCACACTACGTTTAGGTATTGCTTGCGGATTGCCTTTCAGTAAAATGTTGTAAGCAGCGTTAACATCAGCATTGATCAAGACACCTGTTGCAGAACGAAACAGTCCTCGGTGTACTCTCTTCCCTTTATACTTGGTCTGTTGCTGGGAGAATTCATTATCCAGAAAACTGCATTTAGAGGTATATTCCTCTTCAATGGGTTCAACAGTTATCCCTTTCTCTTCTGCCTTGTAGGTGAGGATATTGATTAGTTTTTCAAAGGGGATACTGACAAACATTTGCGTAGTCTTCTTTCTCAATCGTATTTGTTGTTTCCAGAGAGGGTTGTAACCGATGTAAACGGTGTATAAGCCTCTAGTTTCCCATAAATCGACGAGGAACTTGCTCACTTTATGTAACCAATCTTTTACCTTCCACCTCCATTGTTGACGGTAAAGGAGAAAGCGAGTGCCATATATTAGTCGATTGTTCTTTTTGCGTAACTGTTTGTATTGTTGCGTTGTATACTGCTGCTGTAACTTTTTTACTTCTTTCATATAAAACTGGTTGATGGATTTAATCCCTTTTCCCTCGTCCTTGATGACAATCGGACGTGATCCGATGTTATCCACAAAAGTCACGAGGTTGGTTAACCCTAAATCGATAGATCCTTTCTTTTTCTTCTTCTTTCTAATTGCTTTTGGAAGGTGTTTGTGATAGACAATCTCAAGGGTGTACCCTATTCCTTGGGGGATGACTCGCACCTCTCGCAAGTCATCATGAGCTGTTAAGCGAGTTTTGATAGTAAACTTAACTTTTTTTGGTAACACCACCCATCCATTAACAATTCTTGTCTGTTGGTTACTGAAGATAGCGATTGTCTCACCTGAAGGTTTCTTGAAGTAAGGAGCACAAGGACAGCCAAGGAATTTGTCAGGTTGTTTTTTCCACTCTTTCAGCGCTTGAAAGTAAGCTTTCCAGTTCCTTGTCAGTAATTTTAGTGTGTGTTGAGCGGTGTGAGCAGGCAAAAGCTTGTAACACAGCTCTCCCTTCAAGAGTCTGTCAAGGTCATAGTAGAACAGCAATTTGTTGGTTTTCTTCAACTCTTCTTTTATCAGAAAGTTTGATCGATTATAGAGGTTTTTAGTCTGATGACAAAGCTTGCTTAACTCTTTGTTTCTTCGCACTTCCATTATCTCTGTTCGCAAAACTTTGGTCATCATACTTTTCTCTTGCTTTCCCTATATAAACTCAGAAAATATGAACAAGCCAATATGACAAAAAGCTTTCATAATATTCATTTTCTAAATTAAGTATAGATAGGTTGTTTTCTTATTCTTAAAAGTATCACAACTGAAACCAATATTGTGTCCAAGATAATAAATAATCTATTTTATTCTTATAAAGAATATTTCCAAACCAAAATTTGTCATTAGAACTAAGAGAAAGAAGAGAAAAAGTAGAATTTAGCTTCTTGTAGGTTCTGATAAGGGATAGAAATCGTATATGTCTCCTTCTTGACAATCAATTTTATAGTAACCAATACTGCCCCAGTCTGACCAATAGTTACCTTCATTTGACAAAATATCATACCAAAAATTAGGATCATTGAGTTCCCATTGGGCAGCTTGAGAATCTTCAAAATAGTGTATTGTCTCTTGGTGATTTTCAATAAATGTATTATGATGTACACTATTGTTTTTAGAATTCATATTAATTAGGACACCATATCTGATGTTCTCTTTAAGCAAATTGTAGGTTAAATTACAGAGACTTGAATACCATAAATATATTCCATATTGATTATTATTACAGGTATTTTGGTCAATAAAAATGGAAGAGCAATAATAATCAAGAAATATACCTGCATAAGAGTTATCATTACAAATATTTCTTGTAAAACTCGAATTACTAGTAAGAATGGAGTAAATCCCATCTACACAATTTATGAATTGATTCTGAGTTATGTTGAGTCCAGTAGAACTAATTAAGGATATACCTGCATGAAGATTCTCAATAACTTGATTTCTGACTGTTACATTTGTACACTCACAAAGAATTATTTGACCAAATTCTTGAGTTTCAATAATGCTAGAGGTAATATTGTAGAAATAACCTAATTTTTTTCCATTTATAATATTATTAAACACTTGCAATGTAGAAACATCAGAATTAAACAACCACGTATTATCTATGATGAAACCATTGTTCTGAAACTCATTATTTGCAACTACAATAAATTCACTATCAGCTGAACCAATTCCTAATCGATTATTCTTTACTAAATTGTTTGTTATAGTAACATTAGTAGAACGAGAAGAATAAATTCCACATCCATCAATATCTTCACAAGTATTATCTACAACTACCATCTCTTTACAGCTACTTATGAATATACCATTGGTATTCGTTTGATAGCAAAAATTATTAGATACAGTGGTATTTGTGTTTTCGCTCAAGTAAATCCCTCCAAATTCCATCTCAATCCACCAAATATAGGTTCCTTCTTTTTCTTTTTTACAAACATTGTTTGTAATCAATGATCCTGTAGTATTATAGAGATATATTCCATAATATGAACTTACACAGGTGTTGTCTGTTATTGTTACAGTTTCCTTTGCGGTGTTAGATATACTGATTCCACATGTGTTAACATCGAAGTAACAATCTGTTATTATGAAGTGTTTTGTTGTTCCTGAAATAAAAATCCCAGAACCGTTATGAGAGATAATTTTGTATCTTTCAATTTTATATGGGTCGTCTTTTGCTCCAGAACCACTAACTGAATAATCTCTTAGTTCTGAGTCTGATTCGATTATAATAGGTTCTATGGAAGTATAATATGGAAAGAGAGTTAGGAATATAGAAACTATTACTGTTGAACTGACCAGAATCACTATAAAAAATATAATTGCTTTTTTACTAAGAAGAATTGTCTTTAAACTCAATGCAATCTCTCTCTGTGAAATAGTGTTTTACTAGTTATAGATTCATTAAATAGTTAAAAAGAGTTCTTACAAAAATTTAATAATTTTCGATTATTTCTTTAGCAAATTTCTTCGCATTTTCTATATCTTTC
>BPTK01000281.1 GCA_023705905.1 Candidatus Heimdallarchaeota archaeon
AAGATTTATTAAACCTGCACCTTCTCCAATCCCAAGTTCAATATATGGAGCTTTTTCATTAAATAGGTGAAACCATCTCTTGGAAGACTTGTAAGAGCAATGTTCAGACCACATAGCTTCAAAAACAGCTACTTCTCCCTTATTGGGTTCTCTTCCTAATACATCAAGAATTTTACTATATTCTTCTGTTGTTAGCATTTTATTTCCTCTATTAAATTTGCAAAGATTTGTTTCCCAGTATCCGAGCCTAAATAATCAAAATTAGCTCGTTCAGGATGTGGCATCATACCTAATACATTACCTCTGGTATTTGCAATTCCAGCAATATTTTCTAATGATCCATTTGGATTACTCTCTGGGGTAATCTCACCATGTTCATTACAATACCGAAAGGCTACAGTATTATCCGTTAAAATTTTCTTGATACCAGTTGAATCATGATAATATCTTCCTTCATAATGAGCAATTGGAATCTTAATTATTTGTTCTAAGTTCTGCAAAAGGGGACTTTGGATATTCTCAGTTTTGATATTAACCCACTTACAGATAAACTTGGTAGATAGATTAGTTGTAAGTACACCTGGAAGAATTTTTGTTTCACATAATATTTGGAAACCATTGCATATACCTATGATATACTTTCCACTTTTTTCGAAATCCATTAATGCTTCCGCTATTGGAGATTGAGCTGCTATACCACCAGGCCTGAGGTAATCTCCATAAGAAAAGCCACCTGCTAAAACTAGAGCATCAAAATTTTCGAGTTTTTTGACATCCCAAGGATAAATTAGTTCACCTTTAACATCTAAACAGCTCAATGCTCTGAGAACATCTTGTTCATTGTTAGTTCCAGGAAATTTGGTGATTCCAATTCTCATAATGTCACCTATTCTTCTTCAACGTACTCTTTTTCATTTTTCTCTGAATGATGTTGTATCTTAAATTCAAAATCCTCAATAAGCGGATTAGATAGAATCTTTGCTGAAATCTCTTCAATCTCTGATTGTAATTCAGATGAAGGGACAGCATTGAACACAATTTCTGCACTTTTACCCAAACGCGTAGATTCAACACTATTGAAACCTTTTCTGGAAAGAGAGCGGAATATCACTTCACCCGCAGGATCAAGAACAGATTTTCTTAGTCTTATGATCACTTGAACAGTGCTCAAAGGCATATATTTAGGGATCTTCTGAATTGCATTTAATCGTGCCAGAATATCCTTATAATGAACTATAACATCTCCAAGATCTTGTCTATACCTATCCTTATCCTTTTTCTCCCCTGTTTTTTTCTCCCATAATCGCATAGTGTCTGCTGAAATCTCATCTGCAAGTAATAATTGACCTGCAGTAGTTTTTCCAAATTCAAGTTTAAAATCTACAAGTTGTAGGGAGATTAAATCAAAAATTTTTATCAGTACCTCATTCACTGCTCTTGTAATGGCTTCCATTAAAATTGCTTCATTTTCTGTAACGAGTTTCATTTGTACAGCTACTGACTCTGTTATGAGGGGATCATGGTGCTCATCATCCTTCACGAAAAACTCAATTAATGGTTTCTCAAATCTAATACCTTCTTCGTAACCATATCTTCTGCAAAAACTGCCTGCACTAATATTTCGACATACAACTTCAACAGGCAGTATTGTTACTTTTTTACACAGCATCTGCGTTTCATCTATTTTAGATATGTAATGTGTAGCAAATCCATATCCATCCAATATCTCAAATAGCTTTACAGATGTAAGACAACTTGTTATACCTTTATCAGGTAACTCTTCTTTTTTAATGCCATCAAAAGCAGATATAGAATCTCGAAAACTAATCTGAACTTCTTTATCATTCAATACTTTAACGTCTTTTGCTTTCCCAGAATATGTTACCACTAATAATACCCCAATTTACACCATTTTGCAAATAGACACAGATCTGTTTCTGCGACCAAAAACTATGACCATTAATAAAGATTGCTACTAAACTGTGTTAAAACACAAGATAAGTGTGTAATGCAAGAAAGTACCAATAAAAGTTAAGCAGACTGGATGAGAGAGCAAATTGTAGTGTAATGCAAATAAGTCTTTATAAAGGACTTAAAAATATAGGAAGGATTTCCAGCAGGTTTAACATGATTCTAGTGTTCAACCACAAATATTATACTTGAAAAGAAATTCGTTGTATCAATGAGTTTAGCAGAAAGTTATATTGATGCTCAAGAAAAATTGATGACTCTCAATCTTCTAAAAATGGCTTTTAAAAATTTTGAAACATTGGAAACTATGAAAGACTATTTAGCAAAATCAGGTGTTGAAGTGTCTATTGCAAATCTATCACGATATATTAACGGTAAAGCTTTGCCTAAATCAAAATTGAAGAATGAAATTCTCAAGGTATTAGTAGAAAACAAAGATCTAGGTTTAACTATTAAAAATCTAATCGGTAGCCATATTCGGGAGTGGACCGATAATTTTGGCAATACAGCTGTAAATAATACATATTTACTGAATGACTCAAAAACACTGAAAGCTATTTTATTTTTAGCAATTCAACAAAATATTATCCCAAGAGACGTTGACAAGATAATTACAGCCGAAGTTGATGGAATACCTGTTGCATTGACATTAGCACATTTACTTAACATAGATTGTGTATATGCTCGCAGGAAAAAACCTTTGGGAACAACAGAATGTATTGCAGAAGATATCCAATCTATGACTTCGGGAAGAATTGAAACAATTTATCTTCCTGAGAAGTTCGTTAAACCTAATGAACGAGTTTTGATTGTTGATGACGTAATTAGATCAGGATCAACTCAGAAAGCATTAGTTGAACTTGTTCGTCGTTCAAGTGGTATTCCTGTTAAAGTAATAATCCTTGCAGGTATTGGTAAACATTGGGGAAAGATAACAGAACTCAATAGAATTCCATTTATGGTGCTAAAATCTTTTCCAGAGGATACTTAACTAAATTAGGTGATAAAATGATAACAGATGTGTTAGAAAATTACAATCAAGAAGAAATAACTATTGGAGTTATAGGTTCACACTCAGCTTTAGATGTTCTGGACGGAGCCAAACAAATTGGATTCAAAACAGTTGTTATTGTTGAAAAGGGGAGAGAAGAGCCATATACTAGATTTTCACGAATTATTGATGATATGATTGTAGTTGACAATTTTTCAGATATTTTTGACATTCAAGATCAATTGATTGAGAAAAATTGTATTTTTGTTCCTAACAGGTCTTTTGTTGTTTATTGTGGTTTTAATAGAATTGAGAGAGAATTCAAAGTACCTATTTTTGGTAGTCGGGAGTTATTAAAGACTGAAGAGAGAACAGGATTTCACAACTACTATAGAATACTTGAGGAAGCTAATATTCGTTACCCAAAAGTTTACAAGAATGCTAAAGAAATCGATGGCCCAGTCATATGTAAAA
>BPTK01000282.1 GCA_023705905.1 Candidatus Heimdallarchaeota archaeon
TCTGAAAAAACAAAAGCAATCATGCCTGTTCATTTGTTAGGCTATCCATGTAATATGGATTATATCAAAGACTTTGCAGAAGATAATGACCTGTTTATAGTTGAAGATTGTTGTGAAGCTCATGGAGCAGAGTGGAAAGGAAAGAAAGTTGGTAGTTTTGGGGATTTAGGTTCATACAGTTTCTACTTTTCTCATCATATATCTACAATAGAGGGTGGAATGGTTGTTACAAATGACAATATTTACAATGACATAGCTAAATCATTAAGAGCTCATGGATGGGTAAGGGAAAGATCTGATCGAGAAGAGATATTAAAGAAGAACCCTAACCTTGATTCACACTTTCTTTTTGTTAATAAGGGTTATAATCTTCGTCCTACTGAGATACAGGGAGCTTTTGGTATCCATCAAATTGATAAACTCGAGGAATTCCTAAAGATACGAGAAGATAATGCAAAGTATTGGCTAGAAGAATTGATAGATGTAGAAGACTATATCCTATTACCTTCTGTGGATAAAGATGTACGGCATGCATGGTTTGGTTTTCCACTTAAAGTAAAAGAAAGTGCTCCTTTCAAAAGAAAGGATATAGTTGACTTCTTAGAACAAAACAATGTAGAAACCAGACCTGTAATGGCAGGAAATATGACTGAACAACCTGCTATGCAATATTATAAGTGGCGAAAAGTAGGGCAATTGGATGTGTCTTCTGACATCATGAGAAATGCATTCTTCTTTGGTAATCATCCAGGAATAAAAGAAAAAGAAAGAGAAAAAATTGTTAATTTAATTTCACAATTTGTCAAGTCTCATTGACAATAGGTACTTCCTTTTTTTTCCTTCTGTTTTGTAAAAAAATAAGGAGATATAATGGAAGTCCTATTAATATATAAATTGATGTTCTAATTGCAAATTCAGATGTACTTGCAGCCAATGTTAGAGCTTCAGAAAACGAGAAAACACTAAGAGTAAGAACCATACTTCCTTGATAAGTACCTAATCCACCAGGTAAAATTGGAAAAACTACTGCTAAGAATCCAATAGCTCCTGTAAGAATGCCAAGATGAACAGGTAATTGAGGTAGGAGTTCATGAAGTATGAGATATATTAAGAAAGTGTCAATTAAAACAATTGCTAGAGACAAAGCTATATTCACTATTACTTTCTTCTTTGATTTGATAAGAGTTCTAAAATAAACATTGAATGTTTCTGACAGTTTCACTTCTACATCTGTTTTATCTGAAAATTTAGCAATAAATGCAGTTAAGATTTTATCAAAGAATTTATGATATTTTATTATTAAGAAAACTACTGCAGCAATTACTATCATTAGTATACCAACTATTAAGAAGATCCACATTACATTACTGACAACCTGGATTGCGAAAAATAAAACCAACACAAGAGCAATAAGACATAGTGATATTAAGTCAATGACTTTTTCAATAAGTAAAGAACCTATTAATTCACCAGAGGAAAGCTCTGGAGTAGATTTTTTTAGATAAACAAAACGGGATACATCACCTATTCTTCCAGGTAATAAGGAATTAATTAGAAAACCTAGAGACACACCAATAAATGATCTTCCAAAACCCAATTTTCCTACTTGTAGCAAAGTATATCGATAGGATTTCAGTATCATTAAACCTATAAAAATGGAACAATAAATTACGAGAGTGGAGATTTTGATATTACTTACTTGGTTAAAAAGATCATATTTCAGAAACAGAAAAACTATAAGAGAGATTATCAAGGCATTTGAACCAATAAATAAAAATAACTTGGTGAATTTATTTTGAAGAATTTTTTTTATCGCGATCCACATCTTTCGGCTTTTTGTTAACGATTCAGAAAAATCAGCTTTTTCATCCTCGTTAATGTGTTCTTCAACTTTATTCATCTTCTTAAGCTCCTAAATAAGGTCTAAGATATAATTGGTGATTGTATTTGCACCTGACTTATCAATGTTATCTTTATACTCTGGGACCATAAAATTATCAAAATCCTTAACCCAATCCATCTCTTGAAATTCTTCTTGTGGTAAAATTTTTGTTCCTCCTAATTTAAGTGTATTTTGAAGGAGAATTTGAGATTCAACATTGGATTTAATTGGAATAAGTAACATCTTAACTTCGTTCATAATACATTCACTCAGAGAACCCCAACCTGGTTTTCCAATAAAATAATCACAATTTCCAATCCAATTTTGACTTTCAGTTTCATCTGAAGGAATACTTGGAATATCACTCTTAGAATCATTGATTTTAGAAGTGAAGAAATGTACTGGTAAAGAAGGATTTTGTTTAAGTTTTGAATCCAGTTTCTCTAAATCCAGTGTTATATTCATCCCATAAGAGATATACGCAGTTGAGTAGTTTCTTTGAATTTTAAATCTTCGTTGAAATTCATCTTTTGTTAACGTTTTTTTTCTTGCAAAGAATCCCACATCAATAATCTTCTTTTTTCCTAATGGAATGAAACTATCCAAATCTGAGAGTGGAAATCTGATCAAGACATCTGATTTTTTATATGATTCATGAAGACTTTTTGAGATTTCTTGTTGCATTTCCTTAGATTTTAAGTCTTTAACGTTCAAATTAGCAAAAACAGAATACCAATCAAAATTCGATGCGGCTATAGAAAATATATTCAATTCTTCAGCTAAATCAAATGCTAAAGGCGATATATCCGAATATATGATGGAATTTGAGTAATTACCAACTATTTTCTTTAGTTCTTCTATTTTCCCTCTTTTTTGCTTTACATAGAATTCAAATGCGTTAGTGAGGGATTTATTGATGTCAGGTTCTAATGAATATTTATTGTAATATAAACCTTGATCTGTTTGAAATCTCTTTACCTCAACGTGATTATTGGTTCGTTTACAGTTCGTTTTCAAACTTTGTACAAAAAAGTCGCAATGTTCATTGGGACCAATAAAATGAATATTTACCTTATCAGAATTTTCCATAATATTTCTAACTATTGCTATAGTTCGGGTTAAATGGCCAAAACCAAAGCTAGAGACAAATATGAATAAATTAAGCATTAGTTTGTTTTACTTGCTTTAATATTTAAAGATATTAGTCATTTCTATTTCCTGAACTGATTAATAGAAATAGATAAAAAGTAGTTAATGAAAAACTTCTCATAATGACAATGAACACCTTGCTAATTTTGACTTATAATGAAATTGAAGGATCAAAAGCATTGTACGACAAGATACCATTTGATCTTTTTGATGAAGTTTATGTAATTGATGGAAATAGTACTGACGGTACAATAGAGTTTTGGAAAGACAAAGGGCACAATGTATATCTTCAAAAGATACCAGGTAGAGGAGCTGCATTTGTGGAAGGAGTTGATATAACAAAAGGAGAAAATATTCTTTTCTTTAGTCCTGATGGAAATGAAAATCCTGCAGATA
>BPTK01000283.1 GCA_023705905.1 Candidatus Heimdallarchaeota archaeon
AGCTCAAAACATATTCATTAATTTCAAAAGATTAGCAGGTTTTATGAGAAATAAACTACCTTTTGGAATAGCTCAAGTAGGGTCATCTTTCAGAAATGAAATCTCTCCAAAAAACTTCCTCTTAAGAGTGAGAGAATTTCAACAAATGGAAATTGAAATGTTCTATGATCCTGCAAAGGAGAATGAACATGAACATTATGAGGAAATAAGAGAAATAGCTATCAACCTTGTAACTCGAGAGATGCAAGAAAAGGGATGGACCAAACCTTTGAAAATTAGTATTGAAGAAGGATTAGAAAAGAAACTCATTCCAAACCAGTATATGGCTTTCTTCATGGCTATGGAAACAGAAATGTTGAAAGTTTTAGGAGTTCCTGAAGATGTCTTCTGGTTTAGACATATGCAAGATCACGAAGCACCTCACTATTCTGCCGGTAATTATGACCTTGAAGCAGATTTATCCATTGGACATATGGAAATTATTGGTAATGCTCTGAGAACAGATTACGATTTGCAAAAACATGCGAAAGCTTCAGGTACCTCATATGAGATTGTAGTTGATGATAAGAAAATAGTTCCTCATGTTGCTGAACCATCTCTAGGTGTAGGAAGAATACTATATACGATTCTAGAAAAGTGCTACCAAGACGATGGAAGAGGATGGACTTGGTTCAAGTTCCCTTCAACAATAGCTCCCTTAGAAGTAGCGGTTTTTCCACTTATGAAGAAGGATGGTTTAGCTGAATTCGCTTATGATTTGCATCAAGATCTAAAAGATGCAGGATATCTATCGTTTTATGATGTTAGTGGAAAGATAGGAAAAAGATATGCACGAGCTGATGAAATTGGAATACCCTATTGTATAACAGTTGATTATGATTCTTTGAAGGAAGGATCAGTAACTGTTCGAGATAGGGATACAATGAAGCAAATTAGAGTTCCTGTTGAAGATCTGGAAGTAGTAATAGGAGAATTAAGTGAAGGAGAAGCTGAATTCGAAGAGTTTGGAGATATAATCTCCTAAAATAGTACGAACAGAAAAGGATAAAAAGAAAGGAATAGGAGAAAAGAATAATGACCAAATATATCTGTCAACGTTGTAAAAATGAGATTACTCCAAGTGAATTAAGATTACTTCCTGGAGTTAAATGTCCGAAATGTAGCAACAGAATATTAATGAAGCAACGAAGTCTTATAGCAAAACCTGTAAAAGCAAGATAGTTTTTACAATACTTTTTATATCTATTTTACCAGAAATCTATTGATTGTATGCCAAAAACATGTAAGGTATGTGGGAGTGGAAATATAAGTTTAATTTGGAGTTCTCGATGGAGTTCAAATGCTTATTGTTCCTTTAGATGCAGTCTAATCGGAACTGCAAACTTGACACTAACTATTGCGGTTGTTTTTGGAATTATTGCTATTAGTTTGATAATTATAGGATTAGTTTTTTTGAACCAAACGTATCAAGCGTTTATCTATAGTATAGTATTTGGTGCAGGAACAATCTTATGCTCATTTATTAGCATTATAGGTTTCTATTTCAAAAGACAAGATGGCTATTGAAAGTACTCCAAATTAAGAAACATTTCATTAAATGAATCTTATAGTGTTAGGGTTCATATTTAATAATCTTCGTAAATTCATGACCTTGTAATTGAAAATAAAACTCTATAAAATAAATGCTATTTTCCTGAAAAGCACATCTAAGGAAAATAGTTTGTGTCTCATTTACAGGGATTAGAAAAGGAATAATGTCTACACTTTCATTATTGAAAATCCCTAAACTTATACATGGGTTACTAGAAGCGCTAATTAAAGTAATAGATGCATTGAGACAAGTGATATTAACTGGTAAATCGAACTCATCTCCACCTATCTGAAGCTCTCCTACTTCAAAAAGAACTGTTGGTTCCTGAAAATTTTCTCCTCCAGGTAAAAGAAGGAAGACAGATGTAATGATTCCACCAACAATTACTATTGCAAAAACAATATAGATTGCTTCTCTCTTTGTCATTATGTTACGTTTCACAATAGCACAGTAGAATAGACATTTTTACACTTTTCGATGGGAATCGATTATTTGAAAGCATGACTTATTCTATGATTCCAATAATTTCTCCTTTAACTAATTTATCACTTAACATCTTTGATATCTCTACTTTAGCTACTCTACCTATTAACTTCTCTTCAGATTCAACACTGATTGCAGGACCGCTGTAGAGTGGATAACAGATGTAGGTATTCTTTCTTAACTTGTCTTTTTCAGCTATTATAACTTCTATATTTTCCCCTATCATTTGTTCTTTTTTGTACTTGTTGAAATTGATAATCGCTTTCTTTAACTCTTCTCGCTTAACTTTCATCAGATATCTGTCGTGTGTGATTTTTGCTCCTGTCACGGTAAAGGGTGAATTAGGTAAAGATAAATACCGATACACAGTTATTTTTTCTGCAATTTCCCCCAATTCCTTTTCAATAGTTTTCTTCGTTATATCTAATGATTGCACTGTTTCTCCTGGTAAAGAATGTATGAGATATATCTGTGATTTTATTCCATTATCTGCAAACATTTTAGCAGATTCTATAGCTTTGCTTGGATTAGAAGGTCTACCAATTTTATTGCTGTGTATCTCATCGAAAGTTTCACAACCTATACTCAAAGCTGTCTTAGGTAGATATTTCCCTACAATCTCAGCAACTTTTGGGGTTACAAGGGAAGGTTTAACATTTTCTATAGCAATACTACATTTGTGTTTTTGATCATCCCGAATTGTTGCTAATTTTGACAATAACTCCTCTATTACTTGCAAATTAGCTGGTGGAAAAGTTGGAGAGTATACTGGTTTGTTATCCGGTTCTCTATAATAATCAAAGAAACCAGGTGCAGATAAGATAATCTTCCTTACACCTTTTTCTAAAAGTGCCTTTACCTCGCTTTCAACAAGTTTCATTGGTTTGCTTAATGGTGCCCCGAAAGTTGCTGAAACACTGCAAAATCCACAACCTGGAGGAATATTCTCAGGGCAATCACTATGAACAATTGTATCTAAATCGTCACAGTTTCCACAATCACTGCACCCCCCTAATTCTCTTACAGTTTCACCTCTATAATGGTTAGAACATCCTCTCACTACTTCAACATAGACTTTGGAAAACCAGTAATCAGGATAATCTGTAATGTTGTCAACAGATGGTCTAAATTCATCAAAAATTTGTGGGTTTTCTCTTTTTTTCTGTTCTATCAAAAAAGAATTTCCTTCTTTTATCCAGAAAAAATCATCCTTGTTCTTATTCTCGAGGAATGCTTCTACTGAGAAATCATTGTTCATTAGATCATTCAAAATCCCTTCTCCTTCACCTGCTACACCAATATCGATTTTATTTGTGAATAGGAATTCAGGTTCTGATAAAATCGGTCCCC
>BPTK01000284.1 GCA_023705905.1 Candidatus Heimdallarchaeota archaeon
TGTTCCTTCATCCAATCTATCAGATTCTTTTGGCCATTGATAGACTTCTAGTTGAGTTTCACACTTTCCACAAACTATCTCTGTTTGTTCAGGAAGACCACTGTCATTATACAAAAAATTAATCTTTATTGAATGATCACAGATATAATCAGTCTTACAATGGGGACAATGATGGTAATCGTAATTATTTGAAACTGTAGGTTTGAGTATTCCTACTGGACAGTAATAGGCATTTACAGCTTTTTTACAATCACATTTTAAATGATGCGCTATTTCTGTCATCGAAAAGTCTAGAATGTTCCTATATTTATATTTAACTTAAGAATGAACACTTATTCTAGAAATTATTGCCTATCTACGCAAATTATTGGTCTTTTTTGTAATTATTTACTTTAAACTCATATTTTATAGAGAAATGTTTCTCAAGAAAGAAAAAATGTTGATATTTATACATATTAGAGAAGATCTACAAATTGAACGCATTTATTTCCTCAAGAATCTCATAAGTTCTTGCAACTGCTTCATGAACTTGTTCCTCGCTTTTTCCACCCGTACAAACTAAATTGCCGGATTGAAATAGTAAGAGAACATTTTTAGGATCTTGTAATCGATAAATAAGTCCAGGGAACTGTTCTGGTTCATACATACTGTGGTCTAACCAAAGCGCGATTAGTTCAAGATTTAATCGTTTTTTGTTAAAATTCCCCGAAGCGACTATATTTTGGATAATGATTTCAGGTTCCTCTGTAATTACTACACCCTCTCTTCTCAGTATATCTGAAACTATTTTCACACCCATTCTAACATTTTCAGTAGATTTTGCTCCCGTTAATACAAGTTTTCCTGAACTGAAAACAAGACTTGAAACTTTGGGTTCCTTAATTTTTAATATTACTCCAGGAAATTTGTCAGGATAATAACTTATGTCAACCGACTCATCATCTATTAGTTTCTGGTACGTTTCTACTAATTCTATTGATGTAAACAAGTCTATTGAAGCGACAATATTTTGAATTGTTATGTTAAATTCGGGCTTTTTCATTTCATATCATTTTCCGTGTCCCTTCAACTTAACTTAATCTACATTTCGTGCATGTAAGTATTTTGATATGAAATAAAAAATTTCGTTTATCCCTAAGCTAGAAGATATCTTCTGACGGGAGTATATTGACTGAAAAAAAAGTTTACAATGAGCTAATTTGCCATCCATATAACTTATGACTTCTGGGAGAATATAATAATTGGTGAGTCTCTCTTATATGTTAACTAATTATTTTTTCAGCCATTTCTTTGTATTTTCCTGAATTAAGAGCCAAATATAAGACCCGAAATACATAAAGGATTCTATCTGATTCTGTAAATGTTACGTCTTTGAAGATCTTTTGAATCTCGTCTTCCTTTTCTTCAAATACACGAAATAATTCAGTTTCAGAATCAGCTTCGATTTTAGCCATGATTTCTGCTAATTTTTCTGGTTTTGGTGGGGTTATCCCTTTAGAAAGTGATAACAATTTTGATGCTTTCGATAAATGTTTCATACAGATATCACATCTCCAATTGTCATCTTCCAGATTTTTTAGATAATAGATTTTAGCAGTTCTTGCATACAGGATTTCTGTAGCTGTTTTCCCTATTACAATCCTTCGACTTGCAGGGGCTACTAAACCCAGTTTGGTTAACTCTTTAATATACCTGTAAATTGATTTATCGGATCGTTCAAGTTTGAGATTCTCTATTTGTTCTTTGCTTAAACCTCGTTCTTTAGCTTTTTTCAATACGATTTTATTATAACTTTCTTCAATTTCCTTAACTGTTTGTTGTCCATCCCTTAGTACCCAGAAGATGGGCGCATAGCTCTCATCATAGAAGATTTCCACTAATTTGGGGTCTCGTACAACTCGTACTTCCTCTTGTTTGAAGTCTTTATTTGGTATATCTTTGTGTTCCATGTTATATTTCTCCTGTTCTTTTTGAATCTGTGATATTATTAATTGAACCTAAGTAGAATTTTCTTGAAATTAAAACTGGTGTATAATAAGTGGAATAAGAAAACAAAACACTTCTTAGCAAATACTTTTCATTGATCATTTTTTATAGCACTTCAGAAGGTTTTTTTCTTTTGCTTCAGAATATAGTATTGATACTATGTTGAGAACATGTAACAGCTTCTTGCTTTCTTCTAAACCCCCTTCTGTGAGGATTTTTGAAACCTCGTCATATTTCTCATTAAGTGCATTGAAAACGTATTTATCTCCCGCGTTCATTATGTCAACAATTCGTTTACTGAAGCAATCAAGATCCATTTCTTGAACATCCTCTACAATTTGTAATATTCTAACCGCTCTTTGAATTATAGTTTTGTCTTCACTCTCTCTCCACCATTTTTTTTCTCCGCTATTTGGTAAGAAGACTTTTGCCTTGCGACAATAAAGATTTTCAGTTACAGTTTTACCTTCAACAAATCTTTGGCCACAATTAGCAATTACTCCCCAATCAGACAATTCCTTGATATAGCGATAAATGGTTTTTTCAGAACGTTGTAATTTTTTCTCGAACTCATCTTTAGGTATGCCCATCTTGATTGCTTTATTTTTTACAATCTCGTTATACTTCTCTGTTATTTGTTTAACAGACATTGGTCCTTCCCTGAGAGCCGATATTAATGGGATATATGCTGTGTCAGAAAATATCTTAAGTAATTCTTTATCTTCTACAACCCACACATCTTTTTGTACAAAATTATCGTCCATTATCTCCATTTTCTTTCTACTCACTGTTTCCTTACTAAAATACCTTCCAAGTCTTAATAAACGTTTCCGTTGGTCTAAGAACACACTCTCTCTTTAAGGACTATATTCTCACAGATGGAGAAAGGCTTATATAATTGAGAGAGCCAAGTTCTTAGACACGAAGAAACAGTGTCTCTATAAGTCAAGAAATGAAGAGGTAAAATAAAAATGGCAGTAAAAATTGAACAAAAAAATGAACTGTTAAAAAATTTCAATGCTCTGAAAGCATTGTATGATCTCGAATTTGTTGAAGAAGAGAAACTAAGCAGCCTCTTACACCAGCTAGCAGAGAACATGTATAGTAATGATCTCCGCGAAGCGTATCCTGATATGAAACATTATCAGAACTATCGCCTCCGACAATCTGTAGAAAACGATAAGAATCGTTCTCTTTCAAAACTCGTGCTGCTCAGAGGTTCTTAACTTTAACTTATTCTTTTTCATATAATGAAATCAGTAGGACGACTATCACAACTTGTGATAACAAGTAGTGAGTTATAATTAATAAATAACAAATGAAAATAAAACTGAGGTGGTTTCATGATTAATAAAACCGAAAAAAAAGAAGAGTTAATAAGATCTT
>BPTK01000285.1 GCA_023705905.1 Candidatus Heimdallarchaeota archaeon
GGAGATATGAGTTTGCCTTCTCTCAACGCATCGATCATCTGACGATGATGTACGAACTTCCAAGGGCTATATGCCGTCATGTTTTTACCTCACGATTCCTTCTGTTCTATTCTTCGTACGTGAAATACATGGCATCCTTTTACAATGCCTATGTTGCATTTATTATCAACGACCAGTTCACAATTACCGCCAACTCCACTAATCAACTTTTCTAGATATTCTGGAGTCCTACAACATCTTCCATTCTCAATATCATCTAAACTTGGATTAGTTCCCATATCTTCTATCATATCATTAGAAACAAATTCAAGTGCAAAAACACCGCCAATCTTTAAAGATCTAATACAGTGACGTAACTCCTCGATAAGTAAATCAGTAGGAATATGCTGAATTACATTATGACATATAATAACATCAAAATAATCCGACGGTAATTTATTCAAGTCGTCGACCATATATGTTTTCTCGCAATATTGTTCTACTCTTTTAGCTCCTACATCAGAAATTTCTAAACAACTCACATTTGTTTTATTCTCATGTAATCCCTTAGTTACGTAACCTAACCCAACTCCAATTTCTAAGACGTAAGCATCAGGCTTAATATAATTCCTCACTTTCAAAAAATCAATGGTCTCATCGTACAGACATCCAGATAGATAGCCTCCATCGTTAATTTGATGCTTATGGTCCCAAATTTTTTTTACCTCTAAGTTTAAGTTGTTCATGTTTTTACCTCAATCTTTTCGATCCCATTTCTACACCTCACAATTCTTTCTGCCCTATTTTTTTCACATATGACTTTGTTTCTTAATAAGTTAAGGTATATCCGTTGATGATATTGATGTTCGGCCTGAATATACTCCAGTATTTCGAATTGTGCACCACTTCTCACGAATCGTTCCCCAAAGTCATTGTCTTCCCAACCGCAACCACCCATAAAATCTTCATCCCATCCATTTATAGCAAGTATATCTTCTTTGCGAAAGAGTGCCAGAAAATACATTCCTGGATTTTCACCCCTCATCTGCTTATTTACCAGGCTTATTGTTCGTTCGCCTTTCTCATTTATATCATAGACTTGACAAACATAGTTCCCTCGTTCTAATTTCCTCAACTCTCCAACCACATCAGAAAGTGGAATTACTTCAGGAGAACTGATTATAACGTTCTCAAAAGATGCTGCTTTGACTCCAATGTTCAACGCCATCGAAGGATTAAACTCGGCATTCCAAGAATAAGGAACGACTCTAATACATATACCGGAGATATTAACATCCTTAGTCTCAAGCGTCCGGGTTGGAATTATAAATTCTGTTCCATCAAGATTCCCAAATTGTTTATATTTGTCTAATGTTTTTAGTAAGAGAGGAACACGATCTCTATCACAAGGAAAAACAAAACTAATATTATTTATCATAATAGGT
>BPTK01000286.1 GCA_023705905.1 Candidatus Heimdallarchaeota archaeon
AATAGGTTTCATTCAAATCCCTCCAAAAACTCTTTCCACTGTTGTTTTATCTTTGTCTTATCAAACAGTTCTATCGCTTTTTTTCTTCCATTTTGACCTATTTTTTTAGCATACTTCTCGTCATTCATGAGTATCTGAACAAAATCCCTTAGTTCTTGAAGATTATCAGAATAAAAACCATTTTCACGGTTAGTGATTATATTTGGTATTTCGTATAAGTTTGCACAATCTGGTCTGAGTGGCATATTACCGTATCCCGGACCAATAGCTACAATTGGAATCCCCGTCATAAATGCTTCGATAAAATTTAATGTATAACTCGCTGGATGTGTACCAGTATAAAAGTATGCTCTATTATTTCTGAGTTCTTTTTTTAATTCATCGTAACTTTTAACTCCACCGTTAATATCGCCTGCCTCTTCGTTTTTCGGACCAAAAAGTTTTCGTTGAAATCCATTTGTGGCTCTAAGAAACATATCATAATTACAAAAAACTCGTCGAGGAGGCATTGATTGAGCTATGGTTATTATTTGTTTTTCATTTCCATTCCAATCTTTTAGTTCATTCGGATCTTTATAAAAGCTAATAACTGCATCTTCTCCAATGTAATTAGGTAAAGTTCTTTCATTTTCTGAATATCTTATTATTTTAAGGCCTTTTTCCCTATAAGGAGTTAAAACCCTCTCTGTATCTGAAGTTGATTGCCCGATTGTTCTCCAAATAACTTTTTTGTCTTTTATTGTATCCCAATTATCTGTTATCCAATGTGGGATATGCATAACCAGTATTATATCAAAATTGTCAATGAACTCTCTTGATAGATTCTCTTTTGTACAATTTAAAGCATTTTCCAACAATTTATCATCACTTTCATTATCACATATTGCAGGTCTCATTTCCGTTGGTTGATTGAACCGCATGTAAGCACCATGAGAAAAGACATCCAAACCTAGATCATTGAATAATTTGAGTTCATCGTATTCCAATATCGAATGACATGACAGATACAGTATTTTCATTTATTTCACCTTTATCCATAATGATTGCGCATAATCTAATAAACATATCCAATCCGGTTGTGTCAAAAGGTAATTTTTTGTGGTCCATGGTTTGCCGCCACTAGAAAAATTGTTATCGTCCATCAGGAGTAAACTATTTTTATGTAAATTCTTTTTTGCCGCTTCAAACTCTTCGAAATTATGTCTTTGCGCACTTTCAGCCGATGCCCTCGCCTTCCCTTCTATTGGGATTGGACAGTCCATACTATCTAAAAAAAGTAAATCTATCGGTTCATCAAATGATTTTAAAAACTCAACAGAATTCTGAGTTATACAAGTTATATAATCGGCATATTCGTTAGTAATTTCTTTGCAAAAATTTGTAACTTCTGGTAATATATCTACGGTAATAAGTTTTTTACCGTATCTTTTACAAAAAGCGCCCCAAAGCAGAGTGTATGCGCCTCCTGGGTCGTCTTCTATCCGCATCGAACCTGTTTCCACAATAAGATTTCCGTCTAATTGCATAAACAGATTTAAAGCGGTTTTAAATGTTAAATAGTGGAAACTGTGTATCACCTGCAATCTGTCAAATTCTTTTGCCATCCAATCATTTTGGATCCATAAGAAATTATTATCTTTCATAGTATCGCTTTGCGGGAGACCCGCTTATTCGTAGGTGGTAGGAATGTGATGCTTTGCTTTAACATTAACCGTAAGTATTTAAATATTTAAAATAAAAATTATTCCATGAAAAAAATCTTGTGGATTTCTGATTCTGTGTTCTATCTATCAGGAATAGGTAAAGTTA
>BPTK01000287.1 GCA_023705905.1 Candidatus Heimdallarchaeota archaeon
CAGGGGGGTTTTCAGAATACCTTATACATGATTTAGCTCAAAAATTCTATGATTTCGGTCCACTTGATGAACAGAAACAATCTGCTTTTTTTGACTTATTTCAATGCATAAAAACTGTGTCTACTAAAGATGACATAGTTTTGAATAAAAGATTATCTCAAAATGATCCCGATATTGATATTTATATGAAAAACAAAGGTGCATTGTTTTTAAAAAACTCCACAATTGAAGCAGATGAAATGAAACAATTGTGGAAGGAGTTAACGTTATGTAACAATAAGAATATTAAGAATGTTTATTTTGGGATAAATTTTGTTAAAAACATCCATAAAATTGAATATATTCGAGTAAATTTCGAAAAAATGACAGAAGAGTATTCTGAGATGCATATTTCAGTTTTTGACATAAAAGATTTGGTTGAGGCACTATTTCAGGAGCTTGAGAGAAGTAAAATGCCAAAAACGACCTTTCAGAAGATGGATCTTTATAGAATTTTAGATTATTAACAACAGTAAATTGGAAAAAACGAACTGCAAACGGTTTGTTTGGGTAAGTATCAGATTTTTTAAAATTAAAAGCTTCCTTCAAATAGTTAACAATTATTTGATATTATGTATAAGATTAAGAAGTATTTTGTAACATGTCATGCTAGAAGAAAAGAGATATTTTTTCCTGGAAGTAATCCTGTAAAGTTTCTTCTTCCACTTCTTCAGTAATAAAATCCACTTAAATTGTTCCTTGATTTACAATAAATAAGCAATTTATCATTTTGCTAGCTACAAGCCAACATCTGATCTATTTCCTTTTGTTTGAACAAGATAATTTTGAAAGAACAGTGCTTGTTAATGTGTTCAACCATTTCTGAAGCAGTAGAACTAAATCTGTTTGCAATGATTATAGCACCATCACAGTGTAAATCCCCCAGTCTTTCCTCAGTTTTGATGATGGTATTTGTCCCTACTTTTTTCTTCCAATCAAAGATAAAAACGGCATACTTCTGAGTATCATCACTGGCTATGAAGGGTTTAATTACATCTATTTCATCACATAATTGGTCAACTTTACCATAACGATGCAAGAAAACCCAAACTTTCGTTTCCATATTTCCAGCAATCATTTTCTCAAAGAATACTAGGTAGGTCAGATATTAGTACCTACGTAGTTCACAAGTATTACAGCAATAAAAACGATTTGAATGAGAAGAAACAATAAGGTTTATTATTCGAGGTTTTGTTCTACCTTTTCTCTACTACGCCTTTTTATTTACTCTCAAAGCCTCTGGCAGGTATTCTGAGATTTTGGAACATGCTTCAGTTAATCAAAACTAAGAGTGTTTCTAGTATTGGTGTTAGTAAGATACTAAGTATTAATATGATCATCTCTCTAATCCGTGGATACTTAACCTTTATTGTGTTCTGAAGCTTCAGTAACTTATCATAATCCTCTAACTTATTGCTCTTAACCAATTTTTCATGAGTTTCTTTATTAAGCTTTTTCTGCTTTTCTCTTATAATAAACGTAGACAGGAAAATGATTGACAAATATAAAACATTTAAAACAATAAAAGTTACTCCAAAATTGAATAAGCGCAATTCATTGAAACTCTTCACAATATAAATAAACGATGTGAATAGAATCGCAATCCAACCAAGATTGTGAAAAATTGAATTTATGCTATGGCAACAATCATTTCTCGCATTTATACTAGTTATTTTTCTGTCTAATAGAGACAAAACATTATTTCTCAACTTATATGCTTGAATAGAAATTAAAAACCATAGTAATATGAAAATAGAAATAATTATGTACAAAAATTCCTCTTTTATGATAATCCAAGGATTAATTTCATAATTTAGCAACCATTCACCGTTTATAACAGTTTCAGAAGTGATTTTAAAATCCTTAAATGTAAAAAAGACATAATGGTCTAGCTTAAGTGTGCTTTCATCATTTAGAGAAAAAAATAAGTTTCTAAAAGAAGGAGAAAAGGAAAAAGATTCGTTAGACCAATAGGCAGGAGGAATTATTTCTTGTCTGGTTTCTTTTTTAGAATCCAAACCTACTTCATATTCATCTTCTTTTGCATAAGGTATTCTAATTGTTCCTTGCATATGTGTAGAATTTATTGACCAAAAACCAAACTCTTTTTCTGTAGTAAAATTGAAAGATTTCAGACCCCAATGATCTGTTAAAGATGTAGAGATTATGTCCAAACTTACGTCTTGATCTAAATAAAAAATGTGGCTCTCATTGTTGTAGAAAAGATGAGCAGTGAAAGTGAGATTAGCTAGAGCATGTTCACCAGATTGGTCATATAGAATATAATTATCATAAGCATAATCATTCAAACTAACAGAAGAGTTAGTAGGTTCTATTGCATAGAATAAACCAGGTAGAATAACACAGGCTAGAATTACTAATACTTTTTTTCTCATCGTATTCCCATCAATATAATAGATTTGAATATATAAGCATGGTAAAATTATTTTATCTTACTTTGAGGATGCTTTCAGTCTCTTCCTTTTTAAAACTCCAAACACAAGGAAAGGTAGGAAAAGAAAAATGACAGTCTCGTTTGAAGCTTGGTCTGCTTCTTCTTTGTTTGGATAAGGATCGGTAGAGTCGGCATAACCATCGATTATAATATAAGCTTATTAATTTTTTATTGCTCCTTTCTCTTTACCACGTTTTTTTGTGAAATATGTTCCTGACGAATCTATTCCTCGCTAGATAATTCAACTTTAATATTCAATTGATATTTTTTTTCTTCTTGGTTTCCCAACAAAAACAGACCATAATCACCAATTCTCCTCCAGCAAGCGTCCATAGGAGAGTAGGGGCGAGTTTGCGATAGAAGGGAATAATTTCTCCCCACTTCTCTGGAGTTTGTTCATAGTCTATTATGCTCTCATTATACTCATGATGAATAACTGCTTTGTATGATTTAACAGAAGAAGGAGACCCACCACTTATGCTATCAACTATCCCAGCCCAAATAGTATATGTCCCAGCAGGAGGGATTGTCTCATTATAATCTCGAACACTTATACCCATTCCTCCAAACCTCTCTGTAATCCCTGGTTTGATTTCATGAGTAGTCAGATGTATCCAAAAAACATATCCTGAAGAAATAGGATAATATTCTTTCAGTATTATCTCCATTTGAGGATCGAGCAAATTGCTATTTGATGTATTATAAACAAGAGTCTTTTTGGATGGGTTCCATATTTCAAAAGTTAAGTCTACACCATAAGAAACATATATTTCCCCTAATATGGTTTCACCCTGTAAGAAACGTTCTGGAGGCCAAGTTATATC
>BPTK01000288.1 GCA_023705905.1 Candidatus Heimdallarchaeota archaeon
TTATTTGTTTTATTGATAATATCATCATTAACTCTGATGATAGTAATGAATCCTGAAACTACTTTAGTTTCAGCAAGACCACCTCCACCCTACTATGGTGAGGTAACATTCACAGGAACAATTAGTCAGAACTACTCAGATACGCCCATAAGTAGTGTAAAAGTTGAATTGTTAGAAGACGGAATATCAAAAGATACATGCTATACAAATGCTCTAGGTGAATATGAATTGGAATGGAATGTTCAAAGATTCAGATTTTATTCCTTAAGAATATCGAAGAGCGGATATAATACTGACAGTCAGTTCATCATAGCAACAAGTGCAAACCATGAAGTAGACAGAACAATATATGGTAGGGTAGCATTGTTCTTTTGGGCTTCAGACGTTGCTAATGCAACAATGATTGAAGAATATGGAGATTACTTGGTTGACGATGAGGGTTTTACTGGTATCTTGTACAGAGAAGACAACGTTGATTGGGAAGATAGTATAGATGATTTGGATGACCTAGAAACCTATAATTCTCTTATCTTTATTCATATTTATTGCCATGGAAGTAGCACAGGAGGAATTGACGTTCCAAACGGTGATACTATAGCTAGAAATTGCGGAGCAAGTTCAGATGATTATATTGAAAGCTGTGAATTTGCAGACAAAATTGAATGTTTGGAATCTAACAATATATTTGTACTTGTTGACACGTGTAACAGTGGTGATTTCGTCTTAGAATACGAAAAGCCTGAAAGAAAAGATGAACCGGTTTTCGTAATGTCGAGTACTGATTTTGATCAATTGGATTCAACATATGACGCTGCTATGTGGTTTGGAGATACAAAACAGTGGTTCGATGAATATGAAGATTATTTAGGATCTTGGGGTGGAGCTTTTTCACATTATTTCTTTGAAAGATTAGCTGATGGAGAAGATAACATAGCAGCCGAATATTATGCAAGCGGTGATACCTATACTTATGCATACACATATTTTGAAGACACAGAGGAAAATCCACTGATCCAAAATTCACAATGTTATGATAATCTTGATACGACCTGGTTTGGCTAGTATAGAAAAATCTAGCCATTTCTTTTTTTTTGATATTCAATAATCAAATACTTTCTTTCGCTCTCTCAATTGTTGTTTAAAGATAAAATAAGATCCAATATTTCAAAAGGGGCAAGAAGAGAGTTGAGTATGATATACTTGTTTATTATTTAGAATAGATTTGTAATGATAAATGATGATTCATGATTCATGATGAGTTGATAGATTTGATAGATTTATAGGAATAATTTAAAAGTGTGTCAGTATTATTGTCTAAAGTGTCTAGATGCCAAGAGGAAAACAAATGAGAAGAGCCAATGGATTGATTGTTCTAACAGTTTTGATTCTATTATTATCATCTAGTTCTATTTTTACTTCCATTCAGGGAGATTTAGAGTATCCAAAACAATTGTATATTAATTCAAGTTTCTTCAAAGAAAAAGAGTTTAACAGTAATATGCTAATCTCACATCCATCAATAGAGATTCTCTCTGATCAAGGTTTCATCGACTATGGTTTTGCAGGTTCAGGCACTGAAGAAGATCCTTATAGGATAGAAAATTTCAATATAACTACTTTAGCTTTTAATGGTATCAGAATTAAAAATACAACTAAGTACTTTATCATCCAAAATTGTTTTATTGATGCTTATTATACTGGTATTTCGGTTGATGGTGTTGCACCTTTTACTGTCAAAGTTATAAATAATATTTGTGCCAACCATAATCTTTATGGAATTTTCTTACAGAGAACAGATTTTATGACTGTAAGTGGTAATGAATGTTATAATAATAAAATTGGACTAGCTTTTCAGTTTGCCGACAAAATCGAAATCAGTGATAATTATTGTCATAAAAACTCTCAGTCTGGGATCTATATAATATTTTCAAATTTCATCACAATAAGCAACAATACTATTTATCAAAGTAGATTTGCAATTCATTGTCCATATATTCAGGAATCGATAATAGAAAGCAATACTGTAACGAATAGCAGTTACGCAGGATTTTATATTGATAGTTGTAGGGATATTATTATTAGAGAAAATAATTGTACTGATGGCATTTTTGGGATATTAACTGCGCATTCAACCCTTCTAACAATCCAAGAAAATAATTGTGACTATAATTATGAAAGCGGCATATATCTATCAGATACGGACAGTTCGAATATTACGAGCAATTATTGCGATTATAACAGGCTGCCTGGAATTCGCATTCAGGTTCGCGAAAATATTCTAATAGAAAATAACACCTGCACAAATAACTTAGGTTCAGGAATCCTTACCCACCATATTGATATTTGGCTTTATAATCCACCAATAATAAAAAATAATTTATGCGTGGAAAATCTATATGGTATTAGCATTTATTCTACAGATTCTGTAACTATTTCTTATAATATTCTATTGAGAAATTCTGAGTACGGTGTTTTTCTAGATGATGATTCAAATCGGAATAAGATCCACCACAATGATTTCATAGATAATAACGAGAATGGAACTGAGTATGGTGAATCGCAAGGATATGATGATGGATTTGGTAACGAATGGTATGATACTGAAACTGATGAGGGAAATCATTGGTCAAACCACAGGGGTTCTGATGAATATCTTATAGATGGAAAAGCCGGTTCATCTGACCCTTATCCTTTTGGGGAACCTCTTGTATATACTCCCACAGATGGCGCAAATTTTAACATCATATTTATTCCTATAACTCTACTCTTAGTTGTTCGATTCGTCTATAAAACCAATAGTAGAAAAACTAAAAGCAGAAATCGTTTGTAATATAAAGATTGTAATGGTTCTTTTTATTAAGTATTGGCTATTACTTCTAATTGACAACGTTGAGACAAAATCTCATCATATAATAATATAATTGGTTTAAAACCGAAGAAAATTGAGAAAAAAACTCACCATTCAAATTAATGGATTTAAAAGAAAAGAAAAGAAACTTAAAATACTTCTAAAGTTCTTGTAGAATTTCATTATTATTTTCTTCTATTTCCCTTTTACTCGGTTCTGTTAAATTTCTACCATTAGTGTCTATTGCTTCAGTAAGTGATCCAAACTCTTCAACTTCTTAACCCACAAACATTCATTTCTATAAGTGAACATGGAAGATAGATTCATAAAATAGGAAAAAGTATTAATTACTACAACAGACTCTGTTCTTTGAAAGCAGATAATTGTTGAAATGTAGATGAGAATAGTCATGAAATTGAAAAGGATCGC
>BPTK01000289.1 GCA_023705905.1 Candidatus Heimdallarchaeota archaeon
CATTAAGCTCCCCCTGGACGCCGCTAAGGGGACGGGGAACAAAATCCCTTCAAGTGAATCTATAGCTTCTGAAAGTTAATAGATGAACTTCATTACGTGCGCAGAACGGATGACTTTCTATAACAAAAACATCAAGATAAAAAATGGTGCGGGGAGGGAGATTCGAACTCCCGAACTACTAAAGAACGGATCTCTTCTCTTTTTTTTCTAACCCTTGTTTTCTGGCTTTAAGCCAAAGATCTTAAGTCCGCCGCCGTTGGCCACTTGGCTATCCCCACAACTAAGAATATACGTGGCTATAATAGAAATTATCATTCGTTTTTTAAAACTTTTCATTTTGATTTGATTGTTGTCTCTTCTATGGATGTAATCTTGTTGGATCTCTTGGTAGTAAACGTACTTCTCTAATATTTGATAAATTAAGTATTTTTTGTACAAATCTTTCTATTCCTGTTCCACTACCGCCATGTGGTGGTGCCCCGTTTCTGAAGAATTGAAGATAACTATCGACATCTTTTATCTTAAAATCTTTTTCCACAGCCTGTTGAGTTAAGATATCTACCCTATGTTCTCTTTGTCCTCCAGTAGTAAGCTCTTGTCCCTTGTATAGTAAATCAAATGATTTGGTCAATCTTGGATCTTTATCGTCCTTCATGGTATAAAATGGCCTTACATCCCATGGATATTGGTCGACAAAAACGAAATCTGATTTATACTTCTCTTTAACATATTTTCCAATTATGGTTTCTGCTTCAGCATCTAAGTCTTCGTAGAGATCTAATTCTTTGTTTTCTGATAGGAGAATTTCATTACACTCTAGTATGGAAAGGATGGGCCATTCTTTTGGTTGGGTGTCAATAGACACACCTAGTTCCTCAAAGGCTTGAGCTTTCTCTTTTTGTACTTTTTTAAGAGTATAACTAATGGCTCCATGTAGGACATTCATGACGTCTTTTTGATTATTGATGTATGAAATTTCAAAATCGATAGAGGTGTATTCACATAGATGTCGTGAGGTATGATGCTTTTCAGCTCGGAACACGGGTCCTATTTCAAACACCTTTTCAAATCCTGCTACCAGCATCATTTGTTTGTAAAATTGTGGCGATTGTGCAAGGAAGGCTTTTTTTCCAAAATACCCTATTTCAAAAACATTGGCCCCGCTCTCTGTTGCCGATCCTACTATTTTCGGAGAAAAGAATTGCAAGAAGTCATTTTTCATAAAATATTCTTGGATTGCATAGGCTACTGCGCTTTCAATCTCAAAAATTTGTGCAACCTTCCGATCTCTCAAATCTAGAAAACGATAATCCAACCTCTTGTCGATGTTGGTTTCTATTTTATCGCCAATTGCAATGGGATACTCTTGAGCTCTTTTGTTTAGGACAACTATTTCAGAAGGCAGAACTTCTTTGCCTTTTGGAGCTGATTTATTCTCAACAATAACTCCTTTTACTGCAATAATATCTCCTTCTTGGTAGTCAATCCCAAACACTTCTGGTGTCACTTTTTTCTTTGGAAGAACTAATTGTACTAATCCTGTTCTGTCTTGTAATTGAATGAATTTTAATCCACCAAGATTTCTAACTTGCTGAATCCATCCTGCTATGAAAATATCTTCTAGTCCATCAATGAAAATTCTCTCAATTGGTATCTTTTTCTGAAGGTCCATGTTGCAATCCTCAATATTTTGTCTGAATTTCCACAATTATGTTAAAAAAGTTTCAGTTCTAAGTAGAACTTGCGTTTAAAAAGTGTTTTTTTCCTAAAAAAACTACTATCAGAGAAAAAACATTATTTACCATGTAAGAATTATTGTCTCTAACGATGTCTTCGAAGAAAATAGTTTTGAAATTTGGTGGATCTGTTCTTTACAAAGAAAATATGGTCTTAGAAGTTGATAAAGTTAAGGAAATTATCTCTATTGTTAATACACTTTACGAAGAAGGTAATGAAATAGCAATTGTTGTTGGAGGAGGTAAGTTAGCTAGAGTAATTATTCAAGCAAGTGATGTACTTGGCCATGTGAATACATTCAAGGATATGTTAGCTGTAGAATCAACAAGAATTCATGCACTTTTAATGATTGCATCACTGAAAGATAAGGCATACCTTCTAGTTCCTCGTTCATTTGAAGAGGTTGGAAAAGCATTGTCTTCAGGCAAAATAGTTGTTACGGGGGGATTACAGCCAGGCCAGTCTACAAATGCAGTTTCAGCTCTAATCGCAGAATATTGGGGTGCTGATATTTTAGTAAATCTAACAGATGTGGATAAGGTTTATGATAAAGATCCTAAGAAGCATTCAGATGCAAAACCACTTGATACGATGACAACAGCTGAATTTATGAAAATTATTACTGAGCAAAATGAAGAACCAGGAAAATACAACCTTTTTGATAGAGTTGGTTGTGAGATAATTCGTCGATCTAATATCAAACTCATTATTACAAATGGTTCTGATCCTAGAAACATCTTAAAAGCCGTAAAAGACGAGTCTGTGGGAACTGTAATTCACAATTAATAGAGTTTGGAGGCTTAATCTTCCTCCAAATTATTAATTTAATATCCATCGTACAATTTGTATCTGAGTATCGCAGCGATTCCACCAAAAGCACCGAACAACATTGCACCATCTTCATGAGCGGTCGAAATCACCTCTAAACGAGCACCTGTACTTTCAGCTAATTCATTTAATTCTGTAATGAGATCAGTTTCCTTTTCGATAAAGAGTTTCGATTCATCACATTGAGAACAGTTCTTATCTGAGAGTTTTTTGAAGAATTCGTTGTAATCCTTTGTTCGAACAGATTCCGTAGTAGAGTAATCACAACCATCACACTTTATTTCCATATTTACACGATCAACATCTTCACTTACAAGAACTATTTCAACTGCAGCTTTTCCTAAAGCTTCTTTTACATGTTTCTCACCATACGTAGCTAAACCTGTGTCCTTCCCAAGATGTTCCATGAATTTTTGCATCAACACTCTTTCCTTAACCAACTCAAAATCAGTTAATTTGTCTTGAGCTCTTTCCAAGAGTTCTCTTATTCCTACCTCTCCTGTATAACCAACGTCAAAAATTCCTATCACTTTTTCTCGTAACCGATAATCTAATCCCTTGCTATCTAAGAATTCTGTTTTAGAGAGTGCTGGACCCCCAACAACAATTCCTTCTACCAGAAAATCTTCTAGATAGATTTTGTTCATCATCTCAGAGACTTTACCATACCATCT
>BPTK01000290.1 GCA_023705905.1 Candidatus Heimdallarchaeota archaeon
GAATGTTAATGATTTGCTTTCAATGGGAATTCCTCCTAAAGCATTTGTAGATTATCTAGCAATATCTGAATTGAATAAATCTCAGATTGAACAGATAATCTCAGGAATTTACAAAGGATGCGAATTAGCAGGAATTCCCTTGATAGGCGGAGAGCTAGCAACTGTACCTGAATTATTAGTTGATAAGAAGAACGCTTTTGATGTTGCAGGAACAGCTCTGGGTATAGTTTCTCTTGATAGTGTTATTGATGGATCAAAAATAAAACCTGGAGACTCTGTTATTGGAATAACAAGTAGTGGACTACATTCAAATGGATATACCATTGTAAGAAAAATCCTTTCAATCAAGTATCTTCTAAGTGAGTGTTTTCCATGGGGAAGAGATGTGTATGAAGAGCTCTTAGAACCAACGAGAATTTATGTCAAAGCAATACTAGATCTCATAGAAAACTGTTCAGTATCAGGTTTAGCTCATATCACAGGTGGTGGTTTTAAGAAATTATTCAGATTAACCAATTATGGTTTTGAGTTGACTAATTTCCCCAAACCAATGAACATATTTGAGGAAATTCGTGTTTTGGGTAAAATTGCCTTTCAAGAGATGTTCTCTATTTTCAACATGGGAATTGGTTTTGTTGCTGTTGTACCAAAAGAAGAGGAAGAGAAAGCACTTAAGATACTAAATAAGCACTTCAAAAGCATCACAATCGGTGAGATAGTAGAAGATCCAATAGTGTCTATTTCTAAGTATGATGTGTTATTTACAAGGTGATATGATGAAAGTAGCTGTTCTAATATCTGGAAGAGGTTCTAATCTTCAGGCAATACTTAAAGCTGAAAATGAAAACAAATTAGGTAATGCTGAAGTTTTTTTGATTATCAGCAGTAATCCTAATGCAGCTGGTTTAGAATTTGCAAAAAGCTATAATAAATACGCAATAGTTCTTGATCCCAAGGATTATGCTGATAAAACTAAATATGATTCAAAATTAAAATCATTAATGATTGAAAATGATATTGAATTAATTGTTTTAGCTGGGTTTATGAAGGTTCTATCATATTCATTTGTCGATTATTTTAAGAACAAAATTATCAATATTCATCCATCCTTGCTCCCAGCTTTTCCAGGTCTAAATATCCATGAAAGAGTATTAGAATATGGAGTAAAATATTCTGGATGCACGGTTCATTTTGTTAATGCAGATATTGATGGAGGACCCATAATAGCCCAAAAAGTAGTTGAAGTGTTAGAAGAAGATTCATCTGATTCATTGGCTGCAAGAATTTTGGTCACCGAACATATTCTCCTACCTGAAGTGATTAAGAAACTTTCAGAAAACAAAATTACTGTAAATCAAAGAAGAGTGAAGGTAAATTAAGATGTGTGGTGTTCTAGGAATAAATGGATCAACAACACTTGGTCAAGGTAAAATTTTGCTTCAGATGCTAACACATAGAGGACAAGATGCAAGTGGGATTGGATGGATTGAAGAAAAAACAAGTAATATTAAGATTATCAAGAAAGACAGCTATCCAGATTTGCTAGATTTAGATGAAACTAAAGAAACATCTCATTTAATTGGATCCACAAGATATCCCACATTTGGAACAAGAACTGATAGTTCTAATATAGAAAAATATGCACAGCCTTTTACATTCAAAACCAAGCATGGTACCTTAGCAATAGTACACAATGGTAATATTACCAATATTCACAGCATGACAACTAAAAACTATGAAAGTGATACAGAATTCATCGTTGAGTTTCTTGGGAGTTTACTAAATAAAACTCAAGGAAATCTGAATGAATCTGTCAAGATGTTTATGGAAAGAGTGGATGGAAGCTATTCAATTATAGGGACACTTGATGAAACACAATTTTCTTTCAGGGATCCAAGGGGAATAAGGCCTTTGGTGATTGGAAGTAATGAAAATATTACTGTTATTAGTTCAGAAAGTGTTGTACTTCAAAATATTGGTATTGAAAATATTAGAGATATCCAACCTGGTGAACTAATTGTTTTCAATGAACAAGACATCCAAAGTTTTCAGATTTTAGTAAAAGACCACGCTCACTGTATGTTTGAGTATGTTTACTTTGCTAATCCATGTTCAATTATCGAAGAGCGACTAGTTTATGATGTAAGGTTGGATTTAGGGAAAGAACTAGGCTTAAGAATAAAGGAGAATAATCTGGATATTGATTACATTGTTCCTGTTCCTGATACTTCAAGACCTGCTTCACAAGGATTATCAGAAGTATTGAACCTACCCATACGCGAAGCAATAATCAAGAACAGATATCTTCAACGCACCTTTATTATGAAGAGCAAACAAGAGCGAACAAAAGTTGCTAAAAGCAAATATCTCTATACTGCTAAATATATTAAAAATAAAAATATCCTAGTTGTAGATGATTCAATAGTTCGAGGATTGACAAGTCAAAAGATTGTCAAGGATTTAAGAAAGCTGGGAGTCAATAAAGTTTATTTTGCAGTAACTTGCCCTGCAATAAGATTTGCTTGCTATTATGGTATAGATTTTCCAACTGATGAAGAATTGATTGCTTCAGGTCACACAGTAGAAAAAATAAAAGAAGTTCTTGATGTAGATGGAGTATTTTATCAGAACATTGATTCATTAAAAACCGCAATTGGTTTTTCTGATTTATGTACTGCCTGTTTATCTGGAAGTTATCCAACTCCTTATGCTCAGGAAATAAGGATTAAGTATTTGAACGGAGAATTAAATGGGAGAAGTCATTATGAAGAGGTCTAAAAATGTCTGAAAAGGTTCTGTTAATTGGGAATGGTGCAAGAGAGCATGCAATCGCGAAAAAGATTGTAGAAAACGAGGGGATTTTATATTCCTATATGTCAAGAGAAAATCCCGGTATAGCAGATTTATCCAAGAAATTCAGTATTGGTAAACTCGAGGATTTCAATAAATTAAAGAAATTTAGAAATGTTGATTATGCAATTGTAGGACCTGAATTACCTCTCTCTGAAGGTATAACTAATTACTTGGAAGATAAATTGAAAATTCCAGCTTGTGGTCCAAGAAAAGAGGTAGCTAAAATAGAGTCAAGCAAGATTTTTACTAGATATTTACTCGATGCTTACGATATACCAGGAAATGTTCCTTATACAATCTGCAGATCTATTGATGACTTAGAAGCTGCTATTCAAGAATTTGGCTTGGAAA
>BPTK01000291.1 GCA_023705905.1 Candidatus Heimdallarchaeota archaeon
AACTGCTTAAAAATAGGTTAAAACGACAATACAAGCATTTTAAGTCATTCTAACCAAGCTCTTATTTCCCATTGATCCGCACAAATCAGCTTATATTTACATTTCTGACATTTTCTAGTTGTTCCGAACTTATTTTCTTAATACAGTTAGATCCCAAACAGCCAAATGAAACGAAGAAAGGACATAAGATTTCAGGATTATTTGTAGAATTTTAGGTATACCGAACACACCGAACACACACCGAACATTCGGTATTTTCATATCTATTATCTTATTATAGCACTTCTAGTTACTGATTAGTATATACCGAATAACCGAATATAGAATAAGTATGTATAAAATTATAAAAATAGAAATATTAGAACATTAAAAACTAGCTAGACGCTGTATTTTCTTTGCCAAGTGTCATTTTAGCACTTGTGATTTTATTTTACACAGATACCTTACAGCTAGACTAGTAGAACAGGTGTACAACACATATTACACTGTCGTGCAACAAACTCTAGACAAATCATTATACCCAATTCTTTTAGTAGATCTCTTTTTTGAAATTATAATTATTTTCAGGAAGTGAATCATCAAAATGGTCTATAGAGGTTCTAAAACTAAAAAATAAGACTGAATTAAAGGTATATTCTAATAAGGTTACCTTATAGTATAGACGTCCTTCTTGGAAGGAGAAGGGCTTTGCAGTAAAATGAAAAATTAAACACAAACTCAAGCAAGTATTTCTAATAATCAGTTATCGTACCTTCTTAAACCATTTGTTGAATTTTGTATATAGTTTTGTATATGTTATGAATTGTTTCTCATAAGCCAAGTATACCGAATTTATGTTTATTTCTTCTTTCCTATGACCTCGCAAATTTTTGTTTAAATAATAAACAAAAATTTGTATAACGTCTTTTCCATGGCATAATTGTAATTTGTCTTGGTTATCAAGAAATTCTGCATATTCATTCAATTTTTTCTTAACATTCTTCAGTTTTATATTAGGTGATGATTTACACTTATGTGATAAAATTTTCTTAATACATTCATCTTCTGATATAAACATTTTTCTTTCAAAAAACAAATTTATCTTACCATCTTTCCCATAATTTAATTTCCTAAATCTGCAAAACCACTTTTCTTTCATATTGACATATCTGAGTTTTCCTAGAATTTTCGATTTATCTAGAATGAATTCTTGTAAATCTCTAGTGTTTTTTGTTAGGTTCTCAACTAAATTTTTTGCTACTTTTAGATCAACTATTTTTTGAAGTGTACCAGATATTATAATATCTAATTCTAAATCATGATTATCTGTCAATATAATGTTAGAATCCTTTGGTTCTAAATTCAATATTCTATCATGATCTGCATCAACTATTGTACAGAAATCTGCTATTGATTGATTGCATCTAGCTAGTTCAATTGCCCTACCTTTTGAATAGTCACAATACTTTGCAACATGTATATAGAAATTCCATTCTTCTAATTCTAAGTTTCTTCTATAGAAATTTTTGTCATCATCTCCTTCAACTATGAGAACAAACTTTTGTCCTCTAAGATTTAGAAGAATAAGGTTTAAACTTTCATCTAAAGTATACTCCAAGTTCTTTCTAGAACTGTCATCACTCATTTAAAGTTGGAACCTCCAGTAATAGCATGTGATCTCTGAATTTAGAAATTATGGAAGGTGAATGAGTAGCTACTATGAACCTCAAATTTGATAGTTTACTTAGTTCTAGCATGTCTTGTAGAAATTTCTCTTGCCATTTTACATGAAGAGATATTTCAGGTTCATCAATTAATACAATTGACTTTTCTGGTGCTAAGAATACAAAGAAATATGCAATCAGAATTATGTGTTGTTCTCCTGAAGATAACATCCATGGCTCAATTATGGTACCATCATGGATTTTAAACTGTATTCCATCTTTTCTAGAAAGTATTAACTCCTTTCCACTTAGATGATTTGAAATGAAATCTGTAAACTTGTAGACTTTAGGTTTAATATCTTTGAACGTTTCAAACTTTCTTTGTAATCCTTTTGAAAATACAACTAATGCATTTAGTAATCCAGGTGATAATTGCCCTTCTTCTTCTAAGATGATTTTTGCTCTTTTTGTTTCAGTTGATGGTCCTTCATATAATCCTAATTCAATGAGTTCATTTTCTTGTAAGTCTATATTTTCTAACTCTGTCTCCAAATTTTTCAATATTTCATCTTGATTTTTCTGTTTCTTTACTTTCAATTCTTCTATAAGAAGATCAAAGAACTGACTGTCAAATTCTCTACTAATTCGAGCGCTTCTTTCAGCTACTTTTTCTATTCTTTCCACTAAATCTTCTTTGATATACCTCAGTGGATTCCTATGGGATTTTGAAAGTCTTCTTGAAACACTACGATACTTATCAATTCTACTCTTTCTTCCTTCATTACGTGATTCCAAACCTGTAATACTTGAAGTAGTTTCTAGTCTGTTTGTTTGAATAAAAAATGAATTAAGCTCTTTGAGGTATTCCTCTATTTCTGATTCATAATCATACGTACTTGTTTCACTAAAGTGATTTATAACCTCTGAAAGATCTTTTAATAACTTCCCAGTTTTAGTTTCTATATAGGGAAAATCATCATCTTGATCTCTTGCAAAGATGTATCCTGATTTATGTAAATGTTTTATAAATTCTATTGGACCTGCATATTTTGTGAAAATACTGTCAACATCAAATCTGAGTAAATTCCCCTTTATTATTGTTTTTCCTTTGCTATTCTTGATTTCACATTTTAAATCTTTAGAGTTTATATTCGTAAAGATTACCTTTTCGTTTTTATCAAAAATGAATGAAATTGATTTAAATTTACAATTCAAAGCTGTTCTGTAATTCTTAGTTAATATCGAATGTATAATTTTTAAAAACGTTGTTTTTCCAGAACCGTTGAAACCATGTAAGATATTTAAAGGTTTTAGATTTAATTCGTAGCTATAACGATTTAAAAGTTCTTTAACTTGAATTTTTGAAATATTACCAACTTTCAGTTCCATAATTATTCACTATTTCGTATATTTGATAATTTTTATGCTTATATTTATTTTGTTTGTATTTAAAGTATTATCAAATTGTGATTTAATAGGGAAGAATCAAGGAATTTAATTTCTTGGCTTTATTTGACTTTAGAAAATTGGGTTTAACTT
>BPTK01000292.1 GCA_023705905.1 Candidatus Heimdallarchaeota archaeon
TGCCTTATATATATAATATAAGTGCTCCAAGCTAGATTTACGCAAGATCCATACTCGGTAGTTTTCCTTTCTTATTTCTCAGTGGAGTTGAAAACATTCTTCTTAAATCTCTTGAATTCTTAGATAATAATGAAATTTTGGAATCTATAACAGAAACACTCAGCGCTCTAATTAAAGATGACCATTATTTAAACGAAAGCAGTTTTGATTCGGAAGTTAGATCTACATTTGAGAATAACATCGAAATGAGACGGATTTTACTAAAAAAAGTCCTTCAATATTTACCAAATGATAATATTGTATTGATTAAGCTTTCAATGAACATTGTAACATACATACACTCTCAACCAAGATTATTTGAGCTAATTTATGAATCTGATTTTGATTGGATGCTTCAAGAACTTGAAAATTCACAAGAAGGAGAATACCGAGAAAAATTAATCTCTTTGTTAATAAGAATGCTCAGGAATCGTTCAGATAAGTACGAAAAGGGTTTTGAATTATATAGAAATAACGATATTTTAAGAACTTATTTAATACGTTGGTTCGGACCTATTGACCTAAATAGTGATTTAGCGGCAGATATGAGGAAGGAACATGAAAGAGAGTTAAAAATGCAGGAGAAGTTAGAAGAACTTAGGGGAGATGTTGCGCAACCTCGGATTGAGCCCCCTCCTGAAGAAAGAATAAGAATACTTTTAGATGAATTTGATCAAGGTAATATTAACGCTTGGGCCCGGTTAAACAGGCAATTGACTTTAAGAGAGAATAGTAGAGAATATGGAAATCCTTTTAACCCAAATTTAAAGACTTTCCCAGGTTGGATTAACTCTCAGCCAGAAGTTCATAGTAGGATCATTATGGCGGCTAAAATTTATATAATTCAAGGTGAACCAGAAACAGAAATGTGGTTAAATAACAATACCTACTCCCATACTGCCTTGGCAGGATATCGAGCTATTCGTCTTATTTATGAGATTGAAGATGAATTTATAAATAATTTATCTGAAGAAATATGGCAGAAATGGATTCCAATTATTCTATTGTTTCCTTTTAATTTAACTGAAAATGGTGACGAAGAAGAGATTCGAAGGGATTTACTTAAAATAGCTTACCCTCATGCAAAAGAAAGATTTTTCTTAGCATTATCAGCAGAAATCGATCAAGATAACCAGAACCACGGTAGACTCTTTATTATTGATAGAATTAAAGATATGAGACATCAAGATCTTTTGAATTTTTTACATAGTAAAACTCTTGAAGAAGATTTGACAGTTCAATCTAAAGGAAATTTATTCACTATTCTTCTTAAAAATGATTTTTTGTTGACTATTGAGTATATTAATAATTTACTTTCAGATCACATGCCAGAAGATCTTGGTTTACGAGATTTAACTATACAAGCTGCTAAAGCTTTTGTTTTATACTCCCCAGAAAGCCATTGGGAAGTTATATGGCCATTAATTCAAAATAATGAGGAATGGGGAAGAGAAGTTCTAGAAGAGATTGCTGAAAATGATCGTTTTTCAAGAAAAGTCTTTAATAAATATTCTGAGATGCAATTAGCAAATTTATATATTTGGTTAGTTACCAAATATCCACCAGAAACAGATATTCCTTTGACAGGTGGAGCACGATTTTTTACTCGTGATGATCATATTAGAGATTGGAGAGATAATATTTTAAGATACTTGGTATCTAAAGGATCTTTTGAAGCTGTTCATGCTATTAGATATATAATGGATTGTTTGCCCGAAAGGTCTGACAGTTTATCATTTTCATTAATAAGTGCAATTGAGAATGCTCGAAATTACTTATGGGAACCGCCAAATCCTAAAGAATTGCGTATTTTATTTGAAAACCCAGCATCTCGTTTAGTTCAATCAGGAAGGCAATTACTGGAATTAATTAGTGAATCTTTATCTCGTTTGGAAGGCAAACTCCAAGGAAAAGAGCCTTATTCTCCTGCTGCTAGGTTTTTATGGGATCATTTTGGTAACAGAGAATTTAGACCGGTTGTCGAAGATGATTTTTCTGATTATGTAAAAAATCATCTATATGATGATCTATCTCAAGATATAGTAATTCATCGAGAAGTTGAAATTAGTCCACTTACGAGAAGTGACATTTTAATTACAATTCTTAATTTAGGAGCACTAATACCTCAGAATAGAGAAATCTCTGTTGTTGTTGAAGTAAAAGGTAAATGGAACCAACATCTTATGACTGCTATGGAAGAACAACTTTTGAATGATTATATGATTCCAAGATCATCCCCGTATGGTATGTATTTAGTAGGCTGGTTTGAGTCTCAGTATTGGAATGATTCTGATTGGAGATACAATATGCATAGAAGATTTACTAGTATTGAAGATTTAAGGAATGCATTAGAAGAACAAGCTCAAGAAATTTCAGAAAGAGGATTTATAATAAGGCCTAAAGTAATTGATATTTCTTTAAATGAGATTCATGAAAGAATGTATAGAAGATCGGATGAGAACGATTAAACATTAAACTTGAATATAAACATTCTGTCCCGCACCATAATAATTCTCGTAAATATTGTAGAAAATCACCATCTTATATCTAACTGCCTACCATTAATATGTAACCATTCTTTCCATTTTCTATAAGTTGGCTGTAGGGATTCTACCATATCCCAAAAAGAAGCTGAATGGTCTGGATCTTGGAGATGACTAAGTTCGTGAATCACGACATAATCAATAGCAGATACAGGAGCCATCATAATACGCCAATTAAATAAGAGGATTCCTTCAGGTGTACAACTTCCCCATCGTAATTTAATCTCTCGAATCTTAATCTTTTTCGGTTCTTCTTTTAAATAATGAGAGTATCGTTCAACTCTTCTTGAGGAACATTTGTTTTTATTTAGAAATTTAAATTAAATATGTTTTTCAATAAACAATATTCATTAAAGAGTCTCAGATGGAACCTAAAGGTTAAAATCTGATTTTATAATTATTGTTCTTTGATTCGATTTATTTTTTCTTTTAAATACTTCTATTTTAAAATATTATTATGCAAATAATTAAACAAGGTTCGTTAAAGTCTACTCGAGATGCTCTGAGGTTTTTTAAGGAGCATTTTGATAAGGTGGATAAGGTTAAATATATTGTTCTTTACT
>BPTK01000293.1 GCA_023705905.1 Candidatus Heimdallarchaeota archaeon
ACCACCGAGATCTACACTCTTTCCCTACACGACGCTCTTCCGATCTATCTTCTCTCTTGAAACCCATAACATCCATAGTCATTTGACATGCTATTAATTCAACTCCAGCTTCAATTGAAAGATCCATTAGTTCTTGTAATGTAGCGACATTTGCTTTTTTCATCCAGCTCTTCATCATCATAGTTGCCATTCCTGTCATTCCTGGTAACATTCCAACAACTTGGGGGATGGGCATGGGCATTGCAGTCTCTCCAGTTGGAGTGATTTTTATCTTTTTCAATCCGTTTTTCTTCAACATATTCAGTCCGAAGAAGGTGAAGAAAATACTTACTTCGTAATCCATTGCTGCAGCGGTAGATCCTATTATCAAAGGTGTATAAGCACCTGGAATGTCTCCTTTGGAAGCAATGAGCATTATTCTTTTCTTTTTATCTGCCATTTTTTATTCCTCATTTATTTGATTCTTTTCATTATATAGCGAAAAACGCCATTGTCTACAGATTGTTCTACTAGTTCGTTACCTGTAGATCTTGTCCATGCTTGAAAATCAGATTCTGATCCTGGATCGGTGGCTAGGACTTCCAAGTATTCACCAATTCCTATATCCCTGATAGCTTTCTTTGTTTTTAATATAGGAAGTGGGCAACTCATATTTCGTGCATCAAGTGTTTTTGATATTTTTATGTTTGTCATAATTTTCACCTTATAGATAGCCCTTTAGTAGAGCTTTGAAGTAAGCAATTTTGAACGCTTTTTTGAAAAATCCATATATGAAGAGATTGTGTAAACCAAACTTCTTCGGAGGATATTTGTAGCTAAAGAATAGCAACATAGAGCGTCTTGGAGAAGTAACAACAAAGCAAATGGTAAAACCATTATATTTCGCTGTAGGTTCTTTACCTTCAATCTCCAATAGAATGTTCTTTGCAACAGTGGGAGCTGAGAAATGAGATACTGCACCTGATTTTGAAACAGGTAAATTTGTACCATCACCAATAGCGTACATCTTGTCATGATCTTTTACTTTTAGAGTAAATCTATCAGTAGGAACGAAACCTTCTCTATCCCCTAACCCTGCTTCAATTATTACTTTATGACCTTCATGAGGTGGAATTAAAATAAGCAAATCGTATTCTATTTCGTCTCCTTCAAGAGAAATTACTTTATTATTCTCTTTGTCAATACTTTCATAATTGAAGAATTCAACAAATTCTATTCCTCTCTTATCATAGAGTTCTTTCACTTTTTCTGCTACCCTAGCTTCAGGATAAGGTCTTAGAAGAGGATAGAGGAACTTGATTGTTGATTTATCTCTTATTTTTCGTTTTCTTAAATATCTATCAACTAAAAACGCGAATTCAATTGGTGCAGGAGGGCACTTATAGGGTACGGTTGATGGAGAAATTACTATTGTTCCACCATTGAAGTTTTTCAAAGCTACTTGGAGTTCTTCGGTTGCTTTAGTTAAATAAAAATGATGAATATTATCCTTATCGTAAGAATCAACTTGTTCTTCCGCCATACGAGCTCCAGTGGCTAAAACTAAGTAGTCATAACTTATCGTTTCACCATTTGATAAATCGATTGATTTATTTTTTTTATCGATTTTTGTTGCTACAGCTGGAATGTGCTGAACTCCTTTTTTCAAGACTTTTCTGAGGGGGACGGTAAATTTCTTCAAGGGATCTTTGTTGAAACTCCAGAATAGATAATGAGGTTCATAGACATTGTGTTCTCTTGGCTCGATTAGAATAATACTAATGTCCTTGCGCTTGCCTTTCATGGCTATTTTATTGGCAACATTTATGCCGCTAAAACCTCCTCCAATTATAACGATTCGTTGCATTATTGGTCACTCTAATGCAATTTTTTGACGATGTAACGATCGTAGCCATCCTCGTTGATAAGCTCAACAAGTTCATGTTTTGCTTTGTTTATCCATGCAGGAACATCATTTCGAGTACCTTCATCTTCACTCAGTAAAGAGAGCATTTCACCAACTTCAGCTTGACGAATCGCTTTAATTAACTCCATCATAGGTCCTGGGCAGAAACTTCCACGCGCGTCAACTTCTATTGCTATCTTGTAATCTGTCATAAACATTCACTATTACTTTCGATTATGGAACATCTCTGCACAACCGTTATTTAAGCCTTTTCCTACGTCTAAATTAATACATCTCAAAAGAACAATATTCTTTAATTACGATAAGCTAATTGAAAGGAAGCTATTTATTAGTGTCAAATGTTCAATTGTCTCAATGAAAAAAGTTCAAGCATTATTCCTCCTTATAATATTTGTCAACTTTCAGTTTCTCAATGTCGCTGTAAATTCTTCAGCGAAATTAACTATTAAAAATCAGGAGACTCCCGAACCTTATCGCTGGTTTTGGGAAGAACTTTCAAATGCTCCTGGACCAATTAGTGGTGAGGATGTAGTCTACTGGGGAGAGGATCTAGGGCCTTATCACAATTACACAGAATTAACCGATAAGCTAGTACTCCTGAATGCTTCTTTTCCTGAAATAGTAGATGTCTTTTCAATAGGAAAGACTTGGCACAATAATGATGTATGGTGTGTAAAACTAACAAATGAAACAATAACTAGTTCTAAGACAGAATATTATATAGTGGCTGAGCATCATGCAAGAGAATTAATTTCAGTTGAGAATGCATTATATTTCATAGATAAAATAGTATATGATTCAATCTTTGGTCTCTATGAGGATCTATTATCAAGCAGAGAATTATATATCATTCCCATGTTAAACCCAGACGGAATTTCGATTATTCATTGGTTTCCTGAGCAACGCAAAAATCTGCATCCTATAGACGACGATGAGGACGGACTTAATGATACCGACATGGATGGTTTACTCGACGATGAGCTTGAAAGGACATATTACTGGGATTCTGATGCAAATACTTCTGCAATTCGAGAATTAGATTTGGATGGGGATGGATTAACTGCTGAAGACTTACCTGGAGGTGTTGATCTCAATAGAAATTATGGAATTAACTGGGAAGGTGCTGGTTCTTCTTCTGTAAAAAACGATTCTCTTTATCGTGGAGCTTATCCCTTCAGTGAGAATGAAACTCAAATCATGAGAGATTTCATGCGGGAACATGCTT
>BPTK01000294.1 GCA_023705905.1 Candidatus Heimdallarchaeota archaeon
CATTATAAACAGCGATGCTTTCAAAGAACCTAATATTGAGATCACAGTTACTTGGGCTGAACCAACGAATCAAAATCACATGAAATCTTTGGATACACCAGATTATGTCGAAGTTTATAAGAAAGAAGAACCAGCGCCAAATTATTATGATTTCTATGGTGAGGATTGGGATTTAGTGAAAAAAGTTGATCTTGAGCATGTTAGTGAGGATGTATACAGAGGATACACTTACATTGACTATGAAGAGGATTTTATTTATTATATTAAAGTCCCTCAAGAAAGAAACGAGATACGTTATCCTGATTTTACATGCAGTCAAATTGACACAAATCAGCTTTATAACTATATATCTTTACACTGGTGGGAAACCTTTACAGAAAACATCACATTGCAACTCAATGTACTCTGGGATGAACCTCCACCAGATTTGAATTACGAGCTATATAATATCAGTGAAGAAGCACCTACTCATGTAGAATTATGGATAATGCCCTATGGCCAATTTAGTGCTCTGTTCAACATATTTTGGGAGGATAGAGAACTCATAGAACTCACTCACATAGAAGAGGATTATTATTTTGTAGAAACAATATTACAAGCTCGATCAGATTTAGTATATCTGGTTAAACCTCCTTTAGAGGTAAATAATCTTAACTTAGTTGATAACCTAACAGTTGTGGTTGTAGACAAAGAACTTTCTGTTAATAACATAACGATCCATCATTGGAACAATCTAATCATGTCCACAGCAAGAAAACCCGCTATTTATTTGTATAATTCAAACGGGGATGTTTTCACTGACTCGCTATCGGTTCATATTCCTAATGGGTTTGCCATAATAACAATCCCTGAGGTACAATTGGGAGCTACCATATCTTGGAATAATCTAGAAGTCTACCCTGGTAGCAAAATAGTATATCAAAACAAAATTTATTCACACCTTTTCTATGAGGCTGAAATTCACTCTGAATCCTGTCTAAGTAGCAGAGGTTGGGAAATCAGGAAAGAAAAAGATAATTACATTTTTGATGAAAATCAATACAAGATACAAACATTAGAGGATCAGTTGTACTTGCATCTTCTATCTGTTGGGCTATATGACAATGAAGCATATGATTTCATTGATTTCTGGTTTGAAGTTGAACCATTATTCGTTGATGATGGGTACCATTATTTAATTCAATATGAAAGTTCGTGGATTGAGAACAATTTCCAAATAGAAACGAATCTGGAGTATACAACAAACAGAATTTTCTTTGCCTATATTTACAGTGATACACAACTTTACTACAATTCTCTACTAAAACCTGAATCTAATATTCTATATGGATCTACAGATTTCATTCTACACGAATGGGGAGTAATTATTTAGTCTCTATTATCTCAACTTTCTCAGTTTTATCTTGACTATAGAAATTATTCTTCCCCCGCATAAAGGAAATTACCAAACTTATGAATGCTATGCTCGAGAAGATGATAAATGCTATTTTTGTACTCAGTAGAAACTGTTGACTATAATTTGGTTCCCCCAATGTTAAGTCTCCTAGAATAATGGTGAAAAGGAGTGTAACAAATCCTAAACTCATTGTTTGACCAATTGTTCTCATTGTTCCAACTAGAGCTGATGCTACACCATAAGTTTCTCGAGGAACTGAACTCATTATAGAATTGGCATTTGGTGACGAAAATAAACCAAAGCCTATACCACCACAAAGCAAACTCATGATGATGAGTACTAATGGTGAATTTACTTCAAGAAAGATAAGTAAAACAAGGCCAATGGTTCCAATACTAATTCCCAAAGTTGTAATGATTCTGTGATCTATATGATCGGAAAGAGTACCGCCTATTGGAGACAAAAATGCCTGAATACCTGGACGAGCTAACAATATCAAACCTGCAATAGAAGCTGAATAACCTTGGATATTCTGTAAAAATAAACTTAGCAGAAAAGTTGTTGCAGCTGTAGCCGTGTAGTACGTAAATGCTGCTAAATTTGCAAACGTGAAAAATCTATTTTTCTGAAATAATCGAAATTGTAGAATTGGATAATCAATCCTCCATTCCCACCATACAAAAATGAGTAACGTGATAATCGAACACCCAATCAAGATATAGCTATAAAGTTCTGGAATAGATCTAAAACCATAGAGGAGCATGAATAGAGTAGATATATAGAGGATTGATCCAATCCAGTCAAACTTCTCTTTCTTTTCACTTTTCCATTCTCCTTTTAGAAGAGTCATCACCAATATAGCAAGCACTGCTCCAATTGGTACAACTATGAAAAATATCCATCTCCATCCAAGAGAATCTGTTATAAACCCGCCTAATGATGGACCAGCAGTTAAACCGAGATAAACAGAACCGATATTTATTCCAAAAGCAAAACCCTTTCTTTCAGGAGGAAAAACTGATGTGAGAATAGCTGTTCCTGTAGCAAAAATAAGTGCCCCACCTGTTCCTTGAATAAATCGCATGATCATTATTCCATTCGCAGTTTCCATAAAGCCCAGAACTAGAGCAGAAGATGAAAAAATCAACATTCCAATGAAATATATTTTCTTTCTCCCATAATTATCTGCTATTTTACCAAAGGGTATTTGGAGCATTGCAGTTGCAAGTATGTAGATGGTCATGATCCAACTGAGATTTGCATCATTAATACTCAATTCTGAAGCCATTGAAGGTGCAGCAAGAGTAAAAGCTGATCCACTAAAAGCTGAAATAAAAGAAGAAACGGAGATGATAATGAGTGCGAAAATACGGTCTAGATTATTATTCGTTGGGGCAGGTTGAGTAGTCACAAACAGCAGCTCGGTGGATTTCTTTTGACATTCAGAACTGAATTATTTAAATTATACTGATAATCAAGAAAGAGACGTAATAGAGAAATGGTAACCCAAAATGTTTTTATAAAATTCAAGTACCTACAAATGAAGATTTAATATAATTAGCACCAAAAGAGATGAGAAATTGAAGGTACTGGCAACAACTGAGACTTCTTCTAGCCAAGCATTATCTGTTACATTGGTTAATGTTCTACCCACTGCTACTAGAGAGAGGAATGTTGATTTAATTGGTGTATTAATGGTAATGGGGTTAACTTTTTTCCA
>BPTK01000295.1 GCA_023705905.1 Candidatus Heimdallarchaeota archaeon
TTGTAGAGGAATTACCATGGACTATTTTACTCACACTATCCCACATCTGGGAAATGGTTAAATGACCGATCCCCATGCTTCTACCGATCAAGAAATTATTTTCTGAAGTAATTAAAGATGCAGAACTTTCTGTTCTATAAATATTAGGTATAACGTTTATTGCTTCTTCTAAAACAACAACATAACGTAATTTATTTGTAAGCTCTTTCTGGGCTGCATACCGATAGAATTGTTTCAAAATCAAATTACAAATTAGAAAGATATCGGAAGGTCTAGCAGCTCGTCTTTGAAACTGACTCAGGTCAATAATAATACATTTACCTTGGGATAAGAATTCGAAATCCAAAGTCGTTTCTTTAACTCCTAAAATCTCAAAGTTTATTGGATTGAAGATGTAATTTAATCTGTTTAAAACGGCGTCTAATGTCAGCTGAAGTGAGGGAGTATGGTTTTTCTGTCTTGCAAGTTTAAGGAGTGTTTCCACGAAAGTTTCTAATGTGCGTTCCTCTGCCCTGTGAGTCAGAAATAAAGCTGTTTCAAAAAGGTTCTTCATAGAGGGGCTGAATTCTTGATTGGAAGTAACCATCATCTCTTCGATAATAAGAAGAGTACTTCTTACATCATCTTCATCTTTAGTATCAAAAAGGTTGATACCTAAAGGATGAGGTTTTCCAACAGTATAGATTTCTATATTGGGGTCGTTCACAAACGTTGCAGCATATTCTCCTTTGATATCAAAAATAAGACAGGGTACTTCACAACTAAGAAGCTGATCAATCATACTACAAACTAATCGGGTTTTACCTCGCCCTATCATACCATAGATTTCAACATTGTAGAGAAGATCCTCAACACTAATTAAAATTTCATCAGATGCTATTCCTTTTTGATGATAGCCAAGAACTATAGATTGTTCATATCGTTTAGGTATTTTTTCTTTTGAATATAAATTAAAATTAGATCCCTCATAAGTAGAGGGGAGATGAATGTACTTGGGTAAGTCGTCAAGGTGTACAGATTGTTGTCTTTTAGAATTAAGAAATTTCCTCTTTCTTTTTAGCCCTGAGGCATGTTGGAGATAATTAAGAGCTTTTTTATCATCAGAAAAAGAAGAAACATGTAAGATTAATTTTGATGAATCTTTATCTTTTTTCTCAGCTCTCATTAACAGTATAAGGTTAGGATGGCTAGTATTTTCTATAGTTTTATACATTAGCTCCATCATATCAGTTTCTATCTCATTTAGAGAAGAGAAATCTAACTGATGTTTGATTTTCATTTTCTTAATAACTTGAAACAATGTATTAGTCTGTTCAATGGTTAAGGTTTCATTTGAGGTCTCATAAGAGGTAGAAAGCAAATTGGATAGGAAGAGAAGATCTTTTTGAATAGTTTTTAGAAGATTCTTCTTGAAAAAACCTCTTCTTGCAAGAATGAAGTAGATACTAGTAATAGATACATGCTTTATAATTAGCAGTTCAACATGATTAATGTTCATAATCAAGGTCTGTCCAAAATTGTTGTCTGCTTTTATGAGCTGAAATCTATTGACATTATTATCTTTATTTGTAGAAGTAACAAGTAAAACAGTAGAGAACTTATAGTAAGGAAAAACGAGTTTTTTTTGACAAAACACTTCTTGATTCTTTGCTATCACATAAGGTGAAAAACGGCAGAGAACTATTAGAAGAACAATTGCAAGAAATAGAGAACTAACTAGTATTACAATAAAAGAGGTTCTTATGGTCATCCAAAGGTTAGTGAAAAAGGTAGAGATTGAGTAAAAGAAATGCAAAAAATTTAATGAAGAGAGTTCAGGAAACAAACCAACTATCAATTCAGGAAAGAGAAAAACAAAAGAAGCTGAACCAACAACAACAATAGCAACATAAGATAGTACTATACGCGTCACAAATCTGTTGTGGTTTAACGATTTTGATGTAGATTTTTCTGAAGCCCTCCCTTTTTTGTCATATTGATATTTGGAACGCTTCATATTCAGCACTTACATTAATAACTCTCACATAGTCTACAAATTCAACTAAACAAACGTATAAAAACACATCAAGGTGACAAGATGGGAACTAAGGCTATTTCAAAAACTGGTCTAAAGCTAATTGCGTCTAAGTTTGGTAGATTATTTTAAAATGTGAAAAACATTAAATAAACCAACGAATACTTTTCTTTATGCGCATCCATATCACGCGAAGTAGGAATGATAAATGGGAAAGAAGTTATTTACTACTCCCTTCTGTTTTGAAGAGATTTGAAGATAGATCAATCAAATATGAATGGATACATCAGAACAAAATACCGAAAGAAATATCTGATTTACACGCACTGAAAGACCTTGATAATGCTTTGAATAAAATTACGATTATCTCATATTATGGCAAAGATAAAAAATCAGGAGAACTTAGACTTCCCATGCCTTTCGATGTCTTTGAATTTTTAGCCATTAGTTATTCTATCAAATGGGTAGAAGATAAGAAAGTGGGGGAGACAGATATTCCTTCAGGTTTTCACGGAGTTACTTGGACCTTACATGATTGCGACATATTGGTGAAAATGGATGCTTACTATCAATTAAGTTCCTATCTTACAGAAAAAAAATCTTTCAAGAGACAAGATATATTTTATGAACTTAACGAAGAGAAATAATTTGAGGAGTAAAATCAAGCTAGACCTGACACAAATTCATGGTACAAGTTTCACATATTATTTACTGTACAATGTCCTAGTTTCTCTTCATGTTCATTTGCACATTCCGAACATATATGACCTTCATCGCAATCATAACAGTAATTCACTGCATCAAAGACTTTTTTACCACAAATAGAACACTTGAAATCAGTTCTCATAAAACTGCATTCATCACAAGCTTTTTCATTTTCATCATGAAACTTTCGTTTGCAAAATTTACAAAGTATTCTTCCTGCTTTCTTTTGTGTTTTTACTTTACAATCCCAACACATTTCAAAATTTATTGCGTGATAATTCTCCTTACAAACCCTACATAACTTCTTTCCTTGGTGGTAGAAATAATGACATTTACTACATAATATGATTACTTTTTCTGTTTTCAGGTA
>BPTK01000296.1 GCA_023705905.1 Candidatus Heimdallarchaeota archaeon
GAGAAATATGTAATATTATCTAATTTTCCTTCCTTTAGTTCTTCAAACTTATACCAGAAATGATTTTTTGCTAATATCTCTATAGAACAAACAACGTTACTCTGACTAGTATCCATTTCTACTCTTATGATTTTGTTTGTTGAGTCTTCTAATTTTTGTTTGAACTTGTTATCATTTTCTTCATTTTGCAGAAGTATTGAAAACCTTCTAATGACCTGAGTAGGATAATAAAGTACTAACTCTATTTCCAAATATTCTCCTATCTGATTTAGTTTGTTTACTTTGCCTGTAAGTAGTCTATCTATATTTTTTTCAGTGTAATAATAGTCCTCAATTCTTATTCCTACTTTAGTTTTACCAAATTTCCCATCGGTAACAATAATGTCATTATTCTTATTTTTTACACAAAACCCATTACTTATTTCTAACCTCATACCAACAAGAATTCTTTTAGCCATTTCAGGTTCTTTTAATTTATAATCATATGTCCCAAAATCTGTTCTTAGCTGACCAATAACTCCCCACTGGCTCAATTTAATAGATAAAATCTCCCCCTCAATATATTCTATTGTTTTACCAGGAACTAATTTGTTACTAACAGAATTATTTGTCATGATACTCATTATACTTACAATACTGTGATTTTTTTGTAGCTTATTGTCATGTCATAGTTTTTTTGTAGAGTTCATCATATAACCTGTAAAATGACTATCTTACAATCTATACTCGTTCTAGAGGATAAATCACGTATCCTCCTACCCCGTCCACACTCATAGAGTGCTTACGGATCGCTTGCTTTTCATCTTTCGTAGATGGGGACAAGAAGATGATTTCTCTTTCTCTTGTACCTTAACCACAATCTATGGTTGGATGTGGTTCACGACAGCCTACAAGAGCAGTATATCCTTTTCCTATATTCTTAACATGTTTTGTCTATATAAACCTCACAAAATTTAAGATGACTCAGTGGTAAAATCAAATCATAAAAACTAGCTTACATTTGAATCTACACTAGTTTTTAGAATTCAATTTGTTCTTCTTATAGAGATCTTTAAGACTAGTTAACTGTACTATTTTTGCAGTTCTACGTATCAACTCTTCGGTTGTTTTCACGTGTTTCATAAATTCTTCCCCAGAATCAACATGGCAAAGTATTATTTTTTCATATTTCATTTCCTTAATGAATTTCTCAACATCAATATTTACTAATTCCATTAAATCCTTAGAAAGAACATTAGAAAAGACATATTGACTAAATGGGAATGTCTCAATTAGTTCTGCAGGAAGAACCCCAATGAATGGTAAAAATATTCCAATGTCAATTTTCTCTGATTCTTGTTGAATAATTTTCCTTAGATTTTCATTTGCAAATAGTAATTCAATTGGATTCCTTCTACCAGAGGTTAAGAATAATAACATTTGATTGCTTTGAGGACTAAAATTTTCAATAATCCTTCTTCTTGATCTAGTAAATTCTGGTCGATAATATGAGAATTCGTCAAATATCTTTAATCCAACTTGTTTGGTGATTGGTGTTAAAAGTTCCCAATAGGACTTTTCAGTGTTTTTTAAAACGTAATTGAAAGCTTTGAATAATGCAGGATGTGACTTAGCTTTCTGTTCAATTAATTCCCATAGTCTTCCTTCTCTTAAAGAAGTACGTATTTGCTTAATTTCAGATGAAGATGTGGCGAGATTATGCAAAGATAAATTACGAATTCTTTCTTCTTTCTTCGATTCTTGTAATTCTTTGGAAGTCCATTTTGAACAAACTTCACAATTGCATGGTAGTTCACTAAGATTTGAAAGGTGATATGTTCCCGTAGATGTCATATACCTGTTTTCTTTTGCATAGAGAACATAAGCTGCACTATCAAATGTATCACACCCCAAAGCCACTACATAAGGAAATATCATTGGATGACCAGCACCAAAGAGATGAAATGGTATGTTATATGGTAATTTTTTCCTTGCTGTTTGTATCATCGAAAAGAGAGAAACATAATCATATTGCGACATGATTGGAACTACGCTACCAAGAGCATGGAATTTGAAGAAGTCTAGATATCCCTTGTCTGATACTTCATCAATATATCTATCAATTAATTGAGTGTTTTTTCCACCTTGTATAGGAAGTGTCCACTTGGTTTCTGGATGATTTTTGATGTGTTCAAGAGAAATATCAATATTTTTTATAGTTTCGTCTACCTTTAGACTAGCCTGTTGAAAGCTATCAGTTGGAGGAGTAGGAACATCTAATATCACACCAACATCTGGTGCTAATTTGCTTTGGATATCTAATGAAAGCTGAGGATTTATGTCTACATCTCCATAAGCCAATATCTGATAAGCACCACTATCCATCATAATATTACCACTAAAATCTGTGATTTCATGGATTTTCATTGAATCATCAGGAAAACCAAATCGTTTAAAGAATAGGTAAGCGCTGGTGATAATGAAATTAAAGCCAAACTTCTTAGACATTTCTTCTGCTGATATAATATTATTTTTTGGATCTAAAACGGGTAAAAGGGTCGGTGTTATAACATCTTCTCTCTCAAAATTAATTTTAGCTAGTCTTCCATGCAAATCTGTGGCTACTATTTCATCCATATTTATACACCTAGAATCAAATAAAAGAATAAAAAAAAGATATTATAGATTGAGTATTACTCAGTCTGTGCTTTGTATTTATCAAATATCTTTTGGATTCTTTCAGAGATAGGTCCTGTGCCTTTGACACCTTCTTCACTGACAGTAAACCTATCAAACACTTGAATAATTGCTGCTTCTTCAATAACTTTTACATTTTGAGGCTGGAACATCTGTGATAGTTCGCTTGCTAGTCCTGATAAATCAAAAGGCTCTTCAGCTAAAGTAATTTCAACAATATTGCTTCCTGTAATGAAGACTCTGTAGTAAAACTCTCCACTACTGTCAGCATCCGCTAAAACCAAATTTAGACTATCGTCTTGTATTCCTCGAAGAACACCGATGTAGATCCTTTCATTATTCATCATAATTTTAACTCTTTTATTAAGAAGCCCACTTAATTCTAATAGAAACTCACGATTT
>BPTK01000297.1 GCA_023705905.1 Candidatus Heimdallarchaeota archaeon
GAATTCGACTAGGGTGTCCTATACGAATGGGCCTTACTCCTATCTCTCTATGTATCTTATCGAGAACATTGTCTACCGCTACATTGGTGGGAGATGTAAGTAAAACTCTTCCTCCTTTTCTTATTATCTGTAAAACAATTTCACAGATAACTTCAGTTTTTCCGGTGCCAGGAGGTCCTTGAATCAGAGTTAAATCTGGACACCCAAATACTTTGTCTATCGAATCACATTGTGCTTTACTTTCCTCATTATCCCTCTGAAAAATTTCTTTGATATTTACAACATCAACATGTTCAATCTCAGGTAAAGCTTGCGGTCTTGTAAGCAAATCTAATAGTCTTTGAAGATGAAGTTTATCAGCACTCTCGAGTCTATCAATTGCTTCTCGCTTTCTTCGATTTGTATGTAGATTAGGAACTCTTTCCAGAACTCCTTCCACGGGCCAATTGAGTGTTCTTTCTGCTGGAACTAAGAGTATTTCTTCATCATCTAAATAATCCGCAGATATTGCCAGTGAATATTTTTGATTTTTTTGTTGTCGTGGTCTAACATAGACACCTGATCCCATAAAATCGCGGCTAGGATTTTCTAAGTATATTTTTACTAATTTCGTATCTTCACCATAAGTGCCTTCTAACAAGTATCTACATTTTAAAATATAATTGTCATTTCGCAATGCTTTGTTTTCCGTAGAAAGATAATCTTTCAATGGGTACAGTGTATCTCTGACAAAATTCCGATACAGTTTACCAAAATGCTCTTCAATACTAGTTTTTCTAAGGAAAATGTATTCAACTAGAAAAAGTTCCATTAAAGTTTTAGTATTTGATCGTGTTTCATTAGAAACTAAATGAACCTTTTGCAGGTTTCTTATCCATCTAGGAGTATCTAAATGCTGCTTATAATATGCTAATCCCCAGCATTGATCTTTTAATAACCAAAATAACCCCCATTCATCCTTTTCTTGAAAAACCCGTAATTTAAGTGGAGATTGATCTTTTTCATCTTTCTCACTTAAGCAATTGTCAACCATTTGCTTTATTGTAACAAGAGTTTCCTCTTCCTTAGATGCTAACGGTTTACCTTTAGAGGTGAGCTCAACATATGCAAGACCAGTTGTTGGTATATTCTCAGCTTTGAAAGATTTAAACCTAATGAAATTTAGAATGAACCTTAAAACACTATATCTCTCTCCTAGTTTTTCTGGTTGATATTCTTCGTATAACCACTCTAAAAAGCTACTCATTACAAAACACTCCCTAAATCAGCAATTTCGTTCGAAGATGCCTCTTTAATAAGCAAGTGACCTCGATTATCTATCTTTAATCTTATGGATTGTTGATTATTAATTAATAAGGGATCATTGGTGAGTGGCTCAAATAAAGTATATGCTTCTGTTTCATTTAAATAGGGAATTCCATCTTTTCCATATAATAAAAACCTCTCTCCCCCAATTTTAGATAAGATTCTTCTCAAATCTAGTTCAATCTCTTTAACATCTTTTTCTTCAGATTCAAAATTAATTTCAAGAACATTTGAGGGAATTTCAATTCCTTTTCTTATTACTATTTTCGAAAATAGAGACCCACCTTTGATACTAAGTATAGATATGTTATTTGGATTTGTTGTCCTTAAAGAAAATCCTGCAGATGCTCTTGCTGCTCCCAGAGAAACTGCAAAGTTATCTGAATCATGAACATAAGCGTTTACTGTTGTATTTTTCTTTGTTATTTTCTGGAAAAGTTTCCATTTTGATCCTCCACCTGTAAGAATTACTTGTAAAATTTTACCAGAACCAGAGTTTGTTGCATTTCTAACTGTTCTGTGAATTAAATCCTCAAATCTGGTTATTAGTTTTTGTTCAACAATCCATTTATTCATATCATTTTCTGTAAATTCGATTTCTTTAGAATGCGAAGCAATCAAAATGGGTTTCATTGAACCTTGATTAACTAAGGAATGTTTTGCTTCCATAAATTTTGATAAAAACTCTGATGTTTTTTCAACATCAAGTTTCAGGTCATCCCTGATTGCTTCAAAAGCGATTGCTTCAATATCCGAACCACCTAAATCACTTGATTCTCTCGAAAATATTTGTGAGGATGGTTTATCTGAATACATTTTCAATACTGCTGTATCTGTCGTACCTCCTCCGATATCCACAATTAAGGTTGTAATATTATAATCTATTTTTTGTTTAAGACCTAATATGGAAGCAGTTGCCTCATCAAAGAGTTCTAATTTTCTATCGGAAACTTTAAACGCGTTTTTTAGTGCTTTTCTGATGGTTTCTTGATAAGTCAAAGGCGCATCTACAGGGGCTGTGAACCCAATTTTCTCAATTGAATTAGAATCAAAATCAAGTCTACTTACTACTTCAGAAATAAAATCTGCAGCTGCTTCTGGTGCTTTAATCCTTTTTTCTTCTACTTTTATACCAGAACTCCATCCAATCCTCAAGCTTCTTTTCATTAATTTGAATGTTTCATTTTGTGACCTATATTGTTCAGCCTCAAAACCTATAATCCTTTTACCTCCTGAACGGTAGTGAATCAGACTAGGTAAGTGAATTCCCTTTTCAGTTATCTTAAAAGACCGATCATTAAGATCTTTTATAAAATCCCTTCCGTGATGAGTTTTTAGTGTTGATAAATCTAAAAAACTGATGGATGTATTTGAATTCCCAAAATCAAACCCAATTGCAAGTGAATTCTTGTTATGTATTTTCTCTTTAGTTTCAATTCCTTCAGAGAATTCATTGTTAGAATCAATGATTTCAGTGATTCTAAATCTTTTTTTACTTTGTTCAATAGCTAATTTCTCTAGTGCTAGGAAATATCTTAACACCTTCCTTTGATTGTAATTGGTGGAATTAAGTAGAAGTTTTGTTTTAGTTCGTATCCAATTATACTCTTCTGCAGAAAATTGTTTTACTGGAAGAAGTATCGAAAAAATCCCTGTTAAATCTAGTTCAATCTCCATGTTCATAGGAATTAAAGCTTTCAGAATTAATTCACCATCATGTAAAACACGCAAAATTTTCTTCTGTAAGCCCTCTAGAGAATCTCTCTCA
>BPTK01000298.1 GCA_023705905.1 Candidatus Heimdallarchaeota archaeon
CTGTAGCTCTTGACTTTTTTCTCCTTTTTACTACTCTCTTTTCTTCTTCTTCTTCTACGTTTTCACCTTGTTTTTCTTCTGTTTCTCCACTCTTCTCTTTTTCTTCTTCTGATATCCTTTCATTTTTCATTTCTTCTAATTCTTCATTTTCTCTTTTTTTAATTTCCTTTTTCTTTTCAACAACCATAATTTTCTTTTTTGAACATTTTTCACATAGTTCTACCATGAAGACTATTGCTTCATATTCTTTTATTTCATCTTTTATTTCCATTAACAATTCTTCTGCTTTATTTTTAGATATTTCTCCAAAAAACACCGAATATTGTATTCTCATTAGCCCTTTGTTTAAACATATATCGGCTACATTCTTTCTTACATCATTCTCCACAATATCATAACAGACCAAATACTCCATTTCTTCTCTCTCTTTTTCTTTTCATTACTCCTTGTCAATTTCCCTTACATCTTAAAACATTCAAATTCTCTCTTTAGCCCTCTAAAAAACAACCCTACTTCTCTTACTTGGTCCACGAAGATTTTCATAAAACTGGTTTTCTTTCCTTTATATTTTACATTATCACTTCTCATTCTTTCAAAAAGATATTCTAGATATTGTTTTTTCGTGTTTTCCTTCATTTTTACTCCATTTTCACCTTCAAAATCCTTTTTTTTCATCATCTTTCTTTCTATTAAGGTAAACACTAACCTGTCTATTACTGGTTGTCTGAATAGTTCGATTATATCAAATACAAAAGAGATTTTTCCTGATCTATCAGTGTGTAAAAATCCCGCATATGGTTCCAATCCAGCAATAATAACTGCTTTATGTATTTGTGCCGTTAGCACAGCGTATCCATAACTCAACAATGCGTTAACTGGATCTCTTGGAGGTCGTCTTGTTCTTCCTTTGAACCCCATGCTTCCCTTGATCAATAATTTTATACAATTGTAATATCTCTTTGTTATCTCTGCTTCCCTTGCAAAAAAATATCCCCTGCAATCATCTATTTTTTTACTAGATATCGTTAAATCATCTTTTAGAATATTGATTCTAACTAGTTCTTTCTCTATTTCCTTTTCTTCTAGTATTTCTAATCTTCTCACCCTCACCATTTCTTTTATAATTTTCATCTTATTTTCTGTAGCTGCCTTCAACAGTCTTTCTACAAACCTTATGCCCCTCTCATCATCATATGCTTTTATTTGCTCTCTTCTTACTTGTACTGTTCCATGTGCAACAAAGGGATGTATACAAGCCAAAGGTTGATTTCCCTTCATATATAATATAGGTATTGCGTATCTTGAAGCTAGAGCTATTGCTCCATTAGATATACTTCCTGTGCTTTCTACAATTATTTCCTCTACTTGCTCAGCTGGGAAGAGTTCCTCTTGGAATTCATTTTGTGGTCTTGTTATCTTAAATAGTTCTTTAGTCTTGCCGATTTTTGTTCCGTATGTAGATATTACTAAGATCACCATTGTTTTTCACTCTCAATTATTCGACCTACTAACTTAGAAATATCAAAAAATGTGAATTCATGACCTCGTTTTATTAATCCAATATTTCCTTGTGTAAAAACGATCAAACCTTTAAGTTGGTCAATAAATTTCTCCGATTTTATTATGCTATCTCCAGAGATGATATCATTTAAAGGGTTATCAGGATAGAGCGATAATTGTTTTATATTTTTGTCAACAAAAAGCTCACGTATTTGTGTTATAGGATAAAAATCTTCAATTTTTATCAAACAAGGTTCTTCAAGACTGCTTACTTTCTCAAGAAAGGTTATGCTCTCCTTCATCCCAAACTCATCTATCAGAAGTCTCTCAGCTGCAGTTACCTCATTTAAACTTCTAAAAGGATATACAACAATTGCTTCATTTAAACCCTGTTCAATAGGTCTTCTATATTTGAACTTTCCTAGAGATAATCTGCTAATTCCTACTTTTATATGCTCACCAAATCTACCAAAGTAAAGGTAATAGTCTCTGAAACATTTTTCAATGTTGCTTTTCTCATTGCATGCAGGTTTTTCTATTAGACATTTATTTTCATAAATGGCATGTGGAGAACGAAACAAACAATTCTCAAAAGCTTCTTCCTCACTGGTTTTGCATTCTGCACATAGTCTACCAGAAATTGTTGAACTAGTATTTCCACAACGCAAGCAACAGTAACTACCAAAATTTATTGAGAGTAAACCATTAAGTGATATTTTGAAGAATTCGCTAGTTGCTGTTCGAACAAGTAAGTTAGTGTTAAAAATATCTGAATCAGTTACTGTTACAAAGTATTTTGAGATCATAGGTTTCCAATAAATGCTTAAAATCTCTTCCTTTTGAACTAAATATATTAGATTTAATTGTTCATCCAAATGGTTTCTGTATTCGATTTTTCATCACCCTAGTAGCTTTTCATTAGATAACATACAGTTGCAATTTATTGCTTATTTTACTAAATCATTTTTTTCTTTTGATATCCTTGCTCCTATTTTATCCTATAATTATAAGAAAGAGTTAACTGAATAATTCACGTAGTATCACATAATAATAGGAAATACAAAGAATCAAATCAGAATCGTTTTTGTGTACATCCCAAAAATATAGAATTTCGTCTATTTTTTCGCCTATCTGCTCTTCTTCTTTCAGAGATCTTAATTGGTCCACAGATTCATAAAGTATTTCTTTAATGAAATCGTTGTTTAAGCAGCACCTTGCAAAGAACCTTTTTAACGGATCATTTGATTTGTAATTTTTTTCATCCTCGATTTTTTTCATTTCATTGTGGAGATATAACTGTAGTTGATTCTCATAAACACTAGGATATGCTTCATTTATTTGAGCGATTATTTTTCTTAGCTGTTTCTTATGCAAATAGTCTTCACTATTAAGAAGGAATGGAATCCAGAATTGAGATTTACATTGCTTAATATTATTCCAAAGAATGACATAAGTAGAAGCTAAGCCATGTAAATATCCTTCTTTTACGCAGTTTTTAACACTCTTTCTTTTTAATATTTCAATAAACTTTGAAAAAGACATCCAATTGAAAATTGCACTTAGA
>BPTK01000299.1 GCA_023705905.1 Candidatus Heimdallarchaeota archaeon
CGTTTGTGTATGCTTTATCAGGAGATGCACCAAATCAACCTGCTCCTGGTGTGTTTTTTGGGAAGATTGTTCGCGCTTCAGATGCTTTCAATATAGATTTCGAGAGTGTTATTTTAGATATCCCTCCAGATTCTCCTCATTGGTTGTATGCTAAAGCTAGTTTTGGGATTATCTTAGTATATGATGCCAGTAACTCATCTACTTATGACAAAATAAAGAAGTGGTTGGAAATTTTTCTTGATAATTATTCTTATGATTTATGTCCGCCTATAATGATTCTAGGCAATAAAATCGATTTAATCAGTGAGATTGAATTAAATGAATTGAAAAAGAAAGCAGAATCAGATAGGATTGAACTGGAAAAAGAATTCGGAACAATAGTTATAGCAGAATTAATATCTTGTACAGATGGAAAAAATGTTCTAAGCGCGTTTGAAAATTTTGCAGTTACTGTAAGACAATGGTACCAAATAATAAAAGAAGAATATGCTGATGAAATTAAGTAAATATTATATTTACTAATTTAACTACCAAAACTTATTAATTTTGTAGCAAAATGATTATTCACTAGAGATAATATTCTACCGTGAGAAATAATGAGTTCCCTCCTTCCATTACGATCAGAATACAAAAACAAAGAATCCAATAGAAAGAAACGTATTAACATTTACATTATCATATTGGTTTGTGTCTTTCTATTCTGTTTATCTCTAATTCTGAAAAATGTCGTATCAAACTGGTACTGGAGTGTTCGCAATAGTGTATCAGGAAAAGGATTCATTTGGACCCAAATCAAGACATCTGAAATTGTTCAAGCTTGGTATGCTAACATGTATTGGGAAGGTTTCAATAATGATTTAGGGACAATTACATCTATTGACATTTGGTACATTGAAGCATATGTTGATGCTTCTTATTATTATGAACCATATCTCTACAATTTCCGATTTCTTAATTGGAACCCATATGCTGGAGGGGAAGGGCCTCTTGCAGGATATGCTTATGGGCCGATGTTCATCTATGGAATATATCTGATCTCCTTATTTGTTAGTTTATTCTATCCAAATATGAGCAGATCTCTCCTTGTATCAGAATCAGTGAAATGGACGCATATTGTACTTGATTCCTTGTGTGTAGTTATGCTTTATTTGATAATAATTTCTCTCAAAGCATTTAGAGAGAAAAAAGTGAAGAAAAACATTGTAGGATTTTTGGGCGCTTCTTCACTAATGTTAATGCCAATAAATCTACTTTATGTGGATAGCATTTATCTCAACATTCCTCAAATGACTTTGTTTACTATGATTGCTTTACTTCTCTTTATGAGTGAGAAGTATAAGATGACAGCTTTTATGCTTACAATTGCTTGGTTATCAAAGCAAATGCCTCTCTTCCTTTTAGCACCTTGGTTTCTAATAATATGGAAAAAGAAAGATCTAAGGACTGCTCTAATTGATTTTCTTTTTACCTTCTTGCTAACTTCATTCATCATCTCTCTTCCTTGGATGTTTGTTTCTCCGTACGACTATTTTGCAAAACTTTTTGGTCCTGGAAAACCTTTGGCTGTGCTAAGTTTGCATGATGATTATCGAGGAAGTACTGTCACGTTAGCGCACTCTTTCCTATACCTTGGAAACGAATCATTTGCACAATTTTACAAAATAATTAACGATTACATGATTCCATTCCTTCTAATTTACATATTCTCTTTGTTTATTACTTATTTCAAAGGAAAGGAAATTGGAAATGATGAATCCTTGTTTACTCTACATACTACTTGGATAATTCTTATCTCTCATGCATTTCTTTCTAGAGGAGTTTACAAGTATTACGACGCCTTCATCGCGCCGTTTATAGTATTAACCATAATAATATACTCAGATAAATTCATCTGTGGTGTAATTAAGAAATTAAGAAAAGAGCTCCCGTCTTTATCTCACAAAGATTTGAAAGGCCATGATATTGAAGAAAAGAATCAGAAAATCTGGATAACAAGGATTCAAGAATCATTATTTTACGTTCTATTTCTAGGATTAACAGCTTCATTCTATTATTTCAATTTCATTATAATAACAAAATCAAGATTCTTACATCCTCTATATTTGCTGATTTTACTTGTTGCTGTAAGCGTTCTTTTTCCACCTTCAATATTCAGAAGTTTGTTTGAAATTAAAAGCTATAAAATGTTAAAAGAGGATATAATCTTAATCTTTCAGAGTATCTCTAGGTTTTTCAAGAAAATATTCACTTGAACAAATTAAATTAAACTAGAACCTGAGGTGTAATTGAATTACAATACGGACAAACCGGCAGAAAATCATTTATAAACTCTAATTAACATATTATTTTTAGTAGCTATAAAGTGATATCTATGTTTAGAAAACTACGAAAATCAAAAAGAGCAATTTCGGATGTCTTGGCTGTAGTGATGATTATCTCTTTAGTAGTAGCTGCAAGTGCTATAGTGGGAATTATTATTTTAAACATTGATGTCATTAATCTCCCTGGGGATACTGATGTCACTGCAAAAGATGTTACTCTAACTCTAGCTATGATAAGTAATGAAGATACTGATTTAGATACGTTGTTCGATAAAATATCTATCTACCTGTCATTAGATATAGATTCACCTTCGATATACATCAATGACATAGATCTTATTTTACCAACGGGGCATACAATCGACTATGATAATCCTTGGATAATAATTGATACTTCTCAAACATGGGAGGATGACTTTTACGGATATGCAGTACCTTACGGGTCCATTAATGCCTCTTTTGATATTCAAGCAAGTGATTTGAGCATAAATATTGGGGAACTTGAAGCTGATACTTTAGTATATATTGTTGTAAATTATACATATCTCTCAGATCTGGGAGCGAAAATTCAAACACTTACATCGTTTTATCAAAGTGGGTTACTTACAATTACTTAGTAATATACCTTAGTTATACTTTTTCAATACCGTAAACAACTGTGTGTTCGAATCTTACTCAATCTTGCCAGAAGTGTTATAGT
>BPTK01000300.1 GCA_023705905.1 Candidatus Heimdallarchaeota archaeon
TCTTTGAAATCTCAAGAGGTTTCTGATTTATATCTACTCCAATACCATTCCTTCCTGTAAGTTTAGCTTCAATAAGGGTCGTACCACTGCCTACCATAGGATCCAGAACAGTATCCCCTTCAACTGAATATCTCACAATAACATTTCTAGGTATTTGAGGTGCAAAATTACCTCTATAATCTCCTTTATGTGAAGCCCAACTTCCTCTTGTAGGAAAAGACCAAATTGATGTAGCTTCAAGTTTAAAATCTAAGTCATGGTCGTGAATGGGCTTATTTGTACTCTTATTTATTTTACTTGCTTCTTCATAGAATTCCTTCATTCCCACGGAAGTTTCTAATTTTGGCATTAATGCGTCTATCCACAGTATTAATTATAAACATCTTCTTTTAAACACAGCAATTTTTGTATCTGTCTAATTTATACACTAAATTAATAATTAGTTACTTAATTATAGATCAAAAAAGTTAAAACTCTGATAGGTTGATATAGCTTGTACAATATTAAAATAGATGAACACAAATGAACATTCTCCTAGTTGAACCAAACTTTCCAGTTCCAGCAAAAAGTAAAAACCATAAAGATTTTTTACCTATTGGTTTAATGAAGCTTTACAGTTATCACCTATCAGTAGGTAATAAGGCTCAACTTGTAAGAGGTAATATTGATACAGATAAAATCAAATTTTCTAAAATAAATCAAATTTGGATATCTTCACTTTTTACCTATTGGTTTTATTGTGTAGAAGATAGCGTAGAGTATTATAGCAAAAGATTTCCTGAAGCAACAATCCTTATTGGTGGAATAGCTGCATCCCTCTATCCAGAAGAAGCCAAAACTCGATTAGATGCCGATATCATAATCAAAGGTGGTTGGGGTTCAGCATTGAAATCAAAAGAAAGAAGCAAGAAACCTATCAAAAGAATTATTGTCAAAGGTTTAGAAAATTTTGCAGAAATGAGCTCTGAAAAATTCGACAAAAAAGAATGTATCTTTACCTACAGATCAATGCTCAATGCTGTTTATAAGGAAGTTGCCCCCAAAATAGATTTTCAAATCGTCCATGGACAAAGAGGATGTATAAGACATTGCAAATTTTGTGGTGTTCATATTATTGAACCTCAATTTGTAGGTAAGTCAAGTATTCAAGATAGTTTAGTAAGAAAGAAGAATTTAGTTTTTTATGATAATAATTTTCTTGCTGCTGTAGATAATCCAACAAGAGTCACGAATTTGTTTAATGAGTTAATTGAACTAAAAAAATCTAGAAAAATTCATTCTTGTGAATCTCAAAGTGGCTTTGATGGTAGGATACTTCTAAAAAACCCAAAATATGCAGGAATGCTAAAGGAAGCAGGTTTCAGAAATATAAGAATAGCATGGGACGGGAGTTATAAAGAAAGGGATTATATTAAGAAACAGATAGATATTCTTACTAAGAAAGGAAGATATAATTCAAAAGATATTTTTGTTTTTATGATTTATAATTGGGATATTGATTATGAGGAAATGGAACAAAAAAGAAAACAATGTTGGAGGTGGGGAGTTCAGATTTCAGATTGTAGAAACAGACCTTTAAAACTATTTGACAAACAGAACTATCGTCCTCGAATAATCGGGCAAAATAATGAAGACTATTATGTTCATCCTAAATGGACAGATTCAGAAATAAAGCAGTTTAGAAGAAATATAAGAAGACAAAATATCGCGACCAGGCAGAATTTACAATTCTATTCAAAGCTTTGTGAGCAGAAAAAAATTGATAAAGAGAAAATAAGAAAATTGAATTCTTTGAAAACGTCAGAGGCTGAAACGTATGCAAAACAAAATGGTATTGACCTTTGGCTTCCAGGTAGAAAAACTACGCCTATATCAGATCAGAAATTATTTGATAATCATATTTGATTTATTTATGAATCATTAGTAGTTTTTCTCGTGTTTTTTACAATTTAGATAATTAAAGCCTAATCTTTTTAAATTCGGTGTGTAATGAAGAGCATATAATTAGAGGGTTGATTCATGGTTTCATATAAATCACAGAATATCTTTACAAAAAATCTAGTAAAATATATTTTATCGCGAATTTCTGGAACAAATAAATTGGATGAATATTGCTATGTAAGACCTGATAATCATTATATTTTAGGTACATTGGCATCTCAAAAAATAAGAAAAAAGCACGATGTTTCAAGTTCTGAAGGTGCCTCCATTAGAGCTCAAAAAATGAGTGTGTCATTTTTAGTCTCCAATAGCCATCTTAATTCACATAGTAAGATTAATGTTGAAATAGCTGGTCATATTTATTACAGAATAAAAGAATACGAGAAAAATTTGTCGTCACATTTGACTGTAAGTGAAAATTCTGATACAGATGAGGAAGAAATTCATGAAGATGACATTAACAAGCTACAAGGAAATCCTAGTAAGAAACAATCTGTTTGGAAAAGAGGAGATTTTGGATTTTCAATGAACCTTGATTTAGAAAATGATAAAAAAGAAATCAATTTTCATGATTTAATCGAAGAAATAAATTCAGACATAAAAAATGAAAAAAAGATTTCTGTGAGTTTATGGAATGTATTCTTTGAAATCGAAAAATCTGAGTATAGTAAAAATTTATCCTTAATCACATTATCGCTGATTAATGAAAGCATTGAACCTGAAAAATTAGATGGCTACTGTCGTACTTTATTTAGTTGTAATTTTACGACTGATCTAGGCCAAGTAAAAATCCATGAATATGAAAATAATTACAAGTACGGAAATTACCAACAGAAATACTTCTATGAGTTTAGAACACTAAATTGTCAATGTGAATGGAAAGAAGAAAAAAGAATTTTTATTACAAAGCATTTTGCTAAACATGAGCAAATTAATGTAAAACCTCGAACTGAAATTGAAGGAATTGATCTTTCCTTCTCATCACTCAAAACAGAAGAGATCGGAAGAGCGTCGTGTAGGGAAAGAGTGTAGATCTCGGTGG
>BPTK01000301.1 GCA_023705905.1 Candidatus Heimdallarchaeota archaeon
TAAATCTCTGTTCCAGGAGCGACAACATGAAGTTCTGAACCATAACAGCTAGCTTTACCTACATCCCAACCCCAGTCTGGATTACCAGCTCGGGTATACTCTCCAGAGTCTTTAGATATTGCACCTACTGCTATTACTTCGGAATACTTTGCAGGATAAGCAATTCCGCAATCATCATTTCCTGCAGCTGCTATAAGTACAACACCGTTATTAAAAGCATTGATAAGAGTATCCCGAAGACTACTTGAATATCCAGTGTATTTACCCCAATTTATAGAGATGACATCTGCTCCTTCTGAAACCGCCCAATCAATAGCATTGATAATTGGTGCTTCTGTTATGATATAACCATAGCTATCAAAAACGTTAGCTATTAGAAGCCCACATTCAGGCGCTACACCAATTATGCCATTATTGTTTTCTCTAGCGCCAATTATTCCTGCACAATATGTACCATGACCACCCTGATCATCAGCAATAGAGTCATCATAATGAAAATCATATTCATTAAGGATTTTTCCAGTAAATTCGCTATGTATGCTTCCAGATTGCCTATCTATTCCACTATCAATAATAGCAATTTTTATTCCTGTTCCAGTGTAATCTCCTCCTAAGTCAGTTGCATCTTCATAACCTCCGAAGACAATTTCAGCATCAATATCATCGATACCCCAATCAAGACTGTCTGCAAATGTTGATATATCTCTTGTTTGTTGAATTAGTGATTGCGCTTGTGTTACATCAATAAACCTGTCTGTTACAAAGAGAGTTGAGTATATTTCATTCTTTTCATAAAACAAAGTATCTGTTAATTCTGTCTTAGTATAAGCTGAAGTAAGTAGCACGGAAGATATTAACAGAAGATTCACTAAAACTATAAATATAATTATTTTTAATTTCTGATTTCCCATCCTTTAGTTACCAAAAAATATATTACTTTTTTAGTCTTATATGTTTTTTCTAAGCACTTACAATTTAATCAATTCGAAAGCAAAAAATTATTAACATTATTATGTTAAATTACTCATAATGTACTTGAAACTATCAAAAAAGCAAGTTATGTGTCTTTGTTTAATAGGTATCCTTCTTACCCTTGGTTCAGGTATGCTTACGTTTATCTTCTGTAAGCCCTATGACTTGTATATTAGATTAACAGACATAACTTGGCCTCCTCCTCCAGAAACCATCTTACAAAGTGATATAGATGTTGTATACGGTGTCCCTATGACAATTGAAATATGGAACCCTTCCATAAACTCTTATGTTTATACTACACCTAATCGAAACTTAGTTGATCCCCAAATGGAAATAACACTAGAAGAAAATTACACTATCTGGGCAGACTACATTTTCTGGATTTTTATAACAACTCACAAAATTCCGCCTGGAATCACTGAAAGAAGTGCTATTATAGATATTGTTGTTCAGAATTATAACGCTTCTATTCCACCAGCAGGAAAATATGTAGTTAGGTCAGGCATTGCTGGTTATCATCATTTTAATGTTACTTCTTACAAAATAACAATCTCTCATGAAATAACTGAACATGAGATAAATTTTGATTCCACACCAACAAGTTGGGGAAAAATCAATCCCTTTTATGGAAAGTCTGTGTCTATCATCCTTTGGATACTCTCGGGAGGAGAATTAGTTGCAATTGTATATACTTACTTGAGAAATAGGAAGAAAGGAAAGCTTATTACATGAGGTTTTTTGAAGATCTCTTGTCATATCACTTTTCGTCCACTCTTTCTCCTTTCTTCTGTGTAATTATTGTATAACAGTTCTGCTCTCTCCACCCAATTCTTTATCTCTTCTTCTGATATTTTTCGTTTTATTATTAAATCCAGTCATATCTTTTTCATAGTTTATACACTATTGGTTTATATGCTAGAAAAAGTTTTTTTTAAATGATGTCTTTTACCAGTTGTAACTAAATATACAATTTTAGAATATTAATATATTATTTCAATAATCCAATCAAAACGATTTTTTATCGTGCAGAAACTAGTTGTATTAGTTGTTCTTATTCCTGATTTCTCGCCATTAATTTTCTTGTTTTCAATAATGTATGGGTTGACTTTTGATCTATTTCCTGATATCTCATGTGTAATAAAATCTTCATCTCGACTAATAAAAAGAGAAAATGATTCAATCTCTTTTTGTTCTTGAATCTGCTAAATAGTTACCCACAAACCTGCACCAATTACAACAATCATAATTGCAACAACTACTTGTTTTTTGTTCAAATTGCCTACCTCTATCAGATAATCCAACAATTAATTTAAAAAGGAGAGAGAAAAAGAAAATTTTTAAAATAACTTCTTGTAATAAACAATCTTTTTCCTGACAAATTAGACAAAAGTTGTTAGGAATATAAAGGATAAATAAGGAAGATTATTGATTTGTCATTCATTTTTTCACTCCTATCTTTCTGTAAAATTTTTAAATTAAGAATATAGAAAGAATAATAATTGTATAATTACACATAATATAATTACGATGAAATTAGAACCTTGGATTAAAGCTTACCTCAGTAGATATGGTGAAATCTGCAAAGGTATACTTATTGCCTTAATTAATAAATTAACAGGAGTTTCAAAAAGTTCAATTGAAATAAGAATAAATAAAATGATTTCTCAATCAAAGATTTCTGAAAAAGCTGAGTGGATTTCATTAGAAGAAAGAAGAGATATAAGTTCAAACAAAAAACATCTCGATAAAAGCTTCTTCACAATTCAAAGTGAAGATAATATAACACATATTAAATCAAATATAACAAAAACTCAACATAAGAAATTCCTAGAACATACTAAAAGGTCTGTTCCTTTAATTATAAAGGATTTAGAAGACAAAATAAAAGACATAGAAGATAAAATAGTCAACAAATATGATCCTTTAGATGTATTAGGATACATAACCTTCACAAATCTATTCGGAGATCCATATAA
>BPTK01000302.1 GCA_023705905.1 Candidatus Heimdallarchaeota archaeon
AAGTAGAAGTTGTGTGTATCATTGAAAGATTGTTTCAAGATACCTTAAATCACAACATTACCCAAGCATTTTCCTATCCTGAGGCGGTTGATGGGAAAATGAATGTTACTATAACCTGTGAAGCTCAGACTTCTTCTTCGTATTACTCTGGTTCTCTGCGAATCTTTAGCCAAACAGAAGCGGAAAAAATTCTTCCACCCACAATCACCGAAAGCTCTTCTTCTCTTCCCGTTGTTCCTAATTGGTTAAGATTTAAGGTGGGTCTAACATCGTCTGAAATAAGAAGTGTTACAACTGCCTTTAACAATTTCAATAATTTTGATAAACTAAATCTTACCATATCATTTAGAGCTAGTGATTTTTCTGCTTACTTGCATCAATTTGAAGTTCAAGTTAATGAAAATATAGTAAGTACAAAAGATTTTGAGAACAATCAACTAATGGAAGAAACTTTTTTCTTCTCCATAAACCCAGGATTAAACTTTTTGACGATAAATTTTATTGTGGGTTTTTGTGTAGATGAAATCCAATTAACTAATATCTGTTTAATTGGAAATGGAATTAATATTGAAAGTATTCTTCCTGTAAACACTTACGCTTGGTTAGCATGGGAAAATATTGATGTTAATTATGTTTTTGATTTATCCTCTTTCAAACCTGTGTCAATCGGCTTAGAGCAAATTCTACAGATTGACATTCAGTATGGTTGTATTGGTACAGCAATTTTTCCTGCGATATTTTACGAAATTAAGCTAGGTGCGAAAGTACTAAATTCTGGTGAGATCTCCGAAACTGAACAAATTAACTCCCCTCAAACTCTTCTTGTTCAATCACAAGTTACCAACTATCATGATCCTTTAACTTTTAGAATTCAAGGGAGGGCACAGGGATATGGGATTTTTTACATTCTCAACACCACCTATGTTGCTATCGAACCTCTACCGGAACTAACCGAACAAAACCCTTTGGTAAGAGAATTAGTAGAGACAGAAGTACATCATACACCACTTTCTGAACCCCTTGTACTTACCTATAGAGATTATTTCAAAACGAATTTGTATTATTTGAAATGTAATGTCTCCCTCTTGTTTTCTCTAACTGACGAGTTTGGATCTTCTATTAGGCAAATAGATATCCTAATGAAACTTAATTGGCAAACGGTTATTGACCACCCTATAACTTATGAGGATCAGATAAATGTCACGGAGTCAGAAATATTATACAATAAAATGTATGATGTAACTATCACCTTGTCTATTTATGGTGATGGACAAACTATAACATTAAGTAACCTAAAATATATTCTACTCCCTTCCAATTCATACAATATAACAATCCCTGAACCTCCCACCCCTCCAGTAGAAAGTAATAGTGACAGAGAACCGATCCATCCGTCTAAATTGTCATTGCTTTACATTGAATATGGCATCATATTCCTTGGGTTAACACTTTTAATAGTTCGAATCCTTTCTAATAGAGAGGAGAAACAAGAGAGCATTGAAGGAGAAACTCAAGTAGATGACTTAGAAATTCAAATTGTTGGTCACAATACACAGTATGGACACTTATCTAAATTGCTACAATCGACTAAAGAGTGGTACCTAAAGGCAAAAGAATCTTTATCTCGAATGCTATTACTCCCATTAACAGTTGTTCAAGTTATAACGAATATAATCTGTCTTAGTATAATTATTGACCGACTTAACGAAATTGCTTCTAGGGAAATCCAAGAAGTTAAGCTTATTGTACTGGGGACAGTAGGATTTTATTGTCTCATGGTCAGTGTTTATTCCTCAACTCTTGTAGCATTTTCTGCATTCTATCTTGCTTTTAGTGATACTTTCTATGAAGATTTTTTCCGATTTACCAAGTTTCTTGGGATTTTCATTCTCTTCCTCTTTTTTTCATCCTGGGTTACTCTTTTCATTTATATCCAACAAAATAGCCCCAATCTTGGAATTCTTGGGACACTTTCTGTTACATTCATACTCTTAAGTATAATTATTCTTCTTGTTTGGTTGGGTAAAACAAAAGAAAAACAATTTGAGAGATTAGTTAAAAACTTCTTCAAGTCTGGACGAATAAAGGTAAGGAACATTAGATGGGATGATACCGAAATAAACTCAATGATTGAGGAAGAACCTTTATCTAGTATAGAATACAATAACCATTTCCAGAAGATTGTCAATCTTGTTATTCAAGACATTTCTATAAAACTTCAAGTTCCTGTAAACCGTTTTTCTGAGCTTCTGAGCATTTCATCTAGATTAGCACATAGGTTACTGATAGATGTATCCAATAAAATCCCAAAATTAGGGGAATATTATATTACAGAGCAGATCTATGTCCGCAGTGCTGATAGTGAGATAGGGGTTGATATACTAGAAAATATAACAGAGGAAAAAAAAGGGGAATTAATATCTAAATATGATAATAATGGTGTGAATAATGAAAAGACTAGAAATAATAATAGAAAGGAAAATCGAAATAATGTAAAAATAGCAGAAGATTTCACGGGGAATCAAGCAAAATCCTCACAAAAAACACATCAAATAACTCTTTCTAGAAAATATGATATTGAACTAACAAGACATACGGAACTTTATATGAGAGAAGTTGATGGAGCTTTCCTTAGACATCATGATATTGAAAATGAGTATGATTTAATAAAAAAAAGGATTAAAAAATTACCGAAAAGTTTCTATTCAAAATGTATATACAAAGTGTTTGAGGAAGGAGTATTAGGAAGGATAAATTCTGAAATTAGTGTAGCTCATTTTCTGAGGATTTTAGATGTTAGAGCTGCTAGAGATGGAAGTGCAAGTTTACTTGAATTAGGTGCAGTTGGTAAAAAGTTCCTTGAGAACTATTCAAGGATTGCAGAACAAATAAAAGAAGATTGGGGTGATAAATCAGCTCT
>BPTK01000303.1 GCA_023705905.1 Candidatus Heimdallarchaeota archaeon
CTTTTACCAAAATTTCAACTAATGGTTTATGTGCATCAGCCCATTCTTTGAATCCTTTAAGGGCTTCCATAACTCTTTCAGCAATACCTTTCACAACAGGGACCAGAACATCTCCTATAGTAACTTTTAGAACTTCGAACATAGATTTTAACTGCTTTAATGCAAAATTTAAGGTAGCAGACTGTTTCTCAAAGGCCTCTTGGGTTAGTCCAGCAGAATTTAACATCAGAGCGTAATCTCTTGCATACCCTTCGGCATCCCCTAAAGCTGCTGCTATTCCTTTCATGCCTCGAATATTTGAAAATATTACAGCGAGTTGCTCTGCAGTTGCATTTTTTAACTTACCCATTACTCCAGTTAGACCTTCAGTTCTCAAGGTATTAGTGTTTAGCTCAAGACCAAACTCTTTTGCAACCTCTATCGCTTCTTCTGTTGGTCCTAAAAATGCTCGCAATACACCATTGATCGAAGTCATTGCTTCATCCGTTCTAATACCTGCTCTCGTAAGTGTCGAAATCGCAGCGCCTAAATCATCGAAATCCAAACCTGCCATTGATGCTGTAGCGGCAACTTTTCCAATTGCCGGTGCTAATTCTGCAAATGTAGTTTTCCCACCTTTTACAATCGCAAAGAGTTTGTCACTTACAGAGCCGGCTTGGTCAGCAGACATTCCATAGGAATTTAATATTGTTGTTATTGCATCAGCAGCGACTCCAGTATCGGTAAGACCGGCCGCTGCCGCTGCAGCAGAAATCTCTAATACTTTCATTGCTTCTGCTGGGGGTATACTTGCGGATAAAATATCATAAAGACCTTTTGACAATGTTGTAGTTGACTCTCCAAAGTCTACTGACAAGCGTTGTAATTCATTTCTGTACTCCGGCAGGATTTGCATAGCAGATTCGTCGAGCATTGTACTTACATTAGCAAGTTGTTCTTCGAATGCGGCAGCACTCTTCACAGTTAGGGCAAAGGCAGCAGTAGCAATACCACCGAACACGGTCATGTATTTACCTGCTTTTTTAATTTGGGCAGAATGGTTTGCTACATATCCGGTAAATTTTTGGAATGACTTTCCCATCGCTGTTGTGGTTTTTTTAGCTTGTGCCTCAACCGCTTTAATATCTTTTAGAGCGGCATCCCTATTGATTGCCACAGTTCCAAGCATGCGAAAAACTTCAAATCCTGGCAAAGTTAACACCTCTCAATCCCGTTCTAAGTGCTTGTTCAGGATCTTTTCTAATATCGTGTTCCCATAGCCATATTACTTTAAGACCGATTTTATCAGCATATTTCTCAAGCGCTTCATCTCGAATTTTCTTTTTAGGGAAGACTTCATAATTGTGCCACCAATCTCCATTGCATTCAATTATTACTCCTTTGCTAGGAATATAAATATCAACAATAAACCTATTGCCAACAAACGGAACCTGTTTCTCATATTCAATTCCTAATTTGTCCAATTCTTCCCAAATCATTTTTTCAATAGAAGATGGATTAGCCTGAAGTCTAAAATGTCTATACATTTCTTCTTCCGTCAGCAAACTCATCCATTTTCTTATACCTTTGCTAACGTTGTGATTTCTAATCTTAACCTCTTCTGGAGTTAAACTAGCATACCAATCCTTTATATTTGCTCCAAAATTAGGACGATTTGCGCATAGTTCTATTATTTCTTCTTTAGTCATCTTGGCATATTTTCTCTTAGCTCCTTCAGACATTTTGCGATTTATCTTGGCTCTTTTTTCCTCACTAAAACTAGCTAATCGTTTTTTCTGTGATTTTGACTTCTTAGCTGCAGTTCTTTTCTTTTCTTCTTCAGACATATTTGCCCATCTTTGTTCTAAAACTTTACTCATCACTTCTGAAAAATGCTTTGACTCTTCAATAGACATATTAGCAAACCGCTTTATTTGAGACTCAGAGTTTTTTCTATTAACTTCTTCTGAATTCTTTGAGCCTTTTACCATTTTATCAAATCAACTCCTATTTTTTCTTCTGATCCATCTCAACAATTTTCTGGGCAATTTCCAGAGATTTTCTTTTCATTTTTTCTACATCTTCTACTCTCTCTTCCTTTGTTTTCTTTTCCAACAGTCCAAAATTCTCGAGCCAACTTTGAAAGGACATCTTTCGACCTCTTTTAGTAGTAGGTTGCATTAGATAAATCAGCCAGCCCAGGTACGCTTGCTGCCTCATTCCCATTCTCAAGTCTTCTACTTTTTGTTGAGATGAGACTCTTAAAACTTGCAAATACCGAGTATAAGGCAACTCCTTAATTATCTTATCAGTCCAACCATAACGTTCTTCAATTAGGTCTAGACCTTTTTCGAAAGTTCCTTTATCACCGGCATCTTTAGAAGTCCGGCTAGTTTCGTAAAAAAAGCTTTAACGTCTTCGTGATCTACAAGAACCTTTAATATGTCGAGAATCGAATCTACTGGAAATAGTTCAGGGTTCTTTAAATCCTCCACCTTTACGTCAATAATACTGGCAATAAATTCTAAACACTGTTTTTCTGCGTATGGAAAGCTTACTAAGAGTAGACCTGCAAGCACACCAGGATTCAAGTCCATTTTGCCGATTTCCTTACCCATACCTGCAGCACCTACACCTAATATTCTACCGAGCTTGAAAATGTCACCAATATTTAATCTCCTTAGTTTATATTCTTTACCTTTAATAGTTACAATCGGACCTTCATCTATAAAAGGTTCTACTTCATCAAATTTCTTCTTTTTAACAGATTTATCTTCGACCACTTAATTAATCCTCCTTATTTAATTTTCTATTACCTAGGACTTTGGCCATCGTATCTCCCAGGGCTCAATGTCTAAAAAGTCTGGGTCATAGTGGCCCGTAAATACAATACTTGGAA
>BPTK01000304.1 GCA_023705905.1 Candidatus Heimdallarchaeota archaeon
TGAGATATTTCTTTACGATTATAACACAGGTGTTACCACCCAGATCACAGACAATGACCACTCAGATTATTTTCCACAGATTCATAATGGGCTGATAACTTGGTATGGATGGGATGGGAATGACGATGAGATATTTCTTTATGATTATAACACAGGGATAACCACCCAGATCACTGACAATAATTACGATGATTGGTCTCCTAATATTCATGATGGGCTGATAACATGGTGGGGAGAGGATGGCTACGATTTTGAGATATTTCTTTACAACTATAGCACAGGTGTTACTACCCAAATCACAGACAATATATTTTCTGATAAATTTTCTGAAATTCATGGTGGATTGATAACATGGATTCAACATGACGGGAATGACTGGGATCTCTTTCTCTACGATTATAGCACAGGTGTTACTACCCAAATCACAGACAATGACCACTCAGATTATTTTCCACAGATTCATAATGGGCTGATAACATGGCGTGGATGGGATGGGCACGATGGGGAGATACTTCTTTACGATTCAAACACAGGGATTACTACCCAGATCACAAATAATGATTATGGTGATTCTTATCCTCAGATTCATGATGGGCTGATGACATGGATTGGATTTGATGGGAATGACTGGGAGATATTCATTGCAACACCTAAAGAAGACACAACACCACCCAGTATCTATATTCAATATCAAGATGGAGATGGAACAGATGGAAATTCTGGAAAATGGAATGTATTCGCTTATGACGATGAGAGTGGGATTAATGAAGAGACAATTTATGTCTTGATTGACGGAGATTTTGCAGGAGATATGTTAGGTGATTATGATGTTCCAAATATTTTAGGAGAGCATACTATATATGTAGAAGTTGAGAACAATGATGGATATTTAGGCTTTGAATCTGACTCAGTTACTATAATTGATGATGATACTTCATATCCAGAAATAATTTATATTTATACTGGAGATGGAACTGATGGGAATCCTGGAGAAATTATCGTGACCGCTTCGGATGATTCTGGGCTTTCTGTTGATCCCAGTGGAGCCTATCCTGTACCAAATAGTCTCGGAACTCATAATTTTGTGTTTACTGCTACTGATAATGATAATGATAGGGTAGATGATGCATTAACTAAAACGGTAGAAATTACAATAGATATAATAGATGATGATTCTACACCTCCAGAAATTCTTATTGACTATACTGGAAGCGGTCTTGACAGCAATCCAGGTTATTTTGATTGGAATATTTTCGATATAGATTCTGGGATAAGTGAAATAAATGTTACTATCACTTATGAATCCACGGAAGGGTTAGACGATTACACCATATATCCTGAGGGGACAGCGATAGGATCTTGGGTTCTACCGCCGTATTTAGGAATTTATACCATTGAAATTTCTGCAAGAGATAATGACAATGATAGGACATTAATTGTAGATTCTCTCACAACCGTACTAACGAGAGACCAAGAGATATTAGATGACGATATAATATCACCAGAATTATCAAACCTAATAATTTTTCCGAGCATTTCTGAAATAAATGTTACCTTTAATGCAATCGATGAAAGTGGAATAGGAGATATTTCAACATTTATTAATGGAGAATTAGTTGATCCAATTACACAAATTCAATACGGGAATACTTATTCATTTATTTTTGAAAATCAGTGGCTCTTTCAAAGCGGAACATCTGAAGTTGTAATTCAAGTTGAGGATGGGGACGATGATCGCCCAGATGATGCATCATCCTCTTATATTACCGGTACTTTTGAGAATGTTTTCTATCCTACTTGCGAATATATTATTGGACAAATAGAAGAATTAAAGAATTATATAGACGAGAATCTATATCATAGCATAGCTCGTTCTCTTAATAGGAAGTTATCAAAAACACAAGATCGTTTGTATGAAGCATTGAACTACTTCGCAGACGGAAGTATTACATGTGCTCTATTTCACGCTCGCCTGGCAAAGCTATCTATACGGCTTGCTGAACTTAGAACAGAGATTTTTAATAGAAAGGAATTGATTGAAGATGATCACGCAGATTATATAATAGAATCATTACGTGGAATAAGGAACAACATTGTAGTTCTAATGGGAGCGTCTATAGGAGAGGAACAAGCGTACGAGATAGCTTTAATCGAAGTTGAGCTGCTCAATTTAAAGGACTATATTGAGGATGAGATTCCATGGAGCGTAGGGAGATGTCTTATCGCTAGTATCTCGTGTTCTGCAAAGTTTCTTGAGTTAGCACTATTTAAGATTTCAATGGGTTATAGTATTGATTCTATCTTAGATAATACCCAATGTAAATTAGAATATACGATAACGAAGATAAATTTTCTCTTGGAGAAGGGTAAAATCCCTGAAGATGTAGCTAATTATTTGATTGAGAAAATCTCCTGTATAATTGGAGCTATCGAACAAATAAAAAACAATTAAATTTCTTTTGTTTTATTTTTATTTTAGATTCTTCTTTAGATTCTTTAAGGACTATTTCAAATGAAAATGGATACTTTGAGATTATGTATAAGTCATTGAATATTTTTTTCCGTCTTTTTGAATTTTCTACCTAAAATAGTAAGTTAAGATTAAATTGTGGAAGTTTAAGAAAGTAGGAAAAAAATTACTGACTAGTATTCGAATTTAATGATTTGTGAATTTCTTCTTTTACAAGTTTATAAGCATCCTCACTCGTTAGAAATTCTCCGCTTATACTCCATTGAATTTAATAAATCCTATTTTAAGTCATTTGAATGGAACACCAGGTTTAGCTAAAACTATTCCCTCAATGAAATCCTCTAACTCTTGTATTTTCATCACTGGTTTAGAAC
>BPTK01000305.1 GCA_023705905.1 Candidatus Heimdallarchaeota archaeon
CAGTTTTTCCTAGACCTAGCATTGTAACTGCATTCATTTTCTGTCTATAAGGACCTGCAATTAAATCAGCTGCTTTTAGGAAAATAGCAGCCCGTTCTGTCCAATGGAAGGTTTCCCATGTTTCTTTAGCTTTAAGTGTTGAAGCTATTGCTTGATCCACTTCTGAACTTCCTGCCATACTATAATTTGCTAGAATCTTTGAGTGATCATCTGGAGACCTATTTTCTCCTTTTTTTTCTGTAAATATCTCTTTCCCATGAATAATTAAGGGGATATCAATTATCTCATTTATCATTCTTAGAGTTTTCTTAAGTTCGTCTCGCTCCTTACTTCCAGGTAGAAAACGCAATATTTTCTCATTTACTGGCTCGGGAATTTTATAACTACCATCTATCATAATGCAACACCAAACAAAAATAGTCTTAGATAAGACAAAGTGCTAATTCTCTTTTATATACTAGTATTTAACAAAAAAAATAGGGGAGGAGGAGATTAATATTAATCTACATCAGGGGTGTAAGGTTCTTCAGCTTTGATAAGTTCGACAAGGTCAACATAAGCTTGCTTAACTTCATTTTCCTCTCCTACTAGCAAGAAATGTAAGGAACCTTCACCATCTCCTACTCCACCGGAACCGATATGAAAAATATTTAATTCTGGATAGAGAACATCGAAAGCTTCCAGTTCTGTAAAGACTTCCCCAGGAATAGGCATTATCCCTATTGGGAGACCCATGCAATACTCTGGATCTACTGTCTGATTTCCAAGTATTTGAGAGAGTTCCCAGACACTATCATCAATTGTTCTGGAAAGACTGATTGGTACGATAATACTAATACCTCTAGCAATAGCATGTGGTAATATTCCACCAATTGTTCCTCCTTCAGGATGAGCCATATAGACACCAGCAATACCATCTGTTCCCAGAGTGTTTCCACCTTTAAAGATGACATCTCCAGGTTCAAATTTGCTGAGTTCATCATGAACATTATTAATTTCATGTTTAACACCCTTATCAATAACAATTTCTTTTAATCGTTTTTCGCCTTTTAGACTTCCATATCTGTAAAGCTTTTCTCTATCACCAGTCATTTGACCTGCAACATAATGGTGTTTTTCAAAAGGAATACCTGTTAATTCTTCTAAAACATATGCAGTGGTTGATCCTCTAGAGACAAATATTTTTCCTTCATCAAGAGCATATTTAACCTCAGGATGTTCTTTTAATCCTCTTGCAATTAACCTTTTACACTCAGAGTGAGTTAATACTATTAAAGCACGCATGGAATATTTTCAGATATCGAATAATAAAAACATTTCTTCAGAAGAAAAAATAAAAGGTAGTTTACCAATTATCATTAGAGGTAGGTGGTCTACCGTTTAATTGTAAGAACGTGTTATATTTATTAGCAGTCCTATAAGCATCGATGTGAGTGTATAAAGCAAGAATTGCTGCACCGATGCCTCCTATAGCCATCAGTGCTATTGAAACACCCATGCTTGAATACCCGAGCATCATAAAAATCCCTCCATAGGTTACTCCAATACAAGCAATTCCACCAAAAAATAGGCCAATACCTTTGCCGGGTTTTCCTGCATAAATATGTCCTGAACCCAATATTACAAGCCATGACAGAATTACTGCAAGCGCAGGCTCTTTTCTCTTATGATAGTGCGCTGGGGGAGGAGTAAAAGGTTGTGTTCCTGAATATTGAGGTGTTGTTTGTTGATAAGGAGCACTCTGTTGCTGAGGAGTTGAATATTCCGGTTGAGATTGAGCTTTAGCAGGTTGAGCAGCTAATCCAGAATCTGCACCACAGTTAGTACAATACTTTGTTCCATCAGGTATTTGTGCACCACAATTATTACAATACATATTATCACCATGTTTGTTAATGTTCGCGATGTTTAACTTTAATGCTATTTAATAAAGTTATTCTAATGAATTTAGAAATATTTGTTAAAAACTTGCTTTTATAAATCTGTTAAAAAAAGTTAAGTAGATTTCCCGATCAGTTGGTTATCTTATGAAACACAATAAATTAGTTATTATGTCTCTTTTGGTCGTAATTGCATCATCTTTTATGCTATTAGATGTACAAGCTCATTCTCCAAGTAATGTTGCTTTATCGTATGATTTTGGAACTCAAACACTTGAAGTTATTGTATCTCACACAGTTTCTGACCCCAGTCACTTCATTGTTACAATTCAGATATGGAAGAACGACGTACCACAAACTATTCAACCTTACACCAGCCAAACTTCTGATACTCAGCATGAAGATAGCTTCAATATCGATGCTACCCACGGAGATATTCTAGAAGTTACTGCAACTTATAGTATTGCTGGTTCCTATACTAACCAAATTACTATATCTGACCCTGCAATTCCTGAATATGGGACATATATACCTTTTATTCTCTTCGGAGTAATTTCAATCTCAGGTTTTATTATTTATTTGAAGAAAAGGAAATAGTATCCTTTTACTTTCATTTTTTCACAATATACTTTTAATATGGTGGGCTGTATATACTATTCTGAGAATAAAAAGATGGATTGAACGTGAATCTAAATACTAAATCTAGACTAAAAAACCAAGGTATACCCTCCAAACCACCGCTATTACGTTTTACGATTATTGATTTAAGCGGGGTTACAGTTTATCATAGGTCTTATGTTAATGAAGTTCTAGATGAGGTTTTGTTTTCAGGTTTCAGTGCTGCCATGATCGCATTCTCCAGAGAATTAGGTACTCAACTCTATTGCATTAAAATGGAAGGTGTAGATTATTATTTTAAAACTAGAGGAGATTTTATCTTTGTTGTAGGTATGTATCCTCG
>BPTK01000306.1 GCA_023705905.1 Candidatus Heimdallarchaeota archaeon
TTGGTTCTGGTTCATACGGAACTTACACATACTGGTTTGCTTCAAATGATTCAATCTCAGTTGTTGGTCCTGATGTAGCAGGTGGAGAACTTCTCTTCGAACTAACTGGTGTTTTCAATTTAGCTGAAAGTCTTCTATACAACCCTCTTATCCAAAAGACAAAAGTTGAAACAGCTATTAGCTCATTTGGTTACGATATATTCAACGAAGTTCCATTAGACCCAGCATCAGGCGTAGGTGACGCTCTAGTCATGTCTTGTGGTCCTATGATGTTAGCAGATTACGATCCAATACTAAGTGTTGCACATTGCGTACCTAACCCATATTGGCATGGAACACCTATAGTTCTGGAAGATTTCTATCTTACCTACATCTCTGGTAAAGATAGTGCTGTTGCTTCATTAATGGCAGGTGATATTGACATTATGGATGCTCAATACTTCCCAGACTTATCTGATTTTGAAGGTGTTGCGGGTATTGAAGGTGTTCTAGTTAAGGATCCTTCACACCAAGAAATGTCTATTAATATGAAACATCCTGTCATGGGAACCGGAGAACTAACTCCAGTAGGAACTGCAGAAGCAGCTAAATTCATTAGACAAGCAATCAGTCATGCAACTCCTCGTGATATTATAGTTGACGAGATTTTGAATGGTCTTGGTGCTCCAGCTACAACTGCTGTACCAGATTCAGTCGTTGGTTATGATAATACACTTGAACCCTACACCTACGATTTAGATATAGCTCGATCTCTTGTTGAAGATGCTGGATTCCAATTAATATTTGAAATTCCAACAGAGGCTGGTATCACTGGTTTAGTCTTTCTATCCTTCCTAGGATTAGCTGCCATGATAGCTTTCAAGAAATATAAGAAATAATTCACCCAAAACGCTTTTTTTTTCTTTTTTTCCCACTTTTCCTTAGTTCCTTTTATTAACTGTAATAAGGATAATTTCACCCTATGCTAGGTGATTTGCTATTTTTGATTTCTTCTGCCACAGAGGAACATTTTAAAATCTGTGAAAATTCTCTAATCGTGATTATAGAAACTATTGGTGTCAAATAGATGGCAAAAGTCGTTTTATCCAAAATACAGATTCCAAAGGACAATACCTTAAACTTGTTAAGTAAAATTGTTACTTTAAATTACTATGACCAAATAATAGTAGATCCTCAAAGTCCAAAAGAACAAGCAAGAATTCAAGAAATAAAAGATAATCTTGAAAACTATTTCTCACGCTTGGTAAAGATAGGTAATTTAATCAAATTACCCTTTGACGATTCTGCAAAGGAAGAAGATCAGACTTTTGAGAAAACCATAGATATTTTAACACTGCAAAGTGAGATAGAATCTTTTCTTAGTCAGTATGAAGAAAAAGTATCAACACAAGTTACCAAACACATGCAGTTGAAAAAAGAAGAACGTATTCTTAAAGGTTTAAACAATTTCAAACGTCAAATTGAGAAAGATAAATTTACAATTGATCTTTTATCTTCCAATTCCAGAACATTTACTATTTATGGTGAGATTCCTTCATCCTATGAAGACATACTTCGTTTTTATTTAAATGAAATTACTGGTGGTAAAATATTTTTGTGGAGTGTTGCCACTGAGGGAAAAAAAACAAAAACAATAATTTGTATTTCCTTATTGGATTTCAAGGAAAATGTAGAAGAACTTCTTGAACAAAATTATTTTGAACCTACAAATTTAGACTTATCTTCTCTCAAAACTATTAAAGATTATACCTCTTCTACAACTGTAAACGATCTTTATTCTATGCTAACTTCTGAACTGGAAAAAACAGAGCAAGAATTAGAAGGGTATTTAAGAGATTTATCACTGAAAATTGTCTTCTACATTGACTCAATAAAATATGACGTCGCTCTTCTAACATTAGAAGAGAAAGGTCGTACAGATGAAAAAATGTTTACAATCTGGGGCTGGGTGGAGAAAAAAAATTACGATAATTTTGTAAAAGAAATAGAGTTATTGCAAATACAGCCTAAGTTTTCTGTTCTTGATGAAGTTCCATTTTCATATCAGAAACCAAAGAAAGAGGAAGATAATCTGATAATAGCTGAATCTAAAGTAGTTCAAAAAGAAAAAGAGAAACATGTACCACATTTGTCTCATAGAGGGGTTGAACCTGAAGGTGGGTTATTTTTCCCGAAAAAAGCTTCTTTTGTAAAAATGGAAACCAAAAGCAATAATGCACGTCAATTTATTTCATTTGTCCGTTCTTTGAATTCAATCCACCCCGTAAAAATCGGTTCTTTGGACAAAATTACCGTTGATTCCCTTGCCAAGAGGCGTATGGAATTTACACAATATCTAGCAAGAATAAAGAAAATCAGTGAAATGTTGGATTTAAAGAAATCAGATGTTGATTCTTGTGAACATTTTCAAATTGTTGATGATTTAGTTCATTCTAAAGCATTTATAGAGAACTTTCTCAATGATTACGAGAAAGAAATTGAAGATACTTTCTCAGAGAGCAATCAACTGAAAAAAGAAAAGAATCAGCTTGAATTATATCTCCCTACAGTAGAAGTAATGAAGGGTGAGGGGATGGAATTTATGCTATCTGAAGGGGGCTCTCAAACAGTAACGTTCTTGGGTTCAATTCCAAAAAACCATCTCAAAGCAGTTAGATTCTTTTTGAATGAAGTTACAGACAGTAATCTAATGTTCTGGGCAACAAAGTCATTAGGTTCAAAAAAGAACGAGAAGAATTTGTTCATTCTAGCCCTGAAAGAATATGAAACTAACTGCTTTGAGATGGAGATCGGAAGAGCACACGTCTGAACTCCAGTCACGTGAAACGATC
>BPTK01000307.1 GCA_023705905.1 Candidatus Heimdallarchaeota archaeon
AGGAAGATATATAAATTATACTCACCAAATATACAATTAGAACTAATTTTTGGTGATAACATGAAAAAGACAAATAAAAAGGGATTAAGTATTGGATTTTTCTTGATACTGTTCAGTCTAGGTTTAATTTCAAATTCTCAGATAATATTATCGCAACAAAAAGATTACAACGCGCAAATCACAAATGAAGATTTAATTGAGATACCAGATATAATAATAACACATGATGACAATTTCACAGATTACGCTACTTCAGGTGTTAGATCTCCTGATGATCCTTATGTAATAGAGAACTATAACATAACAAGTGGAGGTCCATGGGGGATATTAATCAATGGAACAGCTAGCGGTCAAATAAATGTAAATTTCATAATAAGAAATTGTTGGATAACAGCAATTGATGTTTGCATACTAATAATAGATGCACAACCAAATTTAGTAACTATAGACAACTGTACCTGTGTAAATACAATTGCTGGAGATGGTATAGGTATTCATCTTATCAGATGCAACGGAGCAACAGTGATTAATTGTCAGTGCAATTATAATTTCCATACTGGGATAAGAGTTGATACATCTACAGCTTTGTGGATTGAAAATAATACTTGCTATCAAAATGGTGATGAAGGACTTTATGTAGATAATGGATCAGATAATGGCATGTTTAAGAGAAATAAATTAGTTGAGAACGGATTACATGGAATAGCTAATCAGGTGAGTTATTCTAATACCTATGTCTATAATGAAATTTCAAATAATGGCAACATAGGATTTGAAATAGTAAGTTCACTATATTTAATCATAGAAAATAACTCAATATGTGAGAATGGAATGCAAGGTATATACCTAGCTTCTTCTGATTATGCTCGCATACAATTTAATAAAATTGAAGGCAACGGAGATTATGGTGTTGATATAGTTAACAACACTGATGAATGTGTAATTCATCATAACAACTTCATTGGAAACAATGTAGGAGGAACATCACAAGCTATTGAAGATTATATTACAGGTCATAGAGACTGTGAATGGTATGATTCAGCAATAAATGAAGGAAATTACTGGGACGATTATATTAGCCCAGGTGTTTATGACATTGATGGTACTGCTTCAAACTATGATCCCTACCCTCTTGATTCTCCTGTAGATCTTGAACTTATACCAGAGTATTCTAGCAGTATATCTACAATAATTTTGCTAATATCATTCATAGGCATTATTGGTTTTGTATTTCGAAAAAGGTAATCATTTCTTCCTTTTCTCTTTTTCTTTTAAAAACTGAATTTACTCAAATCCAAAGGCATAATTTTTCACTCAAATAGATTTTTCTCTCAAAAAAATGGATTTGCAAGGAATATATATAAGCTAAATATACTATTTATTTTATTAGAGCTAATAATTGGTGATATCATGAGAAAAACAAGTAAAATGGGATTGAGTATTGGGATTTTCCTATTAATATTCAGTCTAAATATGATTTCGAATTCACAAACAACACTCTCATTACAAAACAATCCTAATGAACAAATCACAATAGAAGACATGATTGAAATTCCTGACATACTAATTACAACAGATGAAGATTTTGGTCCACTTGGATATAATTTTCCAGGAACTGGAACTACAGAAGATCCTTATTTAATTGAAAACTACAATGTAACAAGTGGCGGTCCATTTGGGATTCTAATTGACGCAAGTGGAGGAGGTACAGGTTTCAATGTTTCATTCATCATCCGCAATTGCTGGGTAACCGCGATAGAAGTGTGTATCAAAATAGTAGATGCGTCTCCAGATTTAGTGACTATAGATAATTGTACATGTGTTAATACTTTAGGTGGAGATGGGATAGGAATTCACTTAGTAAACTGTGATGGTGCAACAATAATAAACTGTAAATGTTTGAATAATTTTCATGTAGGAATACGTTTAGACTTTTCAGATAGTCTTTGGATAGAAAATAATACTTGCTCTTCTAATGGGGGTGAAGGAATATTCATTGATAATGCATCTGAATTCAGCCTAATCTTGAATAATACCTGTGTGCTAAATGGACAGTGGGGTATAACTAATCAATTTACTAATGATAATACTTTCAGATATAATAACTGTTCAAACAATGTAGTTACAGGCTTTGGAATATATTACTCTGATAGGACAATTCTGGAAAATAATACAGCTTCATTAAATGGTGTCTATGGTATGCATGTGTTGTCTTCTGGCTATGTTGATATTATATTCAATCAGATAGAAAATAATGCATGGTATGGAGTATACAAGGATTCTGGTTCTCCTTATAATAGAATACATCACAACAACTTCATTGGAAACAATGCTGGACTTGGACAACAAGCTTACGAAAGCGGTCTTTTAACTTCCCAAAATGCAACATGGTATGATACAGGAACAAATGAAGGAAATTACTGGGCTGACTACATTAGCCCTGGTCCTTACTCTATTGATGGTACTGCATTGAACAGTGATCCATACCCTCTAAGTTCTCCTGTAGGTATCGAATTTATACCAGAATATGCAAGCAGTATCCTTTCAATCATCTTGTTGATATCATTTATCGGTACTATTTGTTTTGTAATCAGGAAAAAGTAAGTTACTTTTCCTTTTTTTTCTTTTTCTTATCTAAATACTAAAGATTTATTATTCTTTTATCAACAAGAAACTTAGAATGAGTTCAATTGAAGAAATCTGCGAAAAATACGCTGTTCAAAATGCTTTAGAGCATGGAGAAGCGAAAATTGGTCCAGTCATGAGAATAATAATGGTAGCTCATCCTGAATTACGCAAGGATGTAAATAGTGTAAAAACTATCG
>BPTK01000308.1 GCA_023705905.1 Candidatus Heimdallarchaeota archaeon
GCTGATACTAGGAACAATTTCCCTTTTCTTTCCATTAAACACTAAAACTGAATAATTACAGCTTTATTTTTTTCTTTTTTTTTGTTCTGTTTAAAATAAAAGATTCTTATAAGACTTGAGTGATTAATTTGTAATATAGTATTCTTCTAGAAGTTTCCCAAAATCCTTCTTTTTTCTTTCTTTTCAAATAATAGTTCTTGTATTAAGATCCCCTTCTTGGTAGTTCCAAACTATGTAGAAGAACCTTAGTAACCCAATATTAGAAACTCCAACAAAAGATAATGTATTTGAAGACATCTTACTTTTGGACACTACTTTTCCTTTCACATTATCTGTAAAAAATCTCTAACAAAAAAAAACCATGAGAGCTTAGATGAAGCTTATGAGATAAACAAGAAGATACTGCTAACTTCAGGAGCAAAACCCGAGACTATAACTAGGGGGTGCATGAATCAGGTCATCCTTGTTGTACAGCTCCAATTGGAAAAGTAGTAGATGAAAATCAGGAGACTAAAATAAGTAATTTGTTTGTAAGTGACGCAAGTGTATTTCCCCCCTTAAAAGACATAGTTATCAATAATATCATACAAGTATCAGAATTTGGAGATGTAAAAATCTTCGAATATTGTAAAAAGGAGCTGACTATATTCGTATTTCTGTTGTTGCACTAATCTTCTTTTTCTAAGATTCTTTCCCAGAAATATGTTCTGGCACAATATGGTTTGGAATAATAAGCAAAAAACAATTTTGAATAAATTGTTGAAATATAATTTTCTTTTTCAGAAAAGAAATGGATGAGTTTCTTTACAAATATTCGAGGAAATCTGTAAAAATTGATTGAAGATATGATATTTTGCTTAGCTATATCTAACAACCAACTACTAACTAAATTAAAATCTAACTTAAGAAGCTCAGGTACATGTTTATCCCATATTAAAGAAGCAAAATAAGCAGTGGAACCATAAAATATCAGATTACTTTTATCATGTTTCTTTAACAAAAACTCTAAGATATCCAAAATTCCTATATGCGATTCTTCAAGTTGTGAAAATTTTTCTGCAAAATATTCATGTTGACTTTCATCTTGTTCAAACATTGTGAAACGCAGTTTTGTAAGTACAATTTTATCTTCAATATCAAGCTCATCAAAGTGTCTAAGAAGCAGATTTGTAATTTTATTATCTGTTTTTTCATTAATTTGTGATGCAAGGAATTTGAAGCTGTTTTTTCCAAGTTCTAATAATAACTCGTTTCCTAACTCGAATAAATATCGACTCTTACTTTCAGATAGTTCAATTATGAAATCTATAATTTCATCTTCAACAATCTGAAATTGAGGATTGACATATTTTTGTATAAATTCAATTCCTTCGGTTATTGTTTTTTCCTGATTTGGTTTATAAGATCCCTCTCCGCATCCAAGAGAACGGACGAACATCCAATCCAAATAGACTAGAAGAGAGTTTCTATTAAGAAGTCCTGCATAACGATATGAATCAAGTTCATATTTTTCAAAATATTGAACAAGTAATTTCCATGTTTCTATAAAGATAGATTTTGTTAAAATTGTAAATGGGAGTACTGATTGAAGAATCTCTTTTATATTACAAATTTCCCATGTTTTTAAATCTTCAATTAGTATATTTTCAAGTTCCTTTTCATTTCTTTCTCCTAAAGCCCACCAAAGAACTTGTTTATCTATTTTATCTTTATTTTCCTTGTAAAAATACACAGTTTTTTCAATGTTAGAATGACGTAAAAATAGAAACTGGGAATAATTTTTCAAACTTACATCATGAGAATCAAAAAGTGGTAATAAATCATCAGTAAATCTTTCAAAGTAATCAGAGTTTATGCTAAACAACTCATCGATATATATCAAAATAGAAAGAATTACATCTTTGTTTTCTGATCTTAATAGCTCTTTATAAACATCTAATTGTGAATTTAGAAATTCTGTATTTAATGGTAAACTCTTTGGTCTTAAATAATCACTATGATAAATAGTTGAAAACTTGATTGCATCATCTAGAGGTAAAATATTACCAAAAGTTCGTACTATTAATTAAGATGTTATTTCCATCGAATATTTCTCCTTTATATAACTTTGAAGATATTTTCTTTCTATCCCAAAGTATACCTTTCCAGGATAAATGTCATCTAAAATAATACCACTTTCCCGAAACCAAAAGTCTACATAAGATTCTGGTTGAAGAAGTTTTATTCCTGAGGAATCAAATAAAGGTCTAATTGTACCAACATCTTGAACATTGCTGTATTTGTAAATTGCTCTATAATAGCTTAAACCAATATGAGTAAAACTAATACGCAACCCTATTGACTTTATATCAGAATCTTTAGATTCAGAAATAGTGTTCAATGCATCTATTTTCTTATTTTCATCAAGATATTCAACTAAATGCGCCATTAAAGTTCTTATTGTTTTGTTATCATGCTTTAGATTCTCTGAGATTACAGAATTCTCAATCCTATTACATAAAATTTCATTTTTTTTATAGTTTAGGGAATTAAGAATTTGATATCTGGTTTCAAGCTGTCTACTTGTTAAACCAATATTGATGAATTCTACTGAATATTCTTCATTGTTTGAAAGTAAATATCCCCAAAGTTGATAACTCAATTCCTTATCTTCAGTTAGGATATTGAAGAAATATTCTCTTGCTTTATTCTTATCTTTTTCAACTAATGCTGAAAAAACTAAGGAATTCATATTCCAACTATCTAATTCTACAAAATCTAAAAGTGCATTAAATTCTAAATCTTTTCTATGTGTTAATTGATAGAACTGGTAATTTTTCTCATT
>BPTK01000309.1 GCA_023705905.1 Candidatus Heimdallarchaeota archaeon
GGATAAGCACTATTTTTATTCCGTCTGATCAAATTGTAATTAACATAAGAGCAAATAAATACTCTCAAAAAAAAATAGCAAAATAAAGCATAGGCTTCACATCTTGCAGTTTTTGTTATTTCTATGAAAGCAGAGAGGTATATTTTTGCGTTATTTTAATTAGTTGTATATTGAAAGCTTGTTCTAATTATTTGTCTAAGGATTTGCTGGTTCTGAGAACAATCCAATACGTTCTAAGTGGATATACATTATTCCCTTCTCAACATTGATTTTCGCGAAAAATCCAGTCTCATGTCCAAAAATACCAGGAATTTCTCTCATCAATTTGATTATTTGATGGCATGGAGTGTCATCTTCATTTATTATGATACTACTTGTTTTTGATTTAAGTGCTTTATTTACAGCAAATTTCAGACTATCTTCCATTGCTGTAAGTAAATCTAGATCAGAAACATAAGTCGGTCCAAGGGAAGTGATTTCCTGTGTTTCAATAGGCTGAATAATCTCAACAGTTCTATCGAATTCAGTTTTTTCTACATCAAAATAGAGATCTATTACTTTATCTTCAATCTTTGCTAAAGTGAGACAAGTATCTGGATCTTCTGGACTACCATGATCTATTCCTCCAATTCCAATTTGAGTTGGAACCGCTGCTGAAAATTTAATTTCAATTCCTTCAGGGGGTTTTTCTTTGCCAATTAAGCAAAGTCGTATATCATCAAAGAATGTCGTAGCATATCCTCTATTCTCTTTGCATAGAATTGGAGAGTATACTAACCTTGGTGGAGCGGCAACCCAAAAATGTACTTTTAAAATCGCAAGGGGTTTTCCAAAGATAGTATTTAATCTTCCTATGAGTTCTGTTCGTTCATCAAATTCGAATACATAAAAAAATCCACTCTGTTCACGCCATAAACTATAGAGATAATGATTTAAATAATTTTGCGAAATTGCAATGCTCCCATAATAATTCTTGTATTCTTGTTCAAATACCTTGCCATGTTTTAATAATAAAGGATACAAATCTCTAGCATCGATTTGAGTTAAAAAGGGTCCAAAACCATCCCCAAAATTTGTAATATCAGTTGGAAAATTTGTTTCGAAGTATATATGATCTTCTCTTTTACTTAATAATCGATCAACTCGTCTTGATTGTGTTATATTATTTGGGGGAAATGGTAACTGTTTGAATGGGAACATTTCCAATTTCAATAGATTGGCATCGATTATCTCTTTCAAGCCATTTACAAGCGTTTCTAAAATGTTATCTTCACAAAAATGAAGTATGATATTGATGATTATATCTCTTATCAAATTATAAAGGGGTATTGGTATGCTGCTAGAGTAGTCTATATCAAGATCCCCAACTATCTCTAAAGATTGAGTTCTGAAGAAGAAATGTGTCCCTGGGATACATTTTAATTCAAAATTTATATCAAAATTACTCATTCCTCCTGTAAAAGTTCCAAAATCATAGACAAGAATCGACTCTACAAGTTCGATCACAGGTAAGTATTCTGCCGATACACCTAGTATAGCAGCAATAATGGAGCGAAGACATGAAGGCGCTAACTGAATCCCAATATACTTATAAGTTGGCGAAGTTTCGACATCTCCACCAAAATTAATTTCAGGGATTTTTAATTGTCCAATTATTTCACCAAAATCAGTGAAACTTAATTTTTCAACAATAGATTTATTTTGAAATCCTATAACAAACGAGATGTTTGAGATTTCTACCTTAATTAGATCATCTAAGATTTTTATTGGATCATATTCAATTGGATAGTCTACCTCAAAGTACCCATACTCTTCGGGTAAGAATAGGGAGAGCATTGTATAAAGGTCATCGCCACCTATACCAACTGCGTAATTTTCGAATTGTTCCATCCAGTTGACAATAAATTTCCCATTATCCCCTCTAAACCCTTGGATTCTCGTTGTTATCATGTTGATAATCCTCTTTATATGTTCAAGAGGTAATTGCTCAATATTCATTGCAAGGAGACTATTATAATCAGATTCTAAACAATTGGGAATATTGAGAGGGATATCGTATTTTGGTTCAGTTTGTGCAGGGAACCTCGTATATTCAGTGTGTCTAAGAACAAGATCTGACCTAAAAGATGCAATTTTCTTGATAGGAACTGTTTCATGGATTTTAGTCTTTTCTTTAGATTTTTCCCTAATATCTAAATATTCTTCCGGAATTCTAAACATTTCATTAGGAAACATTTGAGTCATAAGGTTATTAATCGTAAATTCTGAAATTAGAATATCCCCTGCTTTATTAGTCTTAGACATATTATACACTTCACAGCGAACGGGTACCCCTATGCTTGCTATTTCTTTAATGGGGAAACTAGCATTTGTATTTTCTTTACCTAATAATGTTTTAGTTATTCTTTCAGAATAAGCTTGTAGATTTTTATCAGTATCTATCCATAATTCCCATTTAATTCGATTTGGTCTCTCTAAAAGTACGGTTATCCGCTGAATTTTACCATCTATCAGTTTTTCTTCTTTTTCAATCTTATACTTGAATTTTCTATCTATTGTGTTTTTTGGGAGTTGTTCTTGGTCAAATTGGATAAACGCTTTTACCTGAGAATTAATATATAATCCATTACCTTCTTGATCTCTTATGATTATTATATCTTGGCCATAGATTCCTGAATTTATCGTCTTTAATCGCAAAAATTCTTCAGTATGAATTATCTCAAGTTTACTTTCTTCCATCTTCTTAAGATCAAGGATTCTTGATAATCCTTTTAGTGTAGATTTTAATTCTTCATATTTAGGATTTAATTTTAAGAGAA
>BPTK01000310.1 GCA_023705905.1 Candidatus Heimdallarchaeota archaeon
AAAAGTATACTGTGGTGTAGACTTTGAAGAATATGAGCATGAATGGAAACAATTCAAGGAACTTATCAATGCTTTAAAACTAGAATATAAAGAATCCAATGAAGATATTTATGTTCTTGGCAATGTCTATGTTGAAGATAGATACTTGGATGTAATTATCCTAAAGAAAAAGGGTATTGCTATCATTGATTTGAAGTCTTATACGGGGAAAATTGTTGGTTCAGAGAATGGTGATTGGTTTTCATATGAATCTGAATCACATAAAAAGAAAATTCATCGCAATGTTTTCGAACAATTGTTTGAAAATAAGATGAAATTATATAGATTGTTAAATAACATGAGAATGTCATATTTTCCTAAAATAAATTCAGCTAAATTGAAGCAAATTAAATGTTGGGGGTATTTTGAGCAAAAAAGCAATTATGATATTGAACAAATTTCTAGACACAATAGATTGTGGTTTGATATAGTAACAAAAAATACTATTCAAGAAAAACTTCAATTTCTTAATTGTAGATTTTCGTTAACTACAAAGAACATCAAAGATATTATCAATCATCTTAAGTTAAAGCAATGTAAAGGTTTGACACTTGAAGGTGATGATTCTTATTTAAAGAAGATTGAAGAAACAGAAGCGGTAATTACTATAAATACTAGAGAAAAACTTACAAGTTGGGTAGAAACCAACATTAATAATGAATTATTCAAAATTGTCTCATTTATTACTAGAACTGAGGTAGAATATCATCCCCTTTATATTGAAAAACTGGAAAGCGAATCAACTGATACGTCTGTTACAATCAGAAATGCAAAGAATATTTCTGAAGCTTTAACAAAGTTAAAAGCAGAGGAAAGTAATTTTTACTTTTTATTAGGAAAACCAGGTTCTGGTAAAACTTCTATTCTTAAAGAATTCTATCTTCAGAGTCTTAAAAGTTACTTAGCTAGTACCAGTAATAGATTTCCAGTACTGGTTCAGTTATCAAAATTAACAGATTACAAAAATATGAATCAGTTTTTAGCTGAGGAATACACACCAATTTACAAAGAAATAAAACAGATTCTAGAAGCAGGTAAAGCTATTGTTATTATAGATGCATGGGATGAATTAAAACCCAATCTAAGAAAATCCATAGAAGATTTTGTAGCTTTTTGCCTTGAAAAGAATAATTCTATTTATATTTCTTCTAGATATATAAATAAGAAAGATCTACCTTCTATTAAAATTCGAAGCGAAAAAAACAAGATTGTTCAACCTGATAAATATAGATTAATTCCAATTGAACTAGCAAATCTTGATAATTTTTTCAAAGTTAGGAACTCAAAACTAAAACTAATCGACCTTGAACAATTAAAAGCAACCATTAAAGCATCTGGAATTGAAACTATTCCTTTATGGATGGATTTGATTGTTGATTTTGTAGAAGTAAACCCATTAAATGAAATTAATGAGATCAATTTACTTTCTCATTGGATTGAACAAATTATAAAAATCAGCGATAATCTTGATGATGTAATCAGGACAATTGAATTTATTGCTTTTAACTCCTTTAAGAAAGATGAAAGTATTATCACTCAACAAATTACACGAGATTATTTGAAACCTGAACAATTTGCAGAATTAAGAAAATATGGGTGGATAGTTCCTTTTGGTAATTATAAAGGAGAGGAGAATTATCATTTCGCTCATCAACGCTTAAGAGAATATTTAGCTTCTAGACACATTCTGAGTAGCTGGGATGAATTAGAAAATGAATTATTTGATAGAGAATCTGGTTTGATAACGAATCGTTATAACAATACTCTGTTTGATCTAGTCATAAAAGAGGGAAAGAGGATTAGTATTGCAGATGAAGAATTGACAGACATAATATATTCAATTGCAGGCGAGGATGGTTGGTGTTCAGAAAACAGTCTAATTAATTATTCCAAACTTCGAGATCCCTTATTAGCTGCAAAATATTGTTCAATGCTACAATTTAAAGATATTTTCTGGTTTCAAGAATTGAAAAAGCTACTTACAGAAGTAGATAAGCTCTATCTCAATATCAAAGATTTGAGTAATGAAAGGAAAAACCTGATATCTTGGATCTACAAAGAAGATTTCTTGAATAGTTATATAGCTTGTTTCGCTGAAAGATACCTGCACGAAAGACTAAGTAAATCTATTGAAAATGATATTTATAATTTCAGGTTAGATGAAAATATTCTCGATAAGCTTCTTGAAAATATGATTGGTGTAGGATATACACATTCTGAAACACTGGATATGTTTTTTAAATTTATTACTTATCAACATTTAAACCCATTCAAATGGTCTCAGGATGCTTTAGATTACCTAGCTTTTATTGAACAAAACACATCACTATTAACCTCTGAAGATTCTAAAAATACGAAACCCCGTTACTATTCTATAACATTAAATGCTCTAGAAATTATTAAAAAAACTGATAACTCCAAATTTATGAATATTATATTTAACTGGTCTTGTTCAAAGGAACACATCTTAAGGAAAATTGCTTTTCACCAAACTAGAATAGATGAGAGATTTAGTTCAGTTCATTTTAGAAAACTGTGTAAGACCTGGTTAAGGGATGAAGATGAGAACATTAGAGAATTAACTATTGATTTAGTTTTTCGAAATAAGGGTTTATTAAATCAGAATATAGATTCATTTTTTTCTCAAGAATTATATGAAGAAGACTATGTTCACTGGTTTAATTGTTCTAGATCGGAAGAGCACACGTCTGAACTCCAGTCACGTGAAACGAACTCGTA
>BPTK01000311.1 GCA_023705905.1 Candidatus Heimdallarchaeota archaeon
TTCTAGATAATCTAACCTTTCAATAACCTTAGAAAGTAGTTCCTCAATTTCGTTTATTTTTTTCTCAAGTTGATCTACTCGCATGGGTAATAAGAAACTTTTTGACATTATTATATTCCTCCTAATAATTGATGTTAAGTTTTCTTCTCTCATTTTCATATTTCACAAATATGTTTGAATTTTGTACCATAATAACAATTGGTTCAAGATAATATGGCCACTTCAGTGTGTTATCACTCCAATTAAATATGTGGAACATAAATAACATCATGTTCCAATCATGGGTTATGTGAATATCAATTTCCTTCTCTTTATTTGTATTTGTCTCCGAGATTACTTTATTCAAAATATATTTAGATGCACTCTTAAACGGCATAATACTGGTTTCATCTATTTTACCTTCATACCATCTTAGAATAAACTCTGGACCCCACATTTGATTTGCGATTTCCAATACCTTCTCTACATCTTTCATGAAAAAACCTCCCAAATACTCCCTTTCTCCCAAGACAATTGCATTGATACCCGCGTTTATTGCTTCATGACATATGTGACGTGCAGTATTTTCACATCTGGCGACATGACTGTGAAAAAATCTATATTGGAAATCATTCGGTAAATTCGCTCCAAGTTTCTTAGCTATATCTATCCCTTCTTCTGTAAGGGCTGCCTTTGATGATTTTCTCACATCAAGGATTTTTTCTCTGTCAGAATGACGAAGTATAAGAATTATCTTAGAATCTTTTTTGTGAATTATCTCATTTGTGATTTTATCTATTCGAGTTATAGTATTCAATTTTTAACCTCGTGTTTTTTATAATTCTCTGCTAGATTATAAAGCTCAGACTTAATTTTTCGTTCAAAACGCTCAAATAATTTTGATTTATAGATGAAATATAGCCAAATAGCAAGTTCTTGAAAATTTCTTTCTTCGCATGAATTTGGTAAATATTGAACAATCAATAAACCTTCAACAAAATCAACTATCCTAAAATCTTCACTTTCAAAGATTCTCCTCTGAAGAACATAGAAAACATCAGAGAAGTATGCATCATGAAATGCAACATATGCACCATTTTCTAATTTGGGAAACCAACTCTCAATATCTTTTATAAGAGCTTCTTTAGAATGATCTCCATCAATGAAAAGCAATCCAACCCGATCAGAAAAAGCATCTGCAGCTCTCTCTGATTTTTCTCTGATGTTAATTACGATATCATTTAACCCCATTTTATGAATTGTGTCATTCCATGAATTGAATGTGGTAGCTGTCATAGCATTATCAGACCAATTATGGGGATCAATACAATAGACTTTAGCTCTCCCTCCATTCTTACTTCCTAAACCAAGAAAACTTGAAGATTTTCCTTTCCAACTACCTATTTCTACAATCACACCATTTTTCTTTGTTCTTTGTGCTAAAAGAGCTAATACTCTTCCTTCCAATGGAGATAACCATCCATCTATGTTGTCAAGTTTATTATAAATATGATAAGTTTTTAATTTCTTTGCAGAATACAAAATATCGCTCTCAACTGTTTTTGGTGTTTTTTGTGTTAATCTTGGTAGAATTTTGTTGTCAGTATCAATCTTTTTTAATTCATCCATCATTTCTAATGATAATTTACCAAGAAATAATTTTGAAAAGTTTGTGTAGATTGAAGTATCATAATCGATTGAATTTTTGAGAACATTGAAAACATGTTTTTCCTCTCTGATAGCTAATAAACTTTCTAAATTCTTGATATCTTCTCCTAAATCATGTTCATTGTTATTAAATTGCTTAAATACCTGTAGTTGTAGATCATAGGGGAGGAAGCCATATAATATGACTGGGTCATAGTTTTGAATGAGTTGTGAGAAATCTACTATATCAATGGATAATATCGTTTCAAGGGAGTTTTTCCATTGACCTAAATTTGCTTGAGATCTAGCGATTGAAATTTGCAAGAATGAATTGTTTCTCAGCTGAATTGCGCTAGAATAACATAGAAGAGAATAAACATGATAGCCATTAATTTCTGCTATTAGTCCTAAATAGATCAACAAATTTTGTGATTTATTATGTATAATCTTAGGATACATTTTTTGAATTTCGTCTAATGATACTGTGTTTTTTAATTCCTGTTCTAAGTGATTGTCCAAAACATAACCCTCCCTTATCCATACAAGAAGAAAATAATACAAGACACAGTAGCTAGTACAAAATAAGCTAATGATTTTATCCCTGCCCAAGTTCTCTCAGTTTTAATGTGCTTACCATCACAAAAGTAATCAAACCTCTGCATAAATCCCATGAAGTTTAACCTTTTGATGTTCCCTAATGCTCTTCCTAAATCATTTGATGTTCGAATTAATGCTGATTCTAAAGCAGGGATTAGTGAATATACCTTTTTGTTTTTAATAATCTTCACCCATTCAACTAGTATCTCACCTAGAATTACAGAACCTAAACATAAGAAAAGAGGGATTGACGAAAGTTTTAGGATAGATAAAACAATTCCTAAAACTACAAACAAGATTGAAGATTCTATAACATTGGGAAAATTATAGTATTTATATTGGGGAAAAAGTTTAGGTAATATGCTGTCTCCGTAAGCCCATCTTTTAAATCGAATATATGATCTCTTTCCATCATTCCACCATGGATGGACAACCTTAGCATCAGGAATAGTTTTGAATTTGCTACCTGTTTGTTGAACAATATTTAAACACAAATCAATATCCTCTCCACCTCCAAATTTAGGGAATA
>BPTK01000312.1 GCA_023705905.1 Candidatus Heimdallarchaeota archaeon
CGGGTTTTGATGTAGCGACAAAATTGGTGGATATGCCTTCCCCTAAAGCATTAAGAGAACTTCCTCCAGGAGCTGGAGTGATAGTAGAAACTGCAGAGATAAGACTAATGAAGGCTCAGAACGAAATAATGAATGCTATAAGATTATCTGCTGCCGAAATATTACCGATGAAACAAGCAGTAATAGAAGGAGCGGGAAATGTTGTTGATACTTTATTGAAGGTTTTTGGTATTGATCCAGAAGCAGAAGTTAGAGCAGAAGCTAAGCGTACTAGATTAAGACGTGAGGTAGGTTTAGAATCTCTTACTGAATTGATAGCAACCGGAGCTATGGGAAGAGGTGGATTTCCTTTGCCTATTCATATGGTTCAGGCAGCAGATGATATGAATAGGATGATTGCGCAAGCTGCTGCAGGAGGACCTGGACAAGAAGCAGCTTTAGGTATTATGGAAACAATGAGAGGAGTCCCGAGTGTAATGACAGGCTCTTGGAAAGATTTTCCAAAGAGATTTGCAGAGGAATTGATAGGTACTCCAGAAAGACCGGGAGTTATGTCTGTTTATTCAGAAAAAGGAGTTAAAGTAACTACTGGAGAGTTGAGTGCATTTTTGGATAGTTTGCGTAGAATTACAGAAAATATGGATAAAACAGTAGATAAAGCTGGTAAGCTTGAGATTGGTATAACAGAGGAAGGGCCTGGTGCAACATATCAGGAGTTCAAAGAGACAGAATGAGAAATGAGATATATAGTTAGAAAACCGGATTTTACGGTTGAAGTTGTAAGACCCAATTATTCTGCTGATAGTTATGAAACTATTCCTCCAATAATTCGTTTTATATCTTCGCGTATGTCTGGTTATTCTGGGACTGAGATTGTTTCTAATGATTTGATTTCATATCAATTTTCGGAAACCCTGGCCACTATTGATTCTGGATTTAGTTTAGAATTAGTACCAAGACTTTTCGATGATGGAGAAAGTTGGTTGGAAAAAATCAAGATATATGATTTAGTTTTCATTCATGAATTCGGTGAATTGAGATACGGTGGTTATGTGAAGAATTTGCGTTATCAGAGTCGAATAGGCGGAGACGGAAAACCAAATCGAAGAATAAGAATCTCAGGCGGCAGTTTTGGAGAATTACTTTCTACTATCCAGTTGGTACTTGATCAGGTTTTATATCAAGCTTCTATAACTGCTGAAGCCGCATCAGAACAATTAAGTGCGATTTTAGCTGCAGAAATAGAGGAGAACAATAATATTGGTGATCTCTTTAAGATAATTTATAATCGCTTTATGGACTTGGTAATGGCGGTTGGTTTAGAAGGGGTAAACATAGGAATAAAACCGATTTTAGATCATTTTCTGGATTTTGATTCTGGTATTTCGCATAAGTTAAAAGCGATTTATCCGATGGCCTTGTCTTTGTATAATGTGGGTACAAATAATGTTTGGCAGATATTGTCCAATCTTTTGTTTCCGCCTGTAAATGAATTGTTTGGAAGATGGAATCCTCAAAGCGGTAAATATGAAATTGTATTTCGACGAGCACCTTTTGAGTCAGAGGATTGGAGAGATTTATTATTCATGGGAATACCTTCTGTTATGATCGTTGATCATGATGTGGGTAAATCCAATGAAGAGATCTTTACTTTCTATTTAGGGGAACTACCAGGAACGGGAATCAGCAGAAATCTAGCAATTGTTAGCGGCAATCCAACTGGTAAGAATTATGTGGTAGATCAAGAAAAGTGGAGCAAATACGGTTTTAGACCGATGTATGTGGAGTTTAAGTATTTCAATAGAGATACAGATTCTGCTGGGGCATCTACTTTAATGCGAAAGGTTTCTGAAATGCTTAAGCGCTGGTTTGAGCATAATGATGAATTCTATTCTGGAAGTTTAACGATTATGACTCCAGATAATAAAGAATATATGAGACGCAATCCAAGAATAGGTGAAAAAATAAAATTTTTAGAAGGAGAATTTTATTTGGAATCCTCTGATCATTCTTGGGAATATGGTGGACCAATGACAACAAAATTAGCTATTACACGTGGTTATAAGTACGATGCTTCAGGTAACATGGAAGGACGGTTAGATCAGGTATCAAGAAAATTAGAAGCGATGATTCGAGAGACGACTGTTGATTATTCTGCATTCACATTCAGGAGATAGTTTTGAAGATTAGTATTACCAAAGCTCGTAAGGCCGTTAATATAGTTCAAAGCTCTTTTGTCAAACATAAAAAGGGATTTAACAAATCAAGTTTGGCTTCTTATGTTGGGGGAGTCTGGGGTATAGTAACAAAGCAGAATTCGGAAGATGTGACTGTGAATGTCAGAATGAGAAATGGGGTCGAATTAAGGCATATTAAAGTAAGAAGCCTTGAATGGTCTGGGTATAATAGCAATAGAGCATTCGGAGAAAGAGATATCCCCCCCCTCGATTCTAAGGTATTTGTTATGCTTCCAGAGGGTCCTAATACTCTTGACACGGCTTTTGTATTTTGTTCGGTAGTTGATACTGTTTGGGAAGTAGGGGAAGAAGCAAAAAAAGAATTAGCTGTTTCGGGGAAGGGAAGAGAATATTTAAAAGTAAATGAAACTGGATGGAAAGAGACTTATGATAAAGATACAGGGAATTTGACTTTAGAGACTTCTGATACAGGTGAAGATAAAATCACTATTAAATATGATAAAGCAAGTAAGAAAATAGAGACTTCTGTTGGAACGAAGAAGCTAACTTT
>BPTK01000313.1 GCA_023705905.1 Candidatus Heimdallarchaeota archaeon
ATCAGAAAATTTGTTCGATTGTAGAGATTCTTAACTTGATGACAAATCTTGCTTAGATTGGGGTGATAGTCTACTTCTATACACTCCACACGCAAGACCTTAGTCATCATTCTTTTAGCAGTATTTTCTTATAAAAACCCCGGCAATATTCTTTCAGAACCATCTATGTAAACTGACTATTTGTATAACTTAAATAACAAGATGACAAAAATGTTCTATAATGTCAAAAAAAACTGTGGGAGATATACTAAACAGAAGAGAGAGATACAAACAGGATGTTTTGGATCTTCTGGACACCAAAGAAAGAAAAGTTGCTTATCATTTCAATTGCCCAGACGGTATTGTTTCAGCGTCACTTATAAGATATCTATTTTCACTTGAAAATCTTGTATTCATACCAATTGATTATGGCCTTCTAAAAAGCAAGGAAGCTGCTAACAAACTGAAAAACGCTAATTGGTTTGCAATAGTTGATCTTGAACCTTTCAACTTGGAAAAAATGGAATATTTCTTTGATCATCATATATCTAATGAGGATAAAAAGATTAACGCAACAAAATATGTCTTTGAAGCTGGAGCACCTAGTGCAGCAGCTCTTATTGGAGAGTATTTTTCATCTCAACTTCCTGATTATTTGCTAGAACTAGCTAAAATGACAGAAATCACTGATACTGCAAGTTACAATATTCCTCCACCATTAGAACTAGAAGAAGAATATACACAATCTTGGGACAGGAAAATCTGGCTTCTGGAAGATGCTTGTAAAACAGCTTTTTCTGTTCATCAGCATAGCGAACTAGTAGAAATTTTAACTAGTGAAGGATTGGAAGGGGTGTTTAAAGGAAATGTCCAGAATCGTGTTAGAAAACTTAGAACATCTCGTAAAAGAGCTTTCGATATTGCTGAAGGAATAAAGAAAACTGATTTTGTTATCATTATTGACAGACCAGTTCATTACAACATATCATTTATCGCAGGAGAGGCTATGAAAAATGGAGCGATCGGAGCTGCATATATCACAGAATATCCTAAAGAAGTGAAGATTAGTTTTAGATTAAGTAAAGCTTTATCGACTGAAGAAGTGGACAAATTCAGAGTAGATTTATTAGCACAAAGTATGTCTGGTGGTGGTCACAAACCTGCTTCAGGAGCAGAAACAGATACACTTGAAGAAGCACTATCTAATATTGAAAACTGGGGAAATAATCTTAATTTAGAAATGGAAACTGTAGATTTAAGAGAAAAAATATAGAAAAGAGATTACCCCTTTACATTTCCAATGGGTCTAACTCTTACTATAGGATTTCCAATCTGTGCTAATTTTAGAGCATTAACAACTTCATCAATGTCTTTGTAAGCAAAGCCTGCTTCTTCGGCCAACCCTGGCATTGACGCTCCTTTCACATAGATACCTTTTTCCCTCAATTCTTTTTGTAAAAGATCGCCTCTAACTTGTCTTCTAGCTTGACTTCTACTCATGGTTCTTCCAGCACCATGTGCTGTAGATCCAAAACTAACTTCCATTGATTTTTCTGTTCCAGTTAGTAGATAAGAGCCGGTTTCCATTGAACCACCAATAAGAATTGGCTGACCTATGTCACGGTATTCTTGTGGGATTTCACTATGATTGGGTGGAAAGCCTCTGGTTGCACCTTTTCTATGCACCATTACTGTCTTCTTTGTACCATCAATGGTGTGTTCTTCAATTTTAGCAATGTTATGTGCAACATCATAGATAAGATCAAGTCCTAGTTGATCTTCATCTTTGCTAAAAACCTCGGAGAAAACTTGCCTAACATTATAAGTGATAATTTGTCTGTTTGCAAAAGCCATATTAGAAGCACAACTCATTGCTGCAAAATAGTCTTCTCCCTCTTTTGATTTAATTGGAACGCTAGCAAGTTCATTATCAAGAATGGGAATCTTGTATTTGTGCATAGCTGTAAGACTTGACCTTAAATAATCTGTGGCTACCTGATGCCCAAAACCTCTTGATCCACAATGAATCATAGCAGTTACTTGGTAAGGTTTTACAATCCCAAGTTTTTTTGCTACGTCTTGATCAAAAATATCACCAGGTTTAACGACCTGGATTTCCAAATAGTGATTTCCTGAACCTAAAGTACCCAATTGTCTGAGACCTCTATTTTTAGCTTTTTCACTCACTTTGGTTGCATCAGCTTCTGGCATTTTTCCTTGGCTCTCAATACGACGAACATCTTCCTTTCGTGCGTATCCATTTTCTAAACACCACTTAGCCCCATTTTCTAGGACTGAGTCAAATTCTGGACGAGATAATCTTGCTAATTTTGGATCATGACTAAGTTTTACTCCTACTCCAGCTGGAACCTTTTGATACAATTTTTCAACTAGTTCCTTGATTTTAGGTCTGACATCTCTCTCTTCTAAAGTAGTGGTAAGCATCCGAACACCGCAATTTATATCAAAACCCACGCCTCCAGGACTGATAACCCCTTCTTCCATGTCAAAAGCTGCTACACCCCCAATTGGAAAACCGTATCCCGCATGGGCGTCAGGTAGTGCAAGCGCATACTTTTGAATACCAGGAAGTGTAGCCACGTTGGTTATTTGATTGACTACTCTTCTTTCTATTCCTTGTTTAAGAGCAGGGGAAAGAATCATTCGTGCAGGTACTCTCATACCTTTTTTGAAAGATGTAGGAATTTCCCATGTTACTTCGTTTATTTTTTTCATTGGAATAT
>BPTK01000314.1 GCA_023705905.1 Candidatus Heimdallarchaeota archaeon
ATAAAAACCACATATCCTTTTCTGTGACAGTATACTCTTATTTCTTTATTATGAGTTTCGATACCTATTCCAGAACCCCATTTTGTACTGAATTTAACCCCTTTTTGGAACTCCTGTTCAAAGTGAATTGATTGAGAACCTTGTTTATAAATAGCATCTAAACATTCAAAAGTGATTTCCATAACTTTAAGAGGATTGTCTGGATGAAGTTTATTTAGCCCAATAATTATATTACTGAGATTTAGAAGCCCTTTCGTCCTTTCATCAGAAAGGCCATGGTCAATCCTTCTGGCGATATCCGCTAATTGTTTCATAATAGAATCATTCTGAAGATTAAATTTCTCCAGAATTAGAGTTGCCGAAGAAACAAAATCTTCTCTATGGTGATGGTCATAGTCTCCCTTACCAATATCAACGAAAACTGCATCTTTATATTTTAGGGGTATAGGCTCCCCAAATTTCATAAATTTTATCTCAGCATCTTCCATTCCACAGAAACGCTTTAGTAGCCAGGTCGCCACTATACAATCGAAATCAGGATTTGAATGAGTGACAATCATCTTTCAACAAACCTCTTAGTTCCCCCACTCTCTTCACAAATTAAGTTTGCAAGCAAACCTTCATGGCTTTTAAGCCAAGACACATGAATTCTATTAACTTCACGCCAAGCATGCCAAGTCCCACTAGGTCTGCTCTCATCAGGCTTGTTTAGTTTTTTTATTAAAATGATTATGCTTACGCAAACTAAGGGAAAAAATACTTGTAAAGATGTCAAGTCAAATTTAAGTTCTTTGAAAAAATACAAGTAAGCATGATGAATTGCTATGATGAATATTGCCAATACAGAAAAAACACCCAAAATCCATGAAGAATAGTATAGCAGCTTGCAGGTATAACTTTTGTCAAAAGTATCTTTTATCTTACTCGGATCTTCTTTTTCAATTTCACCATGAAAAATATCATGAAACCAATATCTAATATGGGCATATGATTCTGCTTTGATATAGTTGGGACAAGAATTTTCGTCTTCTCTGCATCTTCTACATCTCTCAAGTATATATTTGCTTGGAAACTCATTCTGAAAAAACCTAATCGCTTTTCTCTGGCTAGGACTTCGCTGTAAGGGATCCGGCTTTATAATAAGACAATGAATTAAGGGAATAATAACTAAGGCCACTAGGGGAATTTGAATTAAGGTCTGAAAGTCCAGTAATTCCACCTTAATGTGAAGCATGTTTTGATAGACGTATATGTAAAAGTATGCGACGAGTAATGCTAGAAGAACAACAAGTCGTTCAAGTCGCCTTTTTGGTTCTTTGAGATTTGATTTTTTTAATTTATTAGCCATTTTGTTGCCTCCAATTGTTTATTTCGTATAATGCGAAAATCTAAATAAATCACAATGTATCATTCATTGACTTTAAGAATTTTCTGATTGGCTCAGAATAAAGTCTCCGTACTTTCGTTTTGGTAAAATAACCTCGGGTATTCACTTCGTAGCACAATATCTTTATTATCATATTCCTGATATCCGTGTAATTTTGGATCTCTATCATGTTGAATTTATTTACAGTATTACGGCAATAGCCAGAAACTGTTCCACAAGAGAAAAAGGAACTTATATCCTTCCATTTATCTGGTAAGTAATGCTCTTCCAAAACATCATGCAAATGACCGTGAAGAATTGAAATCACCCCATGCTTATAAAGAAGTTCCAATGTTGGCCTAGCATCCTTTGTATTAGTATGCGGTGTGTCCAAAGGCACAAGATGATGGTGGGTAACTGCAAGTTTTATTAGGTTTCCATATTTATCTTCAGGAAAATTTTTTTTCTTCTGAAAATTAATAAAAGTCCTGTTAATTATTCTTCTGTAATTTTGGGGAAACTGTCCGTAATCATCGTAAATAATTTTTTCTATATCTTCTTCAAATTTTTTAAGAAACTTCTCATTACAGTCTTTTTGCTTGTAACTATTATACATCTCAAGTACTTTTGGATTGAACTTATGAGCGAAGTAGCACGATACCAAGGAGGAAAATACTATGTTATATTCGGGATAATAATATAAAGCACAAGGTATTGGGCAAGGATATCTTTTTGTTTTCGTCTTAAAGCTGTTTATTTCGAAGCAGTATTTCTTCTTATTACCAAAAGGAGTATTGAATACCTTTTCAGGTATGTTTTTTCGAAAGCTGTTGAGCTGATCGCTCCCAAACTTTTCTCCATTTTTTAGTTTTCGTACTGTATCGTGATTTCCGGGAACAATAATAGTTCTGTCCTTCTCAGAATATTTATCAAAGTAGCATTTGGCAAAACACTCTTCTTCTATGAAACTATCCATAAATTGTAAAAATTGATCATACTCAGCCTTATCGGAAATGGAAGTCAAGTCACCGGAAATTATTAAGAAATGCGGCTTTTTATTCTCATTAAATTTGGTGGATATGAATTCTATCAAGGAATTTGTCAGACTGAAACTTTCATCTTCCGCGCTAAAAGACTTATTTTCATATATTCCAAAATGCAGATCTGATAAGTGACATATGTTGATTTTATTACCCATGTTGCCTCCCTATACATTTTCGAGAAAATCTAATATGAAGATGACCTGCCCCCATTAATAGTACCACTTGTTAAGTTAGAGTCAACGGAACGATGGAGATCGGAAGAGCACACGTCTGAACTCCAGTCACGT
>BPTK01000315.1 GCA_023705905.1 Candidatus Heimdallarchaeota archaeon
CTAGTTCGATGTTTTGTTCCCTTTGGTATAAGGAAAGCTTGGTTAGGTCCAAGCTCAATTATCTCATCCTCTAAATCAATAAACAAGAGTCCACTTATCACATAGAAGAATTCGTCGTTATCTTGGTGAGTATGCCAGTAGAAATCACCTTTAATCACCGCTAATCTTGCTGAAAAGTCATTTACTTCACACAAAAGCCTATTCTGCCAATCTTTTTTACATGTATCAATAACCTTCATAACATCAATTAGTTCTAAGGGTTGAAATTCAGCTTCAGTGCCCATAGAATATTTTTCATATTTTTCTTTCATCCTATGCAACTCTCTGCTAAGAATTTTTAAGTTTTTGTCGGAAAAATCCCAGAAATAAATTTAAAGAAGTGGAACTAAACATTCTTTATGTTTGATTTTAAGAATGTAACAAATACAGATTACTCTCTCATTGCTCTATTTTCAATTGTTTTCCTTTTCTTCTTGCAAATGCTTTCAGATTTAGTTGAAAGGATTTATGCATATGCTCTATTGAATCTAGAACCAGATGAGAATATACTAGGTTTGCTCTTTCTACTCGCTCCTTTGTTACTTTTAATTTTCTGGAAAAAATTCCCCAGTTTAGCCTTGCTTATTTCGGGTGAACTTATGATCATTGCTAGGCTAATCGAACCTCTTGTTTCCGGTATAGCAATCTATATTTTCGCAGGAATTTCTGTTGGAAGTTTCTTTGTTTTCTTTGGTGGATTTTTGACTAAGATTAAAGAAAAAGAACATAAGGTAGGAGTAGATTTAGGAATAGGTTTAGCTTTAGGTGTCGCGATGAGTATATTTTATCGAACAGCTAACTCAACTGTTGATGTATCCCAATATGGTTGGAACCAGATAATTGGGTGGGCATTGGGAATTTTAGCCTCAATTATCCTTACAGGCATCTATTTACGTGATAGAGATAATTATTCGGCAAACAAGGAGAAACCAGCTGAAATAGAGGAACAACCAAAAAGAAGTTTCCTCAAAATTCTTGGTTTGTCTATAGGTTTGTTTAGTATCTTTGTTCTGATTTGGTTTGTTTTCATGAGTCCTACAGTTATCTCTAGATGGACTGAGGGTAACTATATTGGAATAGTTATAGGACTAGTAGTAATGCTAGGTGTTTTTATTGGTATTATGCTTTGGAAACCTGACCTAACTAATTATCTCAAAATGTGGATGATATCATTATGGAATGCTGTTTTTGCAATATCCCTCACAATGACTGTCCTTGCACATCAAATATTCTTTACTAACAACCCTGCTTCATTTCCTCTTGTTGCACCTACTACACAGTGGTTCCACCAAATTCCGTTAGTTTTGGCAATCTTAACTTCTCCAATAATTTACTTAAATTTCATGTATCTTTGCAGAGAAATATTCAAGTTAAAACCTAAACCATCACAAATTGGAGGAAGTTTCACAATTGGTGGGTTATTCATAGTAATCATGCTCTTTGTCCAAGTGCTACCAAATGTTTGGGGGTATTTACAACCTATCAGTACTGGTTTTAGAGATCAATACTGGTTAGCTTTCTTCATACCAGCCTTTCTGTTATCTGCTACAATGCTTATCGTAAATGCTTCAACATTTAAATTGGATAAACTAGTGAAGAGAAAGAGTTCAAAGATAGGTGTGAGTGTAATATTTGGAGTTATACTGATAGGAACAATTACAGGAGCAGTTCTTACTTCACCCAGACCAAATTATTCAGCTGAAGGAAAAACCTCTCTTACAATATTAACATATAATATTCAATTTGGAATCAATGTTTCAGGAGATTGGAATTATGATGGTCAATTAGAGCTTATCCGCGAAATTAACCCAGATATTATTGGCTTACAAGAGTGTGATCCTACAAGAATTTCAGGAGGAAATATGGATGTGGTTAGATACTTAGCTTCAAACTTGAACATGTATTCCTACTATGGTCCTAAGACGGTTACAAACACTTATGGTTGTGCTATTCTCTCAAAATTCCCCATTTCGAATGCACTTTCCTTCTTCGCTTATAGTGACGAAGAACAGGTAGGATCAGCTCAAGCTCAGATTACTGTTGGTTCTCGAGTTTTCAATGTGTTTGTTAATCATCCATCTGGAGATGAAGACATTACTACAATCTACCAAGCGCATGAAATGGTAAGTAGAACATCAAGTTTACAAGATGTCATCTATATGGGAGATTTCAATTTCCGAGCTTACTCAGCTGAATACAACATAACAATTGGTGCAGGATTAGCTGATTCATGGCAATTAAGATATGGAATACCTGCTGATGATAAAATAGATCATATCTTCTTACGTCCAGGTTTCACAGTTTTACAAGCACACTATATTGAAGAAGGACAATCTAATCACCCTGCGTATTGGATTGAAATACTTCTCTAATTCTTTTCTCTTTTTTTCTTTCTTTATTTGACTAGTTTTATAAATATCAATACTTTCTCACGTGTATGGATATTCTAGAAAATAATACCTTGTTAATTAATGAGAGTGCAAATGAAGTGATTATGAAGAAGATTCAAAGAGTTAATGAGAATATCTTGAATTTTAATTTTGATGGTCGTTTTTCTTTTGCTGGAGAAAAATCTACTATTCTCGAAAAAATGAAGCAGTACAACGTTCCTGGAGTCTGTATTGCTGTAATCAACAACTATGAATTAGAA
>BPTK01000316.1 GCA_023705905.1 Candidatus Heimdallarchaeota archaeon
GAGATCGTTTCACGTGACTGGAGTTCAGACGTGTGCTCTTCCGATCTCATAAACAGATTGGTCGCCATTAATCAAATCTAAATTTTCCAAGAAAAGTTGATAATTCTTATGAAGAGTAATCCACCCCTGTTGTCTTAGAATGTTTTTACTTTTTGATAACTCAGGATAATCATCTTCTGCATTTATTATAAGATCCATTATTTCATCGATTATATACTGCTTAGGTTGTTTTGAGACGTTTTTGTCCAAGAATTTTATTGCTTCAATGGTTGATACTGCTTTGCTGTTCCCAGGAATATTGATGTAGGAGTTAAACAATATGGTAAACCATTCATCTATATAGGTATAATTAATCCTACTCTGAGGTTTCTTAGCTCCTATTAAGATAGCATCTTTCTCGATGTGCTGATACACTAATAGTTCTAGACCTTTGTAATAGAGACTTATCAAGTCACCTTCTTTCAATTCAGCTTCATTCTTTTGAGTATCAATGAACTTGAAAAGATGAGGTAAATCTATTTTTTTTCCATCTACCATTTTGGGAAAGAATCTACCGTCCATTTCAGCTCTATGATATTGAACAAACAAGAAACCGTAGAAATTGTTTAACTCATTTCCAGTTACCACTGAGGCATCATCAATAGCTATTCCTTTTGTTAAAACACCATCTCGACTTGAAACAGGTATTTTTTGTACTGCTGTTTTTTCAGCTTCTATAAGATGTTTTAGTGCTTCATCAAGTAATTTAGGTTCTCCTTTAGCTCGTTCGGACAGAGATCTTGCATATTTGGTTAATTTATCGAGATTTGCTGTTGGGACACATACCAGTAGAAGGACAACAATGTTTTCTACTTCATCTTCTCGTACAATGTACCTTCCGATAACTATTCTCTCTTCTAAACTTGTAATAACATCAGCATTAGTACGAGCAAAACCTGTATATATTTCAGAAAGAGAGCTTACATCTTTTAGTTTATCTCCGAAATTTGAGCGTGATAGCTCTTTCATATAACAAACAGGCCCATAAATGATATCAAAAACAATCATAGAAACGACTTTAATTCCAAGATCTCTCAAAAATGGTAACTGAAAAGGAGAAATCTCTATATCATGGTATTTGTCGTCTTCACTAATTTTAATCACCTATATTTCTATGGCAGTAAATAAAATGTTTTATGTATAATAAATCTTTTCAAGGTAATAATCAATTTGAGATTCATTCTGTTTTTAATAAATTGATTCATAGTTCTCTGACAATACATTAAATAAAGCGTAACAATTTGATGATTCAAACTAATTCAAGCTATCTCTTTCACTTTCCAGAACAGGAATTATATCATTTATAACATCAAAAGGACAATTTTGCAGATACTCTTTAGATGTTTTCCAGAAATCATCAAACAACGTAGAATGATATCCAAGCGCCTCATAAGATAAAGCTTGAATTAGTACCTCTAATTTATCAACGTAAGCAACAAATTTAGCTTCCTTAGAATCTTTATTTCTTAATTCCGAAAATGTGTTTTTCCAAGTTTTTTTTACTGTTTCATCAAGAATTAATGAGAGCAATTCATTGCTAGCAGTTGTAAGAACTTGATTTTTAAATTCTGTATATTGATCTATTCCCAACAGTATTTCCAGTTGTTTGTCAAAGTCTTGATATTGACATTCTGGTAAATCATGAATTATTGCAATTCGCATAACATTTTCAGTTTTCAATGTATCAGATGGATAAAGAGCATTATGAAGGTCACTCAATAGGAGAGAGAGCATTGCTGTATTATAAGAATGATCGGCAACGCTCTCAACATCAGACAAAGAAATACCAACTCTTATCCAGCCTTGACGAGGTAAACGTTTAAGCTGGATAGAACTCTGAATAAATCCATAAATCATCTGATATAGTTCGTCCACTTTACTCTTCTCTTTCAATCTTGTCAGTAAAATCAGAGGTGAAAGAGTTATTAAAAACATCGATGGGGGTAATCAGAAAGGTAAAAAGAGTAAAAAAAGAAAAGAAATGCCTTACAGGAATTTTCTTATGAAATTCCATTGACGTTCTGTATCTTTTTCCAAATCTATGAGCTGATCTTCAGTAATGGTTTTCAATCTTCCTTGCAGTTTTGTCCACTCGGTAACGTGTTCACGGTTAGCCTTAATCTCATATTTCTTACTTGGTCGACTAATTTCCACAATATTGGTTTCTCTGTCCCATTCGAATAATGGCCAGATACCTGTCTTCACAGCAAGTTGAGCTATTTTCACTGTATCGGCTGAATCTGATCTCCAGTTTGGGGGACATGGGGCATCTATCTGTATAAGTTTAAAACCTGTCATAGAAACAGCTTTCTTGACTTTGGCAACTAAATCCTCAAGATATCCAGAGCTAGCAGTAGCAACATATCTAGCATTGTTCGCTATCATAATGAAAGGAACCATTTTTCTGGGAGTTGTATTACCTTTAGGAGTTGTAGCAGTTTTTGCACCAATCATTGTATCTCCACTACGTTGACCGCCTGTATTACCATAGACATTGTTTGAGTAAATGATATGTAAAATATCTTCTTGGCGATCACAGGCGCCAATTTCAGTGGCAATACCAATATCAGCTCCTGAGCCATCACCACCCCAAACAACTATTTTGAGGTCGTCCTTTCCTTTCATTTTCATTGCACGTTTAATACC
>BPTK01000317.1 GCA_023705905.1 Candidatus Heimdallarchaeota archaeon
CTTACTTCTTTCAAAATTCCAAGAAAAGAAAGGGATTAATTTATCATCATCTAATATAAAAATCGAAACAGCATTTCAAGCTTTAATCCCCCAAACAACGCGCAGAGGAGTTAGAGGTGTCTTTTTTATAATCAATGACAATGGTAAGTTCAAACCATTTGTATCAAGTTTTATGGAAATTTTTTCTGAGCTTTATACAAGCCAATTATATTCCAATATACCCATTATATCTAGAAAAAACCTATTTGATGTTTCTATATTTGATGAAACTGGAACAAGAGATTGTATTGGTAATGGAGTTATGATTCAATCCAATGAGAATGGTGACATTGTCAATATCATACATCATGATTTTGATTCATATATCTCAACTGTTTCAACCCCACAAGATACTGGACAAAGAATCTTTCTATCTGCATCAACATATAACGAAATCACAAAATATGATATAACAGACAAACATGGAGATAAATGGGCTTCCTACTATATGACATTAAGAGGTACAACTTTTGAAAATAATCAAATTAAGAAAAATGTTGAAATTCCAGACCAGATTGTAATTGAATTGCATAGAGGAGTATTACCTTGTTTTAATCCAACCAGTTCTGGAGAAATTCCAGCAAAAGTATTAAGAATGAAAAGAGTTCTTCTCCAAAGCGTTCTCACAACGATGGCAGTACCAATAATTTCATATCAACGGGGATATCAAGCAAAATATATATGGGTACCATTGAAAAATGCAATCACTCATCTAACTACACAACTCAAAGAAGTTGGACATGACTCTGTTTTATCTGTTTCAGAGAGAGAAGAAATGATTTCAAATTTATATAATTTCTTAAGAGAAGTAGGTGCTCTTCATAATAGTGATATGCAAAATAAACAATTACATATAATAGAGAAATTGGAAGATACAATAAAATATTATATTAAGTTGCTATCATATCCAAAAATAGATGTTTTTTGCCAAATCATTGACACTTTAGGACATCTAGGTGTTAAAGAATTATCATTTGATCCACTTTTCAGTGGTTTCTTATTTTTCACAATGTTGCAAGAAAGAGGGTTGAGAGATTCAGTTCAATCACTAGATTATTCATTTGATAGATTATTCAATGGATATTTTCAACAAACATCTACCAGAAAAATTGTACAAGGGGGAGATGGATACTATTTATGGTATCATGCATTTCATGGTAAATATCCTGCAAGAGGATATAATTATTATCGCACAAATGCAATAGATTCAATTGATATCTTTCGTAGTTTCTTAGTAACAGACATAGAATTAATGCAAAAGAGTTTTATCAATTTTGGAGAAACAACTGAATCAATAATTGATTTACTAACAAGTCAGTTTAAAAGAGGTCTTAAATCAAAACCCACGATTTACCCCTTAAGAGCTGAATATCTAAAGGAAACTTATAAAGAATTATTTGGATTTATTTATCAAGATAAACTTATTAATCATATTCAAGGGATTGATGAAATTTCAACAATGAAAATTCATGCTTTAAATAAACGACAAGCTTTTGATAAATTTTCAACACATTTATCAAACTTACTCAGCACAGAGGAAACTCTTTCCAACTTGGTAAAAGAGAAAATGCTTGGTATAATTGAATATAATGAACCCAAAACTAGTGAGGACAAAATAAAAATAAGACTCATTTTTATGGATACGACAACGGAATTCAAATCATACATGAGAGACTCAGTAGGAAATCAAATAATTACCACTTGGGAGAGCTCTAACCTCTTTTCAACATTGGGGGAGAATCCTTTAATAAACTTTTATCGCTTTCAAATCTTTGTAAAAGAACTTGGAGGACGTATAATCTATGACAAAAAGAATGGTGGTGCAAAAATCTTGTGGATTGATAAAGATGTTAGTCTATTTCTGAATCCACTAATGGAAGAGCTTGAACAAGAACAAATATCTGCTTATCGTGAGTTGTTTGATATTTTTGGGAACGCAATTGGTAAAGAATTAACTGGTGTAAAAGCTCAAAAGAATCCTCATATTAGATTTCTTAAACACACTGAGATTACAGATGATATTTGGTTCAAAGCCATTCCAATGATTGCTTTTTTCGAAATGAAGTATCACTCTGTCTATAGTGTGGAAGAAAGATTGAATAAACTTGGAATTGACACATCCCTAAGAAACAACTATGGTTTTTTAGAAAATTCTTATGTTGGATCTGCCATCAAATATATTCAATTTGACTTAACAGAAGCTAAAACAGGAGAATGGTGCATTCAACTAATATCAGGGAACTATAGAGGAAGCGAAGGATTTGGAACACAGCTTGGTAATAAAATTGCTGAGATTTTAATGTCTATGAAAGTTTTTACCCCGTTTGCTTTTTTAACTGATTCAATTACTTCAGAAACTGATTCATCTTCAGTGTCTATACTAGAAGACGAGATTGAAAGAGCAATTCTAAAATGGAATGAACCTACTGATGATTATGAGTATACGAACTCAAAAGATAAGGGGCAATATGATAATAAAGAAAACAAGATTTGGTTTATGAGAATACTGAATCGTTTGGTCGCCATTTGGGGAGGAAGTTCATTCGAATATTGAAAACTGTCTTGTCGCATATTCTATTTAAATAGGAAGCAGCTTATGTAGGACATGGCATCGCTCCTACAAGATTTGAAGATGTTAGAAT
>BPTK01000318.1 GCA_023705905.1 Candidatus Heimdallarchaeota archaeon
GTAGAACTGCACTGAATTTATTTAATGAATCATATGATCTAGTAATTACTGATATTGTAATGCCAGAAATGGGAGGAGTAGAATTAATCCAAAGTTTAAGGGATCAAAGTCCTAAAGTGAAATGTATAGCAATTACTGGATATACAAATCTAGAAATTCCTGAAGGTATACCAGTTTTGAATAAACCATTTTCAACAACATTACTATTACAATATGTACATGAAGTATTAAATGATCAAATGACATCAAAAACACTAAAAAAGGAAATTATTGCACAATAGGATTTTTAGTTTATAGTGTTGAGTGCAGGAAATAGAAGTTGAAAAATTGAAGAAAAAGTAGTTGAACTGAACTGAAAAAAATATCTACAAATAAAATAATTCAAACAATCAATATTGGGAAATTATCAATAAATTAGAGGGTTAAGTATGAAGATTCAAGAGAAGATAAATCATGAAAACAAAACTTTTTCCATTAGTGAGGATAATTTCAGAGAGATTAGTGATAAGATTCAAATTGGTATTTCAATTGTAGAAAATGGCCATTATATCTTTATGAATAAAAAAATTAGAGAGATTTATGGTATACTTGATGAGGAAGAAAATAGGAATTTTTCTATATTAAATTATGTAGTTCCTGAAGATGCTAACAGAGTTTACAAAATAATTAATTCATCACTTATAACTGGAAAAATACCCTCAGAACTTAATTTTTGGATTATTAGTGGAGATGGAGAAAAGAGATACCTAAACAATAAATATATAGCTTTTAAAGGTAAAAAAATAACTAATACTCATATAGTACAAACAATGGATTGCACTGAACAAGAAATAACATCATCAGCATTAAGAGTGAGTGAAAAAAAATGCAGAGCATTGTTTAATAATACGAATGATGCGATATTTCTATCAAGAATAAGCGGAGACGAATTTCTGAGTAAATTTGTCGAAGTCAATGATTTCGCGTGTAGAATGCTTGAATATACTAACGAGGAATTAATTGAATTAAGTTTACTAGATATTACTGCTCCTGAAGCAAAAAAAGCTAATCAAGAGATAATCCACAGAATTATGCATAAGGAACAAGGAAAGCTTGAAACAATATTAATCAGTAAAACTGGGAAAGAAATACCTGTTGAAATCAAGTCTCACTTCTTCTATTTTGAAGGGAAAAGAGCCATTCTGACCGCAGCTAGAGATATAACTGAGTTTCGAAAAGTCGAGGAAGAAATCAAGAATCTTAATGAATCATTAAAAATGATTAATAGTATATTACGTCATGATTTAAACAACAACCTCTCTGTTATAATGGGTTCTATTTCCGCTTATGAGGATTCAAAAGAGCACAGATTTTTGGAGATGACACTGAAAGCAACACAAAAGAGTTTCGAGCTCATTCAGAAGATGGAAGAATTAGAGAGGGCTTTTATTCAAAAAAAAGATCTAACTAAAGTAGATTCGAAAGATCTATTTAACAAAGTTATTTCCAGTTACTTATTCTTTAATGTTACTTTTGAGATTGAAGGCAGATGTAGTTTTTATGTCGATGATGCTTTCATTTCAGTAATTGACAATATAATTAGTAATGCTATAAAACATAGTCAAGCAGATAAGATCAAAATTACAATCAATTCTGATCATGGATATTGTACTATACAGATAGCTGATAATGGTTCTGGGATTTTAGATGAACATAAGAACCACATATTTGAGCGTGGTTTTAAGCATGGTAACACAGCAGGAACTGGTCTTGGGTTATATATTGTTAAAAAAAGTATAGAGAGGTATGGAGGAGAGATTACTCTTAAAGATAATAATCCTAAAGGTACAATTTTTGATATTAGACTTAAGAATAGAGAGGTATGAGGAGTCTAGAATCTAAGTATTTTCCCTATTTTTCCATGTTTTTTCACATCTCTTTCAATATAGTGTTATTGCTAAATAAGGTATTATCAATTGAGAAAACATGCGCAGATCAAGATTAGTGGTTAAATTGAACTCGAAAAACAAAATAGTCAAAGAAGAAAGTGAAACTTCTAATAGTTCTACAGGAGGCATTTTGGACCTAGTTTCAGAAAAATCTGACAAAGAATTAATCAAGCAATTACATTATTTTTTCAAATCTAAACTTAAATTACCAATATTTCGAAATAGAAATGATAACAGAGATGTTTTAGTTGTTGCTAGAAACTTTCAAACTAGATATCTTTTCGAGATACTATTAAGAAAACAAGGTTTTTCAGTTACAACTATATCTAATGCAGATGAAATTTTAGATATAATCAATGGCAATTACAAAGTAATTCTTTTTGATGAAACAGAATACAATACAGAAGACTTAGATATAATTGAATTAATAAAAATGTCCAATCCTGAAGTAAAACTACTGACAATTTCAAGGGAACTGAAATCTAATGGTCAAACAGATGTTTCCAGTTTTAATAAAATGGTTTCAAATTACAGAGTTAAAGTTGTAGATGAATCGTCATCTAAGATATCAAATTCATTTACTGTTAGGGAGATTACAATTAATAAGAGTGCTAAAAATGGGAACTAGAAAACAACCAGTCAATATTGTGATACTGGGTTTAGAGAATGCAGGAAAAACCACTCTTTTAAGAAATATCTCAGGAATGAAATTTGCTGAGACTTTGACTACCATTGGTTTGACCATTAGATTT
>BPTK01000319.1 GCA_023705905.1 Candidatus Heimdallarchaeota archaeon
TGACTGGAGTTCAGACGTGTGCCCTTCCGATCTATATTCTTAACAACACAATTGAAGGTTTTGGACTTAAGGGAATTTATGTTTATGATAGTGATCGTAGTGAAATAGCTTATAACCATATAGAGAATAATTCTGGATATGGAGTAAGTTTAGTCGCTGGAACAGGGAGTACAAATGTGCACCATAACATGTTTCTGAATAACAATTTTGGTGGAAGTTCACAAGGATATGAAGAAGCATCAATCCCCTTAAGCAATAATTGGTTTGATCCAAATAAAAATGAAGGAAATTATTGGAGTGATTGGTTAGAAACAGAAAATTATTTAATTGATGGTTCTGCTATGGCTATTGATCCTTACCCTTTAGGTGAAGTAATGGATACAGACAACGATGGTATGCCTGATTGGTGGGAGAATTTGTATGGCTTAAATTCAGGATTAAATGATTCACTGATGGATCTAGACTTGGATGGATTAACAAACATTGATGAAATGCTGCTAAATACTAATCCATCCTCAAATGACACAGATTCTGATTTGCTTCCTGATAAATGGGAGGTAGATACGGGGACGAATCCTATTAATGCAGATGCAAACTCAGATTTAGATGGGGATACTTTAACAAATTATCAAGAGTTTCAACTAGGCACTTATGCCAATAATACTGATACAGACGGGGACGGAATGGATGATGGTTATGAGGTAAATAATTCACTTAATCCTTTAGTTGATGACTCTGATGGAGATTTAGATTCTGATGGTCTAACGAACTACCAAGAATATCTATATGGCACTTTACCGAATACCAATGATACAGATACAGATTTACTGACTGACTATGATGAACTAATTGTTTATTTCACAAATGCCACAAATCCAGATACTGATGCTGATGGATTGTTGGGATGGTTATGAAGTTCATAGTCTTGGAACAAATCCTAATTCCAGTGATACTGATGGAGATGGATTGTCAGATAGAGATGAGGTTGAAGTGTATGGTACTAATCCTACTTCTATTGATACTGATGGAGATTTAATGGATGACAAATGGGAGATTGATAATAATGCAAATCCAACCGCAGATGATGCAGAAGAAGATATTGATGATGATGGTTTGACAAATTATCAGGAGTATCAAATAGGAACCCTTGCTAATAATTCCGATACTGATTCAGACACTCTTCCTGATGGTTGGGAGCATGAATATGGTTTAAATCCACTAGATGCTATTGATGCCAGTTTAGATACTGATGAAGATGGATTAACTAATATGCAAGAGTATATGCTAAATACAAATCCAACAAATCCTGATACTGATGGAGACGGAGAAAGTGATGGTGATGAGGTTGAGAATGGTTTTGATCCATTAGACCCTGATTCTAATTTTGCCAGTTATAGATCTTCACAAATACTGAAGAATGTCTTTTATATTGTTTTATCCATTTCTATTATAGTAATTCTCTTCGTTGTATTCGGGTATTACAGAAGATTTTTAGCTAAGAAAAGATTCTCAAAGTTTGGATTTGAATCTTTAGAAGAAATGCAAACAGCTCAAAGAATAGGATTTAAGACTAAAACAGAATTTGATGAAGCTAATTCTTTTGGCTTTGTTAATTCTGATGAATATCATTTAGCAAAAAGTCTCGATCTTCGAAATAAAACTGATCTTATTTCATCAGCATCTGCAGATATTGAACACGCTTCTTTACAAGTTCAGAGTTGCGAAAAAAGAATCAGGAATCTTAAGGAGTTTATTAATATTGAATATGAAATAGAGCAGTTAAAAGGCTATGAGACAAATATAGAAGAAATTTCATTTGAGCTAAAAGAATCAATCATTACGGTAGAGCAATATAAAGCTGTTGAGGAAGAAAAAGCAAGAGAGTTAACAACTAGCATCCCCCGAATTGGACAAGATATACTTAAGGTACAGATTCCAAAACTTCAATCTGAAATACGAAATCGAATAAGCTATTTGCAAAACTTTGAAGTTGTGCTAGAATTAACAAAGAAGTTTCATCCAAATGTTCCAGTAACTCTTGAACGCATAGCTACTTTAGCAAATCTATCTCAAAAAGTGGTTGAAACATATCTAAGAGATCTCACTAAGTCAATGCCTGAGATAGGTGAATTCCTCGAACTAGAACAGGTTTTCATTCGTCAATATTCTGATGATCAAGATGTTCACGCATTCGTCAACCTAGCTCGTGAAAAGTATAGAGCTGAGATTATTGGCAAGAGTGTCCAACCTACTTGCATTTATTGTCAAAATGAATTCGATGAAATAGATAGAACTAAAACAACTTTATGTCAGAACTGTGGAAAAGAAGCTCCAAGTTGTCCCATCTGTAAGCAAAGTATGTTCTATGGCGAAGACTTAGTTACAGAGAAAAACTGTGGAAATGTGTTTCATAAAGATCATATTGTGATGTGGATTCGTTCTGAAAAACTGTGTCCAGTTTGTAAGAAAAGAATCAACGAAAGTTCCTTAGAACCATATGAATAAAATACTATCTAAAAAATAAGAGAACAAAAAAAACTAACTCATGATAATGATGATAATTTCATTAGCTATTATGTCGTTGATATTAATTTAGAAGAGTTTCTTAAACACCCATACATAGATATTGATTCTCTCTTGGTAATCTTGAACAAATGTTCATTCAAAG
>BPTK01000320.1 GCA_023705905.1 Candidatus Heimdallarchaeota archaeon
TGCTGCTGTTCGCCTAATATTCCTTGAAAAATCATCCCAAGAAATAGATGTATCAGCTGTTTCAATCCCATCAGTATTTCCATGACCAACCCAGATGACTGGTCCAACGATTCGAGATATTTCAATCGCAAATTCTAATGTATTATAATCAACAATCTTTAGATTATCTAAATTGGATTCTAATACAGCAATACTAGTATTTATTGTTTTATCATTACTCATTCGCACTGCAATTGTACCAAAAACTGGAGTAGATAGTGCTTGGATTGCGCCAAAACTTAATGCTAAAACAATGAAAATACTTGCAATTTGTTTTGTTTTACTTTTTTTCATTATTAACTCACCGATCCCTATAAATACGGTATGTAATTATCGATGACGTTGTATTTAAAATTATTGTGAGATTAAAAGAATTTGAAGAACGATTTATGTTCAAAAAGGTTTGTTAAACACTTGTTTGAAAATACTGCATAAATCTGCATCGAAAACATTCATAATCTATTTTACAGAAAAGAATGCAATTTTTTCATTTTACTGCAATGTGTATTGTTAGCAAGTTCAGGGATACACACAATAACAATTGTTATCGGATTTATTTATTATAGAAAGAAGGGACTGATGTGATCAGAATATTCTGAAGAGAGTTTATCTGATAGACTTCTGAAAGAATAAACTGAAAGTACTCTTGTTAGATGGGGTTCTATGTAACAAGTGGCGTTAAACAGTTGTTAAACGGGTGTTTAACACCTTTTAGTAAGTTCACTTTATTAGATGTCTTTTATATCAAAAAAAGCTTACCAAGATTCAGTTTTTACTCCTGTTCTTTCAAAATGCTTGACATTTTTCGTAACCACAGTTTTGTTGTGATTGAGTGCAATACTAGCAATTAAAGTGTCCAAATCTCCTATAGGTTTACCATCTTTATTAAGTTGATTTAGAAGTCTTCCAAATTCTTGGTCTATCTTTTTCGTAAATTTTAGTAAAGTGAAAAACGAAATTAAAGTGCTGATCTTTTTTATTTCTTCTTTAGGTTTAGACGACTTATATGCTCCTTTATATAATTCCCAGAGATTGACATGTGATATTGCTATGGCTTCTGATTTATCCTTCATTTCTTCTAATTTGCTTAATGCTGCTGGATCTTTCTTTAAAACCCAAATTAGAAAATCTGTATCTAGAAGCAAATAATACACCTAATAACGAAGCTTAAAGTCAGCTCGTTCATTATACGCAATTTCAAGAAGTTCTGCTAGTTCTTTAGTGTCTTCTCCTTCTAACCATTTCAATAATGCTGAAACATTATTTTCTTTTATCTTTGGTCTAGAAATTTCGTCAGTTTTGATATTACTTAGATAAATATTCCCTACTTTCCATAACTCTAATGCTTCTAGTTCTTCATCTTCTCTGATTAACGGTGCAGGTGTAGAAGCGATTTCGTCATTTGGTACCTTATTTAATATAAATGTAGTAGGATCTGTTGTATCATCTATTAAGTAAGTTGCACCTTTAGTAGTTCCTTTTGCATCAAGTATTGTCGCCATCTAAATCAGCTCTTATCTTATCTCTTTTCTCATACAAGTTTAATAATGTTTTTTTCTGGTGTTGAAGAACTCTCAATATCTCATCAAGATCTCTCTGGGTTATACTAAATACAAGGTCCTTAAGTATTCCCTCTCTTGTTCGTGTTATGATCTTTGTTAGTAGTTGCGGAGTTAATTCAAAATTTTTTTCACCATCTGCTCTAGTTATCTTGCTGACTCGAATATAATTTTCTGCAGTTAAACGCTCAAATCTTGGAATAATTTGGTTTTGTGATAACAGTAACTTCTTCTGAAAAGTAAGATTCTTATTGTCAAATTTTTTAATGAAATCTATTCTTTTGTTAATTTTATTAATTTCCTCTTTTGATAAATCATATTTCGAAATATCCTGATATGGACCAAATGCTAAAGCTATACTAAAAGTAAACATAGATGTGTAATCTGCAATTTCCTCCCTCTTAAAAGATAAACTCTCTTCAAGCTCTAGGATGTTTTCTTCCTTTAAATTTGAAATACCAAGAGCATTTCCTTTAAATTCAACATTTATAGTACCTTTGGATATTAGCTCTTCAATATATTTTGTAAAACTCTTGAATTTTTCTAAATTGGATGTAACTTCAATAAATTTTTTGTAGTTAGCTAAGCTATCATTCATGATTCTCCTATGTTTAATAATGTATATGAGCTTATAATTTTTTGCTTCAAAACTTATTTAACTCTAGTTTCTTTTATGTTTCCTTCTCTTGCTTATATAACAAACGAATTGCCGATCTAACTATATCCGATCTATCCATATACTTACCTGAATCTTCTAATTCCTGCAGCATTATCTTCAGCTTGGTGGGAAGTCTTACACCTATAATCTGTTTTTCTGCTTCAATCTCCATTCTTAACCACCCCTTACAAGTTTAAGCTTACTAGCTGTAGGTTGAAATAGTATCCCTTCTTGTAGAAGCTTTGAAACAATTTTATCAACTGAATCTTCACTGATTTTCTTATCCTTTATTTTTAGATATTTAGTTAGATCTCTCCGATTAAATGGTCCTTTATGGATCTGTTCTAAAT
>BPTK01000321.1 GCA_023705905.1 Candidatus Heimdallarchaeota archaeon
CTAAAATTGAGACACCTTCTGTATGACAATTGACACATTTCTTTTTCTCTAAGGATGACATAACTAATTTATTCAGAAAATAAAACAATTTAAAACTTTTCAAAGTATCATATGGTTGATTTTGTATCGTCCTTAATCGCATTCCACACAGCTTTTGCAATTTGAATGTCTTGAATTGCTACTCCTGTTAGATCGACTACTGTTATTTCTTCTTCGGTTTGTCTTTGAAATTCTTTTTTCAATATCATATCCCCTAGTTCAATCATTTTATCCTTTTTTATCATCCCGTTATTCATAGCTTTGAAACTCTCTCCTCTAGACATACATTGTTCAATACTATCAACAACTAAACGATCTGCTCTCTTTAAAATTGCAGAATCTAATTCTTGTTTTTCGGGAGTATCTGAACCTAGAGCTGTAATATGAGTTCCCTTCCTAATTTGCTCCGCTAATATAAGAGGTTTTTTTGAAGGAGTGCATGTTACAATGAGATCGCATGTTGAAGTGATATCCTCCGGGTTTTGGGTAGTTTGTACTTTAAAACCTAGTTCCTTCATATCTTTTTCATAGACTGCTAATTCTTCTTGATCTATCCCCCAGGTAATGATATCTTTGCAATCCAACACTTTCTGTAAGTAAATAGGTTGCAATCTTCCATGGGTACCAGCTCCAAATATTCCAATTCTTTGCACATTTTGAGGTGCCATATATTTCGCTGCAATTGCTCCAGCTGCAGCAGTCCGAATATTTGTTAGATAACCATCGTCAAGAAGAATACTTAGTAAGTGACCTGTATTTTGACTAAACAGGAGCATCAACCCATCAAAAGCGGGTAAATTTAGTTTTGGATTATCATAAAATCCTGTTGCAACTTTAATAACAAAATAATCATCATCCTTAATGAAGCCATATTTAATATGACATTCTCCTGGAGGTTCATCAAAAATCATTTCTCCAACAGGTGGAACTTCAACTTTTCCTTGAGAATAAGCTACAAAACCTTCCTCTATAATTTCTATAGGATTGATTTTCTCTAAAATTTTTTTGATTTCCTCGAGATTTACTATCTTGACCATTAAGTAGATTATTCATTCCGGTTTTATTTGTTTTTTGTATAAAATGTTGAAATAATGCAAAGGAATACTTGATAAGGACAAATCTAAATTGGGTTGCTAGATAGAGGACAAATATCTTCAGACCCAGCAGAACCATCAATAACGTAATTTCCACTAGACCAATCGCTCCAAAAGAAACTCATTTAGTTCAGTTTATTATGAAAAACCTTCGTAGTTTAAGGTCGACAAATGACGAAATAATTGTATTTTTTCTTTTAGTTTTTATATCATAATTCGGTTTGTAGTGTGAATAATAAGAACTGCAAACTACATCAAATATCGGTAAAATATTTTCTGCAACAATTTTACAACGATTCAATGACTTGTCCTCACTATACTCCTATTAAAAGGCACATAAGGTTGTAATAACGAGTATTTTTTTGGACTGATAAGATTTTTAAATACACTACAATACTTGAAAATGACATGAAAATTGATATCTTTGAATTAGAGAGAAGACAATCTCTCTGGGAAAATACTGTTGAGTATAATTTAACAGAGAGCGGTATCCATCCTTTCACAATCTCTGAATTGCTTGACGATACACAAGTTTCGCAGCTTTTAGATTTGAGATTAGGTTATGGGCAGACTAATGGTTCAATTGAACTTCGAGATTCTATTTCTAAGCTTTATCCTAATGCTTCCCAAGAAAATGTCTTTACCACAAATGGTTCCGCTGAGGCAAACTTTGTTTCTATCTGGAGCAATCTTAATCCTTCTGATGAGCTCGTGCTTATGTTACCTAACTATATGCAAATTTGGGGATTAGCTCAATCTTTTGGAGTAAACGTCAAACCATTTCACTTGAAAGAAGAACTTCAATGGCAACCAGATATGGATGAAATTAGAAAATTAATTACACCTAAAACAAAGATGATCGCAGTTTGCAATCCCAATAATCCTACTGGATCTATTTTGACTAATTCTAACATGGAAGAACTGATTGATATTGCTAATGAATCATCTTCTTGGATCTTATCCGATGAAGTTTACAGGGGAGCTGAGCTTGATGGAAATGAAACCACTTCTTTCTATGGAAAGTATGACAAAACTATCGCAGTCGGTGGTCTATCAAAAGCTTATAGTTTACCGGGTATTAGAATGGGGTGGCTAGTAGCTTCTGAAGAAATAGCTGAAACAGCTTGGTCATATCATGATTATACATCTATCTCACCTAGTGTAATAAGCCAACAAATTGCTACTTGGGCATTAGAACAAAACACAAGACAAAAGATTCTAACTAGAAATAGAAAAATGCTAAATGAGAACCTTTCAGTATTTCAGAACTGGTTGAATAAGAGAAAGCATCTGTTTGATTTCATACCTCAAAGAGCAGGTGCAATGTCTTTTGTTCGTTACCACTTTGATATGAATTCATCTGTTCTCACTGAAAGATTAAGAAAAGAAAAGAGTCTGCTTATCGTTGCTGGGGATTGTTTTGGAATGGACAAATACCTACGGCTAGGTATAGGTTCAGAGAAAGAATACC
>BPTK01000322.1 GCA_023705905.1 Candidatus Heimdallarchaeota archaeon
ATCTCTTTAGCGTTATATTTCTTCTTTTTAATCAAATTAAGAGCCATTCTTATCAAGAATACTTCTGGATAGGAGGCAGATAAAGAACTTACAATGTAGATATTAACATCTTTATTTTGTCTCATAACTTGTTTAGCAGCAAGATTTGCACTATTGATTGATCCACTTAAACCTGCACTTATAGTAATAACAATGATATCTTTCTTCCCTTCTTTAATATGCTCTAAATAAGCATCTGAATAATCTTTTGGGTTTGGTTGCGATGTTTTGGGAACAAAAGAATAAAGGTTCAATTTTGGTATGTGTAAAAACGCCTTTTCCTCTTCGAATAATTTATAGTAAGCATCTCTATCAAAATTCTCATCTTCTTTTAGCTCTTCATCATGAACAAACATGTATAAACAAGCGATTTTGACATTGTTTTTTTTGGCAAAATCCCAAGGTAAATCAGATCCACTATCTGTAACTAAACCAATTGACATGATATTTCTCAGAATTACATCATTAAAAATCTATCTTCTTCTTCGAACATTGTTAGCAAATATTTATATGATTATAACAAAATTCTTGCTGATTCACCGAAAAAGGAAACCAATACTAAGCGTTAGGGAGATACCAACAAGTCTTTGCAAAATCCAAAAAGTTTGTCTGATACGATATGCAAAGCATTAGTTAAGAAAAAAAAGAGAAAGTGATTATTATCACTTGGAAGAGTTTTTCAAATAAAGGGGGAGTATAACAAAGCCTTACGCTATTTCCATGAAATAAGAGAAATGTCCAATAGTCAAAAAAACAATGTCTGGTTAGCTTTAGATTATTCCAATCTCATTTCCTGCTACCTTGACTTAGGGGATTTAGAGAAAGCTTCTACTTATCTGCAATTGTTACAGGAAATTGATAAGGAAGTAGAAAATAAATTACTCAAAATTACTACTAAACTATCAACAGCTTTAGTTCTAAAAAGGAATGATAATGTTCAAGATAGATTGAAAGCCAAAGAATTACTAAAAGATATTATTAATGAGAAAGATGTAGAATATCAGACTGTTGAAGCTGCAATTTTAAACTTGTGCGATCTTCTACTCATTGAATTGAAGAAATCAGAAGATAAGGAAATAATTGAAGATCTCAAATTCCTCATTAATAAATTACAAGAAGTAGGTATTAGAGAGCTTACCTATCCTTTACTTGTACAAACATATTGGTTACAATCCCAAATATCACTACTTGAGTTGAATGCTGATGAAGCACAAAGGTTGTATACAAAGGCACAAGCAATGGCTGAAGAAAAGGATTTAGAGCTTATGGCTAGAAAGATTTCAGCTGAACATGATTTCTTAATCGGTCAACTTGATTTATGGAAACAATTTACTACAAAGCTTCCTTCCATTCAAGAAATTTTAGAACTTACAAGAATAGAAGATATGCTAAGCCTAATGTTAAAAAAAGGTGTAGTTCTTCCTTCAGAAGTAGAAAAAGAAGATGAACAACCTGTAATTATCCTCATTTTTACTGAATCTGGTGAAATTTTATTCTCGGAGAAATTACAGGATACATTGGAAGATGATATATTAGAAAGAATTTTGCCCCAGATGAAAACACAGATAGAAGAAGTAACTGATTATAAAACAGCACAACGAGGACGATTGTATGATTATTCCTATCTTCTTAGAAAGGTAGATACATTATTCTTCAGTTATTTCTTTGTTGGAAAATCATATTCAGCAATTCAAAAACTTGAGAAATTTTCAAGTATTTTACACGAATCTAGCAACATTTGGGAAAGATTAGTTACTTTTAGCCAATCTGGATCAACTCTCAATTTTGAGGAACGTAATTTTATTGCTAGTTCTATTGATAACGTTTTCACTTAATGCACATGAATAGATTAAGATTCTTTTTTCTTTTCATTATGTTGCAAAGATTCTAGGTATTTCTTGCTTTGTAAACAATCCTTTTAAGTTACTACTTTTTGTCAAATTGGTTTGAGATTATGCGAATAGGTCTTACATTTGATGATGTTCTTCTGGTTCCAAAAAAGTCAGCTGTTTTTTCTAGACGAGATATAGATACTTCTACAAAGCTTTCCAGAAATATCAATTTACAAATCCCTATTGTTTCTTCTAACATGGATACAGTTACAGAATCACGTATGGCTATAACTATGGCGCAACAAGGTGGAATAGGTATTATTCATAGGTTCATGACTGTTGAAGAACAGGTTTCTGAAGTTCGAAAAGTCAAGCGTTCTGAAATGATTAGAATCGACAATCCTTACTGTCTTCACCCAGATAACACTCTAGCTAGTGCTAAAGAAATGATGGAAGATAAGGGAATATCTGGTATTCTTGTTACTGATGAAAAAGAGAAACTTATTGGAATTCTTACTTCTCGTGATATTCTCTTTGAAGAGGATGGCAATGTCAAACTATCTGATTTAATGTCAACAGATTTGGTTACTGCTTCTCCTGATATAACAACTGAAGAAGCACAAAAAATATTAAAAGTGAACCGTATTGAGAAACTACCTTTGGTAGATCAAGGTGGTTTTCTAAGAGGTCTGATCACTTCTAAGGACATTATCAAAAGCAAAGT
>BPTK01000323.1 GCA_023705905.1 Candidatus Heimdallarchaeota archaeon
AATTCATTTTTATTAGAAAGTTATAATAAGATTAAGAAACATGATAACATGAAACTTATGACTAGGATATATATTAGTTGCAGTGGAGATGATCTTCATAGAAGATTAGGATTCGTTGGTATGATGAAAAATCCGAATAATACGTTCATTGATGATCCTGTCATTGACAGAAAAGATATGAGAGGAGATCCAAATAGTGAAATTCAAATATATATTAACAATTATTTACAACAATGTTCAGGATTGATTCTTCTTCTAGGAAGAAATACACATGATAGACCCGTTGTTAAATTTGAATTGGGAGTTGCTCAATCAAAGCAAATACCTATAATTATTATAAGAATACCACAGACAAATGGAGGGTTACCAAAAAGATTACAAAACACCCATAATAAGGAAGACATACTAGAATGGGAAGTAGACGCGATACAGATTAAAATTGATAAAATATTTGGAAGAGAAACTAGAGGTTAAAACATGGATACAATAATTGTAATAATACTAACAGCTGTAATTTCATCTTTCGTCACATTCTTGTTTGCTGAATTCGTTAGCTGGAAAGTCTCTGCTAGAAGCGAAAAAATTGATGAAAAAAAGAAACTACTTGAAGAATTATATTCTCCCCTAATCACTATCTTAAATTGGATGACTGTTAGAACAGAAAATCAGCTTGAATCTGACGCATTATCAGATACAATCACAGTAAAAGATAATGAAATTTGTTATTTTGTTCTTCATCCTCACCAATATGATAAATTGTGGAATATAAGATCAAAATATAGATATTTATTTGCGGATGATGAAAATATAAAACTAAATAAATTAGACGAGATTTTTCTAAACTTAAAATTGTTTAAAAATAATTCTGGAAGAAAAGAAAGATGGGTATATGAAACTGGATTAAAAAATAATTCGATAAAACAAAAAAATGAGTTGATTAGTAGTATAGACTGCAAAATAATTGAAATCAGCAAAGAAATAAATAGATTAGAAAAAGTAACAAATAATGTTTTTAGGAGGATTTTATTCTTTTTAACGTTCTGGAAAGTTTAAATTAAGAAAGAATTTCATCAGTTACACTTTGAATAGTTATTTAATCTTGCCACTTTTCTCCTGAGCGATTTTTGCCAAACATAGTTCTTGTGTTCTTCGGATTAACTTTGTCTTTTCTAAGAAATGCTTTGTGAATAGAATCTTCCATAGTTACTGCATTATTTGTCCAATTATACATTACACTATACTTACATTCTATATTATCCCATAATCTAGGGGGTATAGTATAACTAGAATATTTATCAGAACTTGATCTAGTATAAGTTGGCAATAAGATTCCTATTAAACCAGATCTAGGGTTCTTTTCTGTGTGTCGGATACTTGAAGATATCTCCCAATCCACATGTTTTCTTTTCCAGGTATTATTTCCAACAAGAACTACAGTTACCGTAGAATCTTTAAGATATTCATCTCTAATTTTTTGCCTTACATATTCAACATTCAAATTTGGATCAATATCGCCTTCATCCACAGATTTGGAAACGTAAATATCACCAAACAATTCCTCAAATTTATTTCTATATTTTTCATCATCTTCATGATAATAACTAACAAATACTTTGTGTTTTTTTGTCATATTTCTCTCCTTCAGTACTTAATCATATTATAATTTTCAATCTATTTAACTATTGCTCATTACTTTAATCATAAGAAATTTCATTATCTATATTGAATCAGATCTAAAAAATTCTTATAGATTAAAACTCAAGCATGATATTATTCAACAGACACTTTAGACAAAGTTTAATTATGTTAAGTTCCCTTTATAAATAATTCAATAAAAGGTGAAAAGGTTGGTAGAAAAAAAATATTGGAAAATGTCTCCTGGTTACTATGCACGGTTGAAAGATGACTTCATTAAAGGAAACATAATAGCTTTAGGTACTGATGGAACCGGAGATATATCAAAACTTAGTGATGATGAGATAAGAGATATTTACAGAAAATCCTATAATGTGAGAGATACGTTCTATTTGCAGCTTATACAGTTCCTTAGAGAATTTAAAATAAATGATAAAGTTCTTCTGTATGGAAAAAAGTCAATCTTGGCTTTAGGAACCATCAAAGGAAGTTATAAATTCAATAACAAACTTGAATATCCCCATACAAGATCCACTGAATGGGATTTAACTTTTGAATTTTATGAATTTCCAATTAGTTGTTTAGATATAAAATTGCAGAAGAAACTTATGCACAATAGAACTATCGTTGATTTGTCAGATGAAGAATGGAATGAAATAGAATACTATAAGCCTACAGAGAATTCATAGATTAAACAATTTCAAATTGTGAAATATGAAAAATTCTACCAATTTCCCTTGATAAAAAAATTTGAGGGGTCTAAATCAAATTCTTATTTATCACTTTTATCTGTTCTACTAGGAATTTTATAGATTGCTCTATAGCATCCATTTCCAAATATTCTACTTCCTTTCCACCTAATCTAGAAAAATCTTCTTGATTGGATTGGAAATATAGTAACCACACTCTCAAGTAGTCTTCTATTCGTTGTTGTATCTTTTCTTCTAATTCTA
>BPTK01000324.1 GCA_023705905.1 Candidatus Heimdallarchaeota archaeon
CTATAAAGATACTATACATATTACATTATCTATCAAAATAAACGTTACTGAAATTATCAAAAATTGCTGCATATATAACAATTAATTCAGGAATTTTTCTTAACAAACCAATATAAATCATCTTGTTGGAGATTATATCAAACATCTCTTCTTGTATTATACTAAAAATCTCTGGGACTTCCAATGTTAGATTATTGACTTGCTCAAATTTCATGTCTAATAATTTCGATGAGATATATTCTTTCAATGGAGATATTTTATCTTCATTAAGAATTGACATATCTGGAAATGGTTTGTGATGTGTAATTTTATTTCTTAATTCAATAATTGCAGCAATTACAGACTGTAAATTTTGAAGTTCTACAATAGATAAATATTCTTCTATATTCGATTTTATTCCCAATGCTTTGTAAAGATTATTAATTTGTTTATATCCATTGCTTCTGTCATTTTTCAAGAGTTTTTTAATCGTGTTCTTTATGTCAATACCATATTTATTAGTATAATATTGATCGTTTCTTATTAATGAATTTTCTATTTGATCAATGCAATTTCTTGCATATATTTCAAAGTACGATGCTACAGTGACTGTTAAATAACTTATAAATCTCATCTGTTCTTTCTCATTGATAAAATTTGTAAGAGAAGAACTATTTAACCAATTGGGATCATACTCTTGATATGCATTAAATGCTTCAATCATCTCAGCTTGTTTTTCAGTTTCAATATTATCCTTCATGAGTTCTTGAGCTTCTTCAGTTTTTCTCCATTTTTCTATTTTCCCCAGAATTGGAATAAATAAACTTATTAGAGAAACAGTAAAACCTTTCACACAGAATTCCATAGTATCTTCCAAATGTGTTGCAAGAATAATTCCTTCCTTTGAAACAAATAATCCTTCAAAGGAAAATCCCTCTTGTGATATTTTTTCCTTTATTTTTATAAGTCTTTTTTCTAATTTTTTCTGCATTAAATATCACTATCTCACGGAATGTTTTTATTATTTAAATATTTAGTATATTAAATAGAAAAAGATAAAAAACACAAACAAATTATCTTTATCTGATGGTTGGTGAGTACATTGCCTGAAAGTGAAAAAGAAGAAGAAATTAGTATTACAAATGATACTACTACTATCAAGTTTGGTCTATTTTTAATGGAACAAGCAGTAAATGAAATTGAATCATTTGATATAACTCAGGATTTGTTACTGGATCTTTTAAGATTAAATTTAGCGGTAGTTCATTTGATGAATTCCCTAGAATTGTTACTTAAGGCTATTCTTCAAGGAATCGGTCGAGATATATATGATTCTAGAGGCGATACATTAAATTTCTATGAATGTCTAAAAAGCTTTTCAAGAAACATAATCGGATCAAGTTCAAAAGAAGGAAAGGAACCGTTACCACCTTCTTTATTGTCAGCAAAGAACCTATATGGAATACGAAATAATATTGTTCATTTAGGCAAGATAACTTCAAAATATACTATAATACCACTATTCAGAGATTCTTTGCAATTTTTCCAAGATTCAATAGAAATATATTTTCCATCTTTCGAACAAATTACTGAAGAAATCCTGAAGAAAACCCCAAGAAGAATTTACACTCTGGATAGTAACAAAGTATATGATAGATATTACGCAAGATATCTTGATTCTGTTAGTAAAGGGGACTTTGAGATAGCAATCTACTCTCTATTTGTTGCAATTGAATCTTTATTCCGAGAATTCATTTATTTGAAATTTGGTGAAACACAGAGCAATCAAACTCTCCTAAAAATAATAAGCTATATAGGTGAAAAACATCCTGATTTGATTAATAATGAAAATCAAGAGAAACTATATTATTTCCGTAAAATACGAAATAATATTGTACATGGAATTGATTATGAGGAGGAAGAAGTTTTTGCGTTCTTAGATAAATTAGGGGATATCGCTGAAATATATGAACTTGTTAGAGCTCAAATCTCATAATTGAAATTTAAGGATTTAATCAAAATGGAATTCATTTGGTCAGGTTTGGAAGAGGAGAATATTGCTCACAGAGTATTCTGGGACAGTATCAAGAAAGTTTTAGAACAAGATGAAGGATTATGTTATCACAAATATCCTATCTACCCCTTTAATGAGAATTACAAGGAACAAGATTTCTTAATTTTGCATAAAGAGCTTGGACTATTTGTTGTTGGTGTAAGAGACTACTCTATTGGTAATCTTAAGGAAGTTTCTGAAAGAGTTTGGAAAATCAATGGTAGAGATGTAGATGAGGATCAAATCATTACTGAATTAGAAAATCAGCTTTTTATTTTACTAAATAAATTTGCTACTAATTCAAATTTGCGAAAAGGAAAAACTCATTTAATTTCATCAAGAACAATACTTGTTTTGCCCTTCATTACAAGAAATGAGTGGAATAAGGCATCATTTTCACTTTCTAGAGATATTGAAACACATATCTTATTTACTGAGGATTTAGATTCTCAAACATTAAGAAGTAAACTTCACACTATTGCACAATATGAAACAGCAAATGCATTATCAAGATCGGAAGAGCGTCGTGTAGGGAAAGAGTGTAGATCTCGGTGGT
>BPTK01000325.1 GCA_023705905.1 Candidatus Heimdallarchaeota archaeon
TCAAAATTTGAAATAGAATTTCAAATGACTTCAAGAGCAGGGAAACTTAAATACAAAATAAAAGAAATTCCAACGCATGAAGGGGATAGAATTGGTGGATATTCCAAAGCAGGTTCGTTTTCTGTTGGTTTTAGCTACATTAAAGTATTAATTAGAGAAATATTTATCGGCAAAAAATTCTTGACAAAGGAGGAGTAAATTTGAAAGATGAAATTTCTTTAGAAGGAAAAAGAATACTTCTAACAGGTGGAAACGGATTTTTTGGTCAGCATATTCAAAACGAATTAAAAAAGGAATCAGCTGAAGAGATAATAATACCTGATATATCAAAATATGACCTTAGATACAGAGAAAATGTGAAAACAGTTCTAAAAAATGTAGATATTGTGATTCATGCAGCTGGTACAGTAGCTGGTATTGGTGGAATACAAAGACTTCCTGCTACAACCTTTTATGATAACGCTATTATGGCTATTTTAATGATGGAGGAAGCTTACAGGGCTGATATTAAAAAACTTGTTACAATAGGAACCGCTTGCTCTTATCCAAAATTTGGGAATATTCCATTGAAAGAATCAGAAATTTGGGATGGTTATCCAGAAGAGACAAATGCGCCATATGGAATAGCAAAAAGACTTTTTATGGCTGGTTCTGAAGCTTATAGAATTCAGTATGGTTTCAACAGTAGTCCTTTGATCATCTTTAATCTGTTCGGACCAGGAGATAATTTTAATCCTGCAACCTCACACGTCATACCAGCTTTAATAAAAAAATGTTTTGAAGATGAAAAGCTAGTTATTTGGGGAGATGGATCTCCAACCAGAAGTTTTCTCTACGTGAAAGATGCTGCTAGAGCAGTAGTATTAGCTACAAAGAGATACAATGAGAGTTATCCCATAAATATTGGAACGCCTGAAGAAACTAGCATTAAAGAGCTTGTATCTTATATTGTTGAGCTAACAGAATTCAAAGGAGAAATGGAATATGACACTACAAAACCAAATGGACAGCCAAGAAGGTGTGCAGATGTTTCATTAGCTAAAGAAAAATTTGATTTTCAAGCTAAATACTCCTTTAAACAGGGTTTGAAAGAAACAATTGATTGGTACAAATCACAGTTAAACAATTCAAGATAAATATTCAGCTTCAAATTCCTCTCAATCTATTTCTAGACAAAAGAAATGACCAGATTAATAGTTCTGAATCCACAAAACAAATCTCTTCCTAGTACCTGCATTAATCTGGAAAATCTTACTCTTTAACCCATTCTGGAATTTTACTAAAATCTGTCTAATCTGCTCTTCATTCATTAGCATCACAGTTATATTTTGAATTCTCACTTTTTCACTATTTAGAGCTTCATCTAAAAGCTTCAAAGTAAAATCCATTCCATCTGTTATCCCTCCAAACATCTCACTTTCTACTCCTTTCCAACCTCTTTTCTTCCAAAGTTTAGTTTGATTATTATCGTAAATTGGTGGATAACATACGAGAGTTGAATAGTTTCCAGTAGGAAGTAAATTCTCTACAATCTCTCCTCTAGATTGTAAGAGTGTTATAAATTCAGAAAGATTATTAGCTTCAACATTCTTGTTAGCAGACTTGAATGAAGTTTCATTGATTTCAGTTGTCAAGATTTTTCTATTATATTTTTTTGCGAGAATCATAGCTAAAATTGCACTTGCACCAGTTCCAATTTCTATTAAGGGAAATTCTGATTCTGTTATTGAATCAATTATATCACTATAAACATGTCGAATTCCTAAAGCTGGAATAAGAAATCCTTCAGGTACAGATACTTCTAATTGAAGAATATCTCTGTAGAGGTATTGATTGAGAAGAGATAGAATTCTAGGATCACCAAGGTCAAATTTAGGCGGATTGGTGGAGATAAGAAAACCATTCAACTCTGGAAATTTCTCTAGTAAATCTGAAAATTTCTTTCCATAATATTTTGCTTCAATTATTGAACGATCTTCGAATTTCATTGTATTAGCCTTTGAATATTATACTTGTTCTTTAAATTGCTTGTGTTCGAAATAGAACTAATAGAGACCACTTAATACTTTAAGAAGAAAACATAAATACTTCAAGATAAGAAGTAAATTGAATGAGAATTCTGTTTATAACCTACTTCTTTCCTCCTGACATTTCTGTTGGTGGTTTTAGAGCTGCTAGTTTGGTCGAATATTTCCCTGAAAAAGATATTAGCATAACATTACTAACAGCTGAAACATCGGAAGAAAAGAGAAAGGCATTAGAACAAAAATTCGGAAAAGAAAATGTCTTTCTTTCTAGAGCTCCAAAAATAAGAGAGATAGGTTATAAAACTAAGATTCTTAGTTTATTAGAATTATTGAATTTGGAGCATTATTTCTTCTTTCCAGATATTTATTTTCCTTGGATAAGAAGAACATGTAAGATTGGAAAAAAAATAATTCAGGAAGGTAATATTGATGCGGTTCTTGTAACTCTTCCTCCATACGCTTCAGCAGTAGTAGGTTACAAACTTGCTAAGAAGTATAATCTACCTTTAATTCTAGACTATCTCTTGCAACTTCCAAGGCGTGGTCTAAGAGACCGAA
>BPTK01000326.1 GCA_023705905.1 Candidatus Heimdallarchaeota archaeon
TTTTAGTATATAAACTACTAATCAATTTAAATAGCGATATTATAAGGTTTTCAAGGAATATTTTGTACAAATTGTGAAAATAAGAAACTACTTAATGCTTGATTACCTCTAAAATTTAAGAAAAAAAGCGTGGTAGAATGACTTATACTTTCACACATATTGCATTGCAAGGTCTAATTGTTTGGTTATTGTTGTCAAAGGAGAACAGAGAATACTATAAAGAGCATAGATGGGAATTTCTCTTGATAAATATCTTTGCAATTCTCCCCGATATAGATTTACTAATCGGGACACACAGATCGTATACGCATAGTATAATTCCCCCAGCATTTGTTTTGTTGAGTTTCATTGTAGTAGGATTAATTAATAAACGAACAAATTCTTTTGATGAAAAAGGTAAGAGAATTATAAGATTCTTCAAACTTGCTGCAATTATGTGGTTGTTACATATTGGTCTAGATTTGGGTTGGGATCCAATACTTCTATTCTGGCCTATAGACACAAATTTCTACGAATTATCAGTATATCTAAGATTCGAAAATCAACCATGGTTGTTCTTCCCCTTATCTTTCCTTGGAATTATTCCAGATTGGAGAATTTACTCTTTTCAAGAAGGAACAGGTATGTTTTTTGTGGATTTAACACAAGCAGAGAGAAGTCAGTATATAGGTGGTTACTGGGATTTGCCTATTGAACAATTTGGGCTTCATTTAGTTATCATGATTACATGGTTAGTTGTAATTGTATTGCCAGTCTTTAAGTGGAAGAAAAAACGAAAGAAAAATGAATCGAACAAAACTGGAAAGATATTAAAGATTACATGGAAAAGAATTACTAAACAGTTGACCTTAATTGGGTTATTTTTTATTGGAGTAGGTTTGTTACTTGGTCCCATAATCGGTCGAGAAAGAGTTGTTAATTATCAAGTTTCTTCTGATTATGTTAACACACAAAATTATTTTGATCCAACCTTGGGTCTTGTTTTTGCTAATAGACCTCAATCCTCCACAGAACTCATTTTTCAAAGTGAGTATGGTCTTACTCCGTATAACACTACAGTAGTGCTGACAAATAACAATACTTTCTTTGATTTCTTCAATGCTTTTGATAATCTAACTTTGCAGTATTATGATCAGAATATAACCTACGCAGATATGATTATTGGTTATAACTCTTTGATAACACCCATTGTAGAGGAAAGTTATTTTGTTGAATATTTAATTCACGAGGAGAATTCTGAAGGAATCAGTATAGTACTTAATGAAACAACAGCTGTTGAAAATAACTATGTTATTGCTTTAGTTAGTCAATGGAATATTTCTGAAACATTCTACTATGAAGCAACAATTGCAATTGAATATATCTTCTTGCGCACTGAAGCACAAATTGAGGGACTTGTGATGGGATTGATTGGTTTAACAATAATCGCAGTAGATCAGCTGATTGATTTACCTAAGAAGAAAAAAATATTGCAAAAAGAAGATTAAGAAATCAACTTTGTAGTTAATTCAACTAAATCGCTATCAAAATTTAATTCTATCAAAGAAACATTAGAGAGCGAGATAACTTCGTCTACAAAAGAAACACGACGATAAGTTCGGGCATAAATTACTCTTAAATCTTCGATTTTTTGAATAATGGGGAGAGGGTTACCTCCAATCGTTCTCTCAAGATCTGTTATCATATATACAATTTTTTCTCTGGATGAGCTCAGTTTGAGTTGATCCAAAGCAAGTTTGAGTGCATCTTCAAGATTGGTTTTTCCACCACTTTCAATATTCAAAATTAGTTCTACAAGTTCTTCAGGATTGGTGTATTTGTGTATAGGTTTCAGAACAGTTGATTCAGAATCAAATACAATAATAGAAAAATTTTCTTTCTTGACCGATAGAGATAGGACTGATGCCATCAGAACAATTTGATGAATGAGTTGTAAAACACTCAAACTTTTATCAATACAAACAACAATACTCCTCTTCTTCTTGATAGGTTCCTTTGAGACAATACTGTCATAATTAGGCGCTAGCCTGCCATTGCTCATCATTTTTTCTATAGTCATTTCAAGTTCCCAAGCAAGACCAGGTTCATAATTGACATATTTTGAAACTGAAGCTGAAACTCCTCTTCGATAAATGGCTTTTGCCTGTTCTGTGATGAAAGGTATTAGCCTATCTAGCATCTTCTTTCGAAGCTGGAAACTTAGATGTTTCTTCGTTCTAGAATATAGTTGAATAAGATCTTCACCTTGAAGCTGTTCCAATACTATCTCACTCATATCCATGTCATTCATGATTTTTGCAGCTATCATTGGATAGTTGGTAGCAATTAATCTAAGAGCATCCAAATTTTTACTCTCAGCTGCTTGCTTAGCTAACTCTATAATCTTAGCCATATCTTCTTGTCTTTTACCTAATTCCATCTGTATTTCGTTAATTATCATACGACCAGCATCTTTGGAAGGAAAAGTCAAGAATGGCTCATCCCCTACGATACTGTAAGTAGGGTCACCAATTACTCTTTTTTTCGGATTATTCGGTCATCTTCATATCTAGAC
>BPTK01000327.1 GCA_023705905.1 Candidatus Heimdallarchaeota archaeon
GGAGGATTGGGTTTTGTAGGTTCACATCTTACAAAACACTTGTTAGATAACACCAAAGAAGATTTGATTATTCTCGATAATTTATCAACTGGAAGTAAAGCTAATGTTCAAGAGTTGCCTAGAAAAGAATACTATTCGAGGATTGAAATTATTGAAGTGTCCGTTGAGAAAATAGATAGTTTAAATTTTCAAGGTCTATCTAAGGTTTTTCATCTGGCGAGCCATGCGAGTCCTATTGATTTTCACAAACATTCAAGAGAGATCATGATGACAAATTCTATGGGGACAAAGAATGTTTTAGATATTGCACTGGAAAACAATGCAACATTTATCCTAGCGTCAACCTCTGAAATTTATGGTGATCCAAAAGTTCATCCTCAAAATGAAGATTATTATGGTTATGTTAATCCGCTTGGAATAAGAGCATGTTATGATGAGTCCAAACGATTCGCTGAAGCACTAACAATAACCTATAAAAGGAATTATGGCATAGATACCAGAATCTTGAGAATTTTTAACACTTATGGCACAAATATGAGAATTGATGATGGAAGGGTTGTACCTACATTCTTGAAGCAAGCCTTGACTAATAAACCTATTACTATAAGAGGAAACGGAGAACAAACTAGATCGTTTTGCTACATCTCTGATCTTATAAAAGGCATTTATTCTGTTGCAGATTCTTGTAATCTTAAGCATGATGCTTATAATATTGGAAATCCTGAGGAGATTAGAATTATTGATCTAGCAGAAGAAATAAAACAAATTACTGGTTCAAATTCGGAATTAAGATTTATAGAAGAATTGGGGGATGAACCTCGAAAAAGGAGACCTGATATTACTCGAATAAAAGCAGATATAGGTTGGTTACCCAAAATTTCATTGAAGGAGGGTCTAAGTATGATTGTCCCTCATTATAGAAATATTTTGAAGAGAATTGAAGGAGGAAGTGAATACAATCCCAATTAAGAGAGAAGGATTATCGGATATTGATACACAAAATTCTTTAGTTATCGATGTAACGTATAAATGTAATTCCAGCTGCTATTATTGTCAATGGGGTGATTTAACTAATAACCCTGCAGAACTAAGTTACGAAGATCTGTTAATTTCCAAAGAAACTCTGACTGTTTTAGGTATTAAACGAGTAGTTTTTTCTGGAGGTGAGCCACTTCTTTTTAAAAGACTTACAGATTTAGTCTATTATTACAACCAAAAGAATGTTGAATCGATTATTTTAATGACAAATGGTATTCTTCTAGACGTTTCAAAATTAAAAAATTTGATCAAATTTGGTTTAACTGGAATAACTTTTTCTATAGATTCGCTCGATTACAATATTGCAAAAGGATCAAGAAATGTTTCTCACAAAGTCCATAAAAAAATCTTCAAAAACCTAATAGACATTATTGAATACAGAGAATCACACTATTTTGAGTTAGGTTTAAATTGTGTTTTATCTGCAGCCAATTTACAACTTGAGCACATAAAAGAACTAGTTTTATTCTGTAACAAGTACAAAATTGATTGGTTGAAATTCCAACCTATATTTGATGATGGTTACCTTACTCTTAGTGCACCTCATCTTATGCTCAACAAAAACCATTCGCAAAATTTACTTGAGATTGGGGAGTATATAGTTAGTCATCTAGAAATTAACTCCAATAGTTATGAGTTCTGGAGAGCTGTTTCAGCTCTTGTAAGAGGTAACATTCTTCTTGGAAAATCCTGTGGTTTAGATAGAAGACAATCAATTTTGATTCGAGGAGAACTGAAATTTTGCTACTGGCTAGATGACCCAATTTACTCTTCAAGTCCTATTGAGATTTGTAGTGAGAATGTTCATATAACAAGAAATAGATTTAAGGAAGCGAAGGAAGAATGTCAGACAGGGTTATACTGTTTCTGTCTTCAAACCTTATCTCATAAATGGGAGATGTCACAATGAAAGTTTCAAGTATAGATATTATTATACCTTCCTTTCGAGCTGAACCTGAATACCTTGATCCAATATTCAAACTAAACAAACCTGACAAAGTCATCATAAAGTATTTCTTAATAGTAGATAATCCAAAAATAAAAGATAACAAAGTCCTAATTGAATATGAAAAAAGACAAGATATTGTTGTTATAAGAAATGAATCGAATCTGGGCGCTTCAGCATCAAGAAATAAAGGTATAGATGAAGGGAGGGGAGAGTGGCTACTTTTTCTAGATGATGATATACTTGTAGATAATGAATTGTTAATGAAATATACTGCAGCCATTACTCAATCAGAAAGTACAGTGCCTGGGTTTGTTGGAGTTACAGAATTTCCAGAGCCTATTAACAGTTTCACAAAAGGTGTCGTCACCAGTGATATTTTAACATTCTTTCCTCTAGCGAAAGATAAGGAGGAGATGTCTTGGGGTGTTACGGCTAACCTACTGCTAAAAAGAGATGCTATAGGAGACTTTAGATTTCAAGGCAAAGTATTCCCTAAATTTGGAGGTGGAGAGGATATTGATTTGTGTTTAAATATTGTTCA
>BPTK01000328.1 GCA_023705905.1 Candidatus Heimdallarchaeota archaeon
TACATTACTGTAAAACCAGTTAAGAATGCATCAAAATCATTATCTTCATCTTCCATAGAAGCAATGTTATCCCTTAGATAGTATATGTAGTCATTAATTATGCTATTTTCTCCTTCATGCTTCAAATCAATAACAAATAGCATGGATCTCTCTGAATCTGAGACAAAACTTTCCGCAGCTGAAGTGAAACCTAGATCAGTAAAAACATAGTAATTCAAGACGGAAACTATTATTGTTTGATCATCATACTCATTAGTAATATCCGTAATATTTTGGCAGAATGCTTCAACTTCACTATTAATTACTGATACGTTTTCATCTTTCATTCTGATTAGTATGACTGTACTTGTTTCGTTAGCAAATTCAGGAAATTCGGATATTAAAACATCCTCCGCTATTTGGCTAGGAGAACCTGGAGGAGGATCAAAGCTTGAAGATGTTGAATCTAGAAATTTTGGGCCTAACCAAACACTGAACCCCAAAATTACACACCAGATGACTATTACAACAATCTTGTATTTCTCCAAAAATTTATGATATCTATCTATAAAGGCCATGAGTCACTGTAGATGTTAGTGGTGACTTCCATATTTAAATTTTCACCAAAAATTCTGAATCAACAAGTCCAATTTTACGTTCTCCGTGTTTTTTGCAAAAGATATTAAAAGAGGACTGATATTTTACAATAGTAATAATGATGATGATATAGATGGAATTAAAGGACATTTCAATCGAAGATTTATACTTACTCAGAAGTATTATGAAGGTTCAAATCCTTCCAGGAAAAAAATATTTATTCGAAGAACAGAAGCTCAACAAAAAAGAGGACAAGTATAACTCGGCTATTTTTCTACAAAGTGACGAAGATGCTAAACCTAAGCAGTTCTCAAGTGGTTTATCACAAGATAAATCTATGAAACTTTCCCCGAATAAAGAACTCGTTGCTTTCTTAAGTCAAAGAGGAGGAGAGAAAGAAAAACCACAATTATATATAATGCCTGTGGATGGCGGGGAATCTATTAAATACACTACAATGGCTAATGGAGTAAATTCTTTCAATTGGTCGTTAGACGGTAAGAAAATTGTTTTTTCGCATAGAGTCAGCCTTGAAGAACAAGGTGATGAAGATAAAGCTCAAAAAGAAAAAGACAAACCTCAAGAATTATCCGACATTGATCTAAAAGTCAAAAAATTAAAGAATGTAGAAGCTGAAAAGAAAAAAGTTGATCCTCGAGTAGTTCGAAAAATTGTTTATCGAAAAGGAACATCTTTTATGGATGATAAAATAAATCATTTTTACATTTTGGACTTAGAAACTAGAAAAACCTGCAGAATTACTAATGGTGAATTTAACTATATTTCAGCTGTCCTAAGCAAGGATGGCACAAAAGTATATGCTGCAAAACAAAAAGAAGATGGACAGTTAAATGACTTATATGAATTTTTGATAGAAGAAATTACTATTGAAAACAATGAAATTAAAGAGCTGAAATCTGCTCTGGGTTTTGGAACTAATTTAGTACTATCGTCAGATGGAATTTGGTTAGCTTATGATACGCTATCAACCATTGATGAAGCATCTACCCAGAATTCTGAAATTAATTTATTGAATATAGAATCTGGTTTAGAAACACTAGTTACAGAATCTATAGATAATCATGCTTTTTCTGCTTCATTTGATTCAAAAACAGACTACTTGTATTTTGTTGTTGATGAATGGGAAAAAAATATTCTCTACCGTTATAGCATCGACAGAGAAACACTAGAAAAAATAGTATATGGGGATTATCTAATACTCTCTTATGATGTTGACCCAGATCAAGGACTTATTCTTCTTAACGTTTCGAATGTAAAAGAACCATCTAAATTAATCGTATATGATTACGTTTACAAAGTAACTAAAACCTTATGGGAGTCTAACAAGGATTGGTTAAAAGAGAGATTCCCTGCAACTACTGAAGAAATAAAGTACATTGGTGATGAGCAGAAAGAGATTCAAGGGTGGGTAATTAAACCTCCCAATTTTGATTCTAACAAAAAATATCCTCTCATCCTTGAAATTCATGGAGGACCTCATGCTACATGGTCACCTCATGAAAGATCGATGTGGTTTGAGTTTCAGTATTTTGCATCTCAAGGATATGTGATATTCTACTGCAACCCTCAAGGTTCTAGTGGTAGAGGTTTTGACTTTCGCTATATTGTAGCTAAATGGGGAACAAAACCTGCCAATGACATCCTCTTGGGTGTGGATCAAACTGTTGTAAAAGGATATGTTGACGAAAATAGCTTGTTCATTACAGGAGGTTCTTACGGTGGATATATGACAGCTTGGATAATTGGTAATGATAAAAGATTCAAAGCAGCTGTTCCATTAAGAGGAGTTTACAACCTTGTTAGTTTTTGGAGTACAACAGATATCACTCAATTTACAAAAGATGAGACAGATCGGAAGAGCGTCGTGTAGGGAAAGAGTGTAGATCTCGGTGGTC
>BPTK01000329.1 GCA_023705905.1 Candidatus Heimdallarchaeota archaeon
TTAATATGGCACCAGACACAATTAGAAGTTTTATATTAGGAAGCTCAACTTATAACATTACATGGACTAATGGAGAAAATGGTGTAACAACGACTTATGATATAAATTTGATTGTTGATTGTATTCTAACGTTAGATACTTCTTATAAGACAATCTATTTCTCGATGTTTACTTACGATGGGTTAGGTATTGACCACGATTTAGTAAGGTTTTACATTAATGGTGAGAGAAAGGATTTTGGGTTTAATTCCATGTTAGAGGACACTTTAGAGTTAGTTATTTTAGATTTCTTTAACAACACGTTAGCAAACGAGACTATTGATGCTAACGCTTACGACAATTCAGAATATAACCTTTTTGTAGAGATTTATAGTTTAATTGTTCTAAATCAATTTACTTACGAAGACATAATGGTTAATATCACTCAAGTAGACTCAGGAATTTGGATGGCTCAAATAATTCCTAAACAATTTGGTTTGACATATAGGTTTTTACCTAATGTAGAATACAATATTACGATTTATTTTACAAACGCAACTTTATACGCATCCAGAATTGTCAATTTAACAGATAATAGTCATATTGAATCTTTTGGTGTACCTACAACAATACCAGAATATCCTAAACAAGTTTATTTTGGTGTTTACACGACAACAGGATTAGGAATCAATCCCTATTTACTTAGGTTTTACATAGATGGGAATCGAACTGATTTTGGGTTCAATACCATAGAAGATATGATAATTACCCTTACTGTAAAAGATTTTTTCAATACCACATTATTTAACCAAATGATTAATACTTCGGGAATTTACGAATACGACATTTTAATAACGTTATATTCTCTAAAAATTAAAAACGAAGCAAGAGTATCAGCAAATTACACTTTAAGACTTGGAGGATTAGAAACGACAGGATTTATACTTCCTGAAGAGATCGTAGAATACCAATTAGCAACTAACAATTACGTGTTTGATTACACCAACAATGAAGACAACTCTTTTCACACAATTAACATCAATCTAAACCAAGATAGAGTCTATATCTTAAACACAACATATTATGAAGTTTACATAGGTTTATACAACTTTTATGGCGTTGTGAATAGAGAAGAAGTTAAGTTTTACATTAATAACACAAGAGCTGATTTTGGTTTTAACACCATTAAATCTGAATATGTTGATTTATTAGTTTTAGACTATTTTAATTCCACTTTATACGATCAAGTGGTTAGATTTGAGGGTTTGAGTGAATACAGCGTTTTCATTCGGGCATACACTCTTGTTGTGAACAATTTGTACAAAAACCAAACAATTACAATAGAAATAACGAGAGGTAACATTACTTTGGAGAGGTTAATAGAAGCACAAGGGTGGACAGAGTTCAAGTTGTTTGCTAACACCAAATATGAAATAATTTCTTATGTAAATGGAACCATGGATGAGGAAAAAGAGGTTGATTTAGATGAAGAATACAAGACAGTTGATTTTGGATTTTACGAAATGGAAGTTCCTATAATTCCAAGACCATTGGAAGCTGATATTTTAACTTTTGTAGCATTTGTGGTTATAATCAGTGTTGGTGGTTGGATTATTGTGATTGCTTGGGCGTATATAAAAAAAGATCGTGATGTTGTGCCTGAGGACACGCGATTAATACACAAAAGAAAAAGACAAGCATCTATAGATAGGAGGAAGGGTTTTTTTGACCACACGTAAATCGTACGGAAGAGAAGGCTCCAGAACGGATAGAAGAAACGAATCAGACCAAGAATATTGGACTGAATCAACCCACACGGTGTTGTCGTATTGGTTTTGTGTGCTTGCTGTTGGATTTCAGTTTGTTCTTGGAATCCAATACATAGACGAGTTTTTTGGACAAATGTGTGTTGTGGAAGGGGTGATTGGATTGTCAGGACTTCTTTTTTTGGATTTGTTGCATGGTGTGAAAACGATAATATATCCTAAAAAATTTAAAAGATTGCATCCAAACACATTCTTTCGTTCTGTTATAACGTTTGGAGTTATTGCTCTCATTCAATTCTTGTTTCAAATCGTGCCACTTATAACGAGGGAAGAAATGGCGTTGGCAATTGTGTTTTGTTCTGTTTGTGAAGAGTATTTCTTTCGGGGAATGCTTTTAGAAATTCCATTTAAGATTGGGGAAAGATCTAAGGATAAGTTTACTGTGTGGAAATACAGTCCTGAAAAAAAAAAACCAGACAAAGAAATGTCTTACATAGAGTTAGGTGGGATAGTCCTCTCTGCTATTATATTTGCTCTATTTCACGTAAATTATTATTCGCAACCTCGCTTGCTACTAATGGTCTTCGTAGGGGGGGGCTGGTTAGGATTAGTATATTGGTGGAACAAAGATTTGACGAGTGTTATTTTAAGTCATTTTTTGCTCAATATTATTTTTGTTGTGCAATTTTATCAAGTCACAGGTTTATAGGTGGTATCAAAATGAA
>BPTK01000330.1 GCA_023705905.1 Candidatus Heimdallarchaeota archaeon
CATCTAGCAGTTGTCCATTCAACTCCAATGAAAACCTTGATAGTATCATTATATTCTGTTCTAGCAATTTCTCTAGCTTCCTCTGCTCCCTCGAAAGTGTTGTGATCTGTCACAATAATTGCATTATAACCTAATGAAAGATGCCAAAGAATATTTTGTTTTGGAGTTAAGCTACCATCAGAAAAATGAGTGTGAGAGTGGCCATCCAAGAGAATGTTCCAATTACTCTCATTGTATCTAGGGGTATAAGAAAAATTCTCCCAATCTGAATCAGTATAATCATAATAAGTAGTTCCTGTAAATATCAATCCAATTGATATTCCACTAACTATACCTAAAACAAGTATTAGAATCAATAATCTAATCAGTATTTTTTTTAGGTGAACAAATCTCATAGAACCACTTTTTGAACTAAAAAAACATACCAGCATAGATTTATTAACATTGTTTCCTTACAAAACGCGATAAAATTTTCCAGTCGAAGCCAAGGTACTCCCTTCTTAATTAGAACCTTATCTAACAAGAGTACTTTCAGTTTGTTCTTTCAAAAGCTTATTGGGTGAAATCTCTTTAGGATAATCTAATCTCATCAATCCCTCCTTTCCAGAATAAATAAGTCCGATAATAATTGTAATTGTGAATATCCTGAACTTGCTACCAATATCCACTGTATTAAGATGAAAATATTGCGTTCTTTTCAGTAAAATAAATCATAAACGCTTTCTGTGCAGATTCTTGCAGTATTATCAAACCAAGTGTTTAACAAGCCTATTTGAACATAAATCGTTCTTCAAATTTTTTTAACCTCACAATAGTTTTATATACAACTTTATCGATAATTCGATACCGTATTTTATAGGGGACGGTGAGATTGCTGAAATCGCTAACATAATCATGGATTGGCAAGATTAATTAGATGGAGATGATATTAAAATGAATGAAAATATTGGTAATGAAGAAGGATTAATGAGACAAGATATTGAACCTAGTACAAAATTGCATACATTGTTGCACACAAAACAGAATTCTCTATACAGCTTGTTCCAACATTTATTGCTATCTATTTCGCCTTTAGCATATTTCCTTTTCATTGGTTTTCTAGAGAGCTATGAATTCATAACGCAAATGCTTGCGAGAATTGCTCTTATTCTGTACATTATAGCGATGCTTATAACCTATCTCATAACTAAGAAAAGAGATTTTCTATACATGATAATCGCTTTTGTTATTGAGTTTCCAATATTAGTTTTCCTTGCTTACTTCGATCAAATGGTAGCTTTGCTTACTCTGAGCTTTTTAGGTTTTCTTCCTTGGATTAAAATTCTTCGAAATCCCACTCCTTCTTCCCCTCGTAAAGTGTCAAAGAAAATCACTCTAAAGAATAAAAGTCAGGATAAGTTTTCAATAGAAAACAATTCTTAGACTTATTCTTTTTTTTATTAAATTCACATAGATAATAGAATTCAAAAATTGAAGACATCAATGTTGGTACTAAAAATATTTGTTAATGAACTTGCAGAAACATTTCGAAAAGCAGGTTTCAGAGATTTACAGATGAGTGCTCTGAATGCAAACTTGATGAAGTTACTAGGAAAAATCGAAGCAATTTAGAATTCAGGCTTTTAGAAATATAATATCTAGCGTTTTGGACAATAGTCAAATTTTCAAATAGAAATACAATTATTCTACAAACACATATAGGAAGGTGAACTTACTAAATGGGTGTTAAACACCTGTAAAACAGTTGTTTAACGCCACTTATTACATAGAACCCCATCTAACAAGAGTACTTTCAGTTTATTCTTTCAGAAGTCTATCAGATAAACTCTCTTCAGGATAGTCTGATCACATCAGTCCCTTCATTCCAGAATAAATAAGCTGTAATAATTGTAATTGTGAGTCTCCTGAACTAGCTACCAATACCCACTGTATTAAAATGAAAATATTGTGCTCTTTTCTGTAAAATAGGTCATAAACGCTTTCGATGCAGATTATTGCTGTATTATCAAACCAAGTGTTTAATATGCCTTTTTGAACATTAATCGTTCCTCAAATTCTTTTAATCTCACCATAGTTTTAAATACAACTTTATCGATTAATCCTTACCGTATTTATAGGGACCGGTGAGTTAATAATGAAAAAAGGTAAAACAAAACAAATTGCAAGTATTTTCATTGTTTTAGCATTGAGCTTTGGTGCTATCCAAGCACTATCTACTCCAGTTTTTGGTACAATTGCAGTACGAATGAGTAATGATAAAACAATAAATACTAGTATTGCTGTATTAGAATCTAATTTAGATAATCTGAAGATTGTTGATTATAATACTTTTGAATTTGCTATTGAGATATCTCGAATCGTTGGACCAGTAATCTGGGTTGGTCATGGGAATCCTGATGGGATTGAAACAATTGATACATCTATTTCTTGGGATGATTTTTCAAGGAATATTAGGCGAACAGCAGCA
>BPTK01000331.1 GCA_023705905.1 Candidatus Heimdallarchaeota archaeon
AAATCATCTCATAGAGAAGAAGAAGAGGACATAGAGTGCCCTGAATGTGGTAGCACCGATGTTATTCTGGATGAGACAAGAGGAGAGCATATTTGTCGTAATTGTGGAACTGTCGTTGAAGAGAAATTAATTGATGATGGTCCTGAATGGAGAGCTTTCACAGCTGAAGAAAGATCTAAACGAAGCAGAGTTGGATCTCCTACTACTATCACTATTCATGACAAAGGTCTATCTACACAGATAGGTTGGGAAGATCGAGATGTGTATGGTAAGAAACTTTCACCAAAAAGGAGAGCTCAGATTTATCGTCTCAGAAAATGGCAGATTCGTACTCGTGTTCATAGTTCCATTGATAGAAATTTAGCTTATGCCATGTCTGAATTAGATCGTCTTTCATCACAACTAGGTATTCCAAGAAGCGTAAATGAAACCGCTGCAAACATTTACCGAAAGGCAATTGAAAAGAGACTAATTCGTGGAAGATCAATTGAAGCGATGATTGGAGCAACAGCTTATGCTGGAGCAAGAATTCGTCGTGTCCCCAGAACGCTTGATGAAATTGCTCGTCATTCTCGTATTTCCAAGAAAGAACTTGGAAGATGTTATAGATTAATAATTAGGGAATTAGATATCAAAATCCCATTAGCTAATCCAACAGACTACATTGTTCGTTTTGCAGCAGAGTTACGTTTAAGTGGTAGAACAGCTCGAAAAGCTGTTGAACTTCTTAACAGAGCTAAGGAACATAATCTAACAGCTGGGAAGGATCCAACAGGATTAGCAGCAGCTTCAATATACATTGCAGGTATAACTGAAGGAGAAAGACGCACACAACGAGAAATTGCTGAAACAGCTACAGTAACAGAAGTTACAGTCAGAAATCGTTACAAAGAACTAGTACGCAAACTCAAAATAGAGGTTACAATCTAACCCTCTTCATTTTTCTTTTCTTTTTATTCATGGTTCATCATTTTCTTCATATTTAGTTTTTGACAAATAAGAATATTTAAAAAAAAACTGAATCAAATATATATATATCAACATTATTTATTATTAGATAGATGATTAACATGACAGACAGTAATTTTAAAAGTATTATTCAGTCGATAATTGCAATAATTATAGCAGCAGGAATAGCAACAGGAATCGCATTTGCAGGTAGTGTGAATGGATACATCGCATTCGCTGGTATGCCATTATTCGCTTTACTTATTATAATTGCTTTTGCTATTCAATGGTTAGCTTTTATTCCATCCTATATCCTAAGAACAGAGAAGTTCTTTGATTTGACAGGTGCTCTAACTTACATAACAGTAACTGTTTTAGCAGTAGTTTTAGGACCTCCTATTAGTTTAAGAACAGGAATAATCATGACTTTTGTTTTTATCTGGTCATCTCGGCTCGGGATATTTTTGTTTAGAATGGTATTGAAAGCTGGTGAAGATAAAAGATTTGAGAACATCAAAAAATCTTTCTTTAAACTTCTAATGACTTGGACTTTACAAGGACTTTGGGTTAGTTTCACTGTTGCTGCAGCTTTGGCAGTGATAACTGTAGAGCAACCAATTGTATATAGTGCATTTGATTGGATTGGTCTGATCATAGGTGGATTAATTTGGATTCTAGGTTTTAGCTTTGAAGCTGTTTCTGATTATCAGAAGAACAAGTTCAGATCAATTCCTGAAAACAAAGGAAAATTCATTCATACAGGTTTATGGTCTATCTCCCGTCATCCCAATTATTTTGGAGAAATTACTCTCTGGATTGGTATGGCTCTTATTGCTCTTCCAAGTCTTGAATCTTGGAGATTCATAGTGCTAATTTCACCACTTTGGGTGTTTATACAATTAATTTTTATCAGTGGTGTATCAATGCTTGAAAAAAGTGCAGATAAAAAATGGGGCGGACAAGAGGATTATGAACTATACAAGAGAAATACTGCAATCATCATTCCTTGGATACGTTTCAGGAAGTAGTTTGCAACTCTCTTTTTTCAAAGAATTTAAGAATTAGTCATCTTCTGAGACTTTTAGATATAGATGACCGAAGAAAGATTAATGGATAAAATTATAGAAGTTTGTCTCAGAAGAGGATTCATCAGTCCTGCAGCTGAAATCTATGGAGGAGTTGGGGGATTTTACGAATATGGCCCATTGGGCACTTTGATGATGCAAAAAATAATTGATCTCTGGAGACAAATATTTGTCTTAGATGATGATAGAGTATACGAAATTGCTGGATCGGTACTTCTGCCAGAGTCAGTATTTCAAGCCTCAGGGCATCTAGAATCTTTCGAAGATCCACTAGTTCAATGTAAGAACTGTAAGTCAATGTTCCGTGCAGATGAGATTATATTAGATGAATCAAGTATAAAGGCTGAAGGTCTTCCATTAGAAGAATTGGATAAAATCATTGCAGATAATGATGTAAAATGTCAGAGATGCCAAGGAGATCTTGA
>BPTK01000332.1 GCA_023705905.1 Candidatus Heimdallarchaeota archaeon
TGAAACCATTGTTTATCTACTTGAATTTCTTTTCACCTGCACGTATCTCAACTTTGAGGGTATTTTCGAAAGGAGTTAAAGGGCACACCCATCTATCATTATATGCGCAGTATGGGTTATAAGCTAAGTTGAAATCTAAGAGATATTCTTTGTCTCCTATCTTCTCCAATTCTATATATCTACCAGCACCATATTTATCCTCTCCTGTTGTTTTATCCTTAAATGGAACAAAAAGATAATCAGACTGATCATCCATGTAAACAGTTAGCATACAATCAACTGAATCTACTTGGAATTCTAAATATGCAGATTTAACATAATCTTGAACATCTCCCTTTGAAGTCATCATTTTTACAGGGGTTTGTTAGTAAATTCTTTCAATTCAACATGAAATTTGTACTTATCTGAAACTGGAAAATAACTTAACTCTTTGAATATTAATTGTTGTTCTTTCGTGAGAGGTGACTGATGGGAGGTTTTAACAAAATCATCTTTCAGTTTACGTTGTTCAATAAGATCGTTTTCGTAACTCATTAAAATCAATGTACACAAGTGAAAATTAGTTTAAATGTAGTTGCTTCTTACAAATTTTTCAAAAGGATTGTTTTGGTTTTACCTCAATTCTTATAATTTAATTTACTGAAAAACAAATGGGGAAAATGGTCGATAGTTCCAACAAAGATGAGAATAAAAAAGATTTTCAATGGGTTCTAGATAAATTACCAATTGGTATATCAGTTCAAACTCCTTCTAGAGAAATACTCTATGAAAACGAAGCTGTAAAGGATTTAGTAGGTTCCTATCTTTATCGCCAATGTTATACTAGATGGCATTACCTTCCAGAAAGAGGAGAGAGTCCATGTCCTGATTGTCCAGCATCTATTGGTATGCAAGATAAAAAAGGCCATAAAGTTTTCAGGAAGACAAAAGATGAGAAGGGAGAAGATTTATTCCTTGAAGTAGAATTCATTCCAGTCACAAATAGTGATGGAAAACTAGAAAAATTCATCGAAGTTATAAGAAATATAACGCTTAGAGAAAAATCAAAGGTTTTAGCAACAAAATCTATTGATGAGATTGTTAACGGAATTCAGGTCTCAATAGTAAAATTTGGAGATTTCGGCGGAGAGATAATTACAACTGATCAGCTTGATTTTGAAGAAGCAGAAAATCTGGAAGAAATATTAACAAAACTAACAATTTACATTTTTAGTGGTGTAATACAAGGATACGAAAAACAAAAAGGTTTCTTTGGTCCATTTCCAGTCTTGGATAAAGTGAACTATCTTCTAGAAGCTTTTGTTTGTAAAATCAAAGATGAAGGAGAGATAGACCCACGATTTGAAGGAATGCAACCCTGTATGATATTGCTTTTCTTTCCTAGAGATTATGTATTTCTCTTTGAAGAGAGAAATCAAATTGAAAATTTTATTTCAGATAAAATTGATAAATGGGATTCCATACAAAGTATAACACAGGATAACCACGAAAATTTCGCTGCTGATCTTAAACGATTTATTGCCAAACTAATTTGAATTCATATCAGATATCGCTAGATATCCCAGAATAATATTCACAGATTCTATTGTATAATGTAAATAATGAAAATAAAAAAATGTTAGGAAGATTTTCTAAAGAACCTTTTCGATAATCGTTTTATCTGTCGTATCTAGGTCTTCTGTTATAAGAACCGCCACCGCCGCCCTTATAGCCTCTTCTTTCATATTCATGTTCTTTCTCTGACATGTCTGTTTCATCATTAGTTTCGTCTATCTTTTCCTCAGATTCTTCAATTGTTCCATTTCTGCCTAAAGATAGTCTAATGTGACCACGGAATAGAATAGTTTTTGCATTTAAGAATTGGTAAGTCTCACCTTCTTTGATAGTGTCGATTTGCTCGTTCCATGCTGAATAGAGAACTTTTGCTGTATCATCTGCGATGAGGACATCCATAACTTTGTGTTCTTCACCTGTGCTTCTATTTGATACTTCCCTTGTTTCACCAAGAGCTATAATTTTTGCTAAAAGATTAATATCTCTGATGTTTGGGGAAAGTTCACTAACTTTAATATATTTATTTTCTTCACTCAATTTAGTCACTTCAACTTATGTAGTATGTGTTTATCTCATCTAGAATGTATAAGACTCTAGTAAAGTCTAAACAACTACTAGATTAGATATTACACATGCTAATAGAAAAAATTAAACTTAATAATATTGTGATTGAACAGATTCTGATGGTTTCTTTCGAAAGGTAAATTGTTAAATAACCTAAATTTAACTGCAAATCATGAAGTACGGATATTATGTAAGATCGGTTCACAATTATGAGGATATAAGAGACTTAACTATAAAATCAGAAAAGCTAGGGTTTGAGTCTGCTCACGTAAATGACCATCTTATAGGGTTCGATGAGAAACAAGAAAAAA
>BPTK01000333.1 GCA_023705905.1 Candidatus Heimdallarchaeota archaeon
TTCAATGTTTGAAGAATTGTAGTCTTGGATGTGTCAATTTTCTCTTTTTCACCATCAATTAGTTTTACTACTTCTGAAACAAATGAATTAGAGTTATTTGATACTGAATCGATGTGTCCTTGATATAAACCTTGAACCTTTTCAGACCCAGTGATTTCTGTTATATGATTTGTTAAATTAGTTGTTGCTTCCTCAACCTTACTCTTCAGAGAGTTTATTGAATCATACTCAGTTCCAACAATATTTCCAAGGGTTTGAGTATTGGTGTCTTGTAATTCAGCAAAACTAGTCTCATAGGTAATGAAGGTATTTGTAATGTTCTCTTTCATGCTATTGTGTGATTCTTTCAGTTGATTTGTTATCTCACCTTTAGCTTCTGCTATTTTTTGACTAATATCTTGTTCTTCAGAATCAGACATTTGAGCGAGTTCATCTATACGATTATTCATTTTGTTGAAAATGTCAGTTGAAAGACTCTCCATTGAGCTAGTGAACGTTTTGATAACTTCGTCAATTTTGCTTTCCGTATTAAACTTCAAATTATTAACATCTGCACTCATGGTTCCAATTAAATGAGCCATTCTGGGACCAGCTTCTTTTCCAAAAACCTTCTGTAATTGTTTTTGATCCAGGTCTTGGAATGCTTCATTAATTTCAGTCAATTTCGCAACAGCAGCCTTAAATTGATCATCCAATTCTTGAACACTTTCTAAGCTTGATTGATAATTAATTTGAACTAAATTAGGTACTTCATCTCGAACATCTCGACCTTTCTTAGCAAAATCTTCTGAAAATGCTACAATCCTTGAGCTAATTTCCTCATTTTTAGTATCCATGAAACTGTTTACTGTATTTGTATTAGCATCAATATTTTCCTTAATGTCTGATAAAGCAGTTGTTTTAAGTTCGTTAAGATGAGTAAGGTAATTTTCTTTGAACTCTTTGTGAGTGGAAGTAAACTGCTTCTTGCTCTCATTCATTTTTTTGGAATATTTATCAATTGTTGAAGAGATATCAGTAACATATTCTGATGAAGATAACTCAAATGTTGATACGATATTAGATAAGAATGATATCATTGTTTCTTGGTTTGCTAAAACATCGGTCTCAAGTTTCTTGAGAGACACTTGTTCCTTTTTCTTTATAGAAGCTAAAGCTTTATCTGCTTCTGCAATAATCTCAGCTGCAACATCAGTCATTTTTGTATTACTTTGTTGAATAGATTCTTGAATAGAAAGTGATAAGGATGAATTCAACTCATTGATTTTCTTATTCATATTTTCTTTTTGACTCGATGATAAATTCACAAAATCAGTGAGACTTTTTTGTAAATCCTCATTTATAGATAATTTCAGCGCATCAAAATCAGCCATTATATCTCCAAAGAAGGACTTTATCTGATCGCTTACTTCCTCAATAGATTTGGATAGAGTATCCTCAAAGAGGGTTAAACCATTATTAATTCCTTCTTGAAGAAGTGTCAATAGACTACCACTGTTTTTCTCGAAATCATCTAGGTAGTCATTCAAGTTCCCAACGAGCTTATTTTTCATTTCAGATGTTGTAGTTTCAGTTTGAGAGATTAATTCACCAAGTTTCCCAACCGATAGAGTCTTAATTTTACTCAAAAGATCTTGGAACTGTGTTTCATTTTGCCCTAATACAGATATTGCAGAATCCTTTGCTTTTTCAATGGCATCTTTAATTCTATTAGAGGTTAAATCTTCCAATTTCTTTAATTCTTCATTTAGCGAAGATAAAATGTTTTTGACTTTTATCTGATATTCGTCTAAATTAGTTTGGTAATCATTAACAATTTTGTTTATTGTTTCTATCGATTTTGTTGTTGATTCTTTTGTAATTAATTTAGAATCACTGATGAGTTTCTTGTTAACTTCACTTGTGTTTTCAACGATCAGAGATTTCTTCTCGCCTGCTTTTGAATTATACTGTTCAAGAAGTGTATTTATGTTAATTTTTATACCATCAACTTTTGCTAATATATCATCAAGTTGCCCTTTAGCTCTAGCAGTATGTTCTGTTTCCAGATTTGTGTACGTCTCTTGAATCTTTGTTTTGAAGTTCTCATGATGCTCCCCAACTCTATGAATTGTCGTATCAAAAGTTGTAGAGATATTATCTTGGATTCTTTGTATAGATTTCTTCAGATTGTCACTGTGCGTAGTGGAAATGGTTCCTGTGTCTGTTTTAATCTTAATAATTGCTTCCTGAACGTCATTTTTTCCTGTTGTTACTACTTCAGAAACAGAGTTCAGAAATTGTTTTGAAATATCACTTAGCTCTTGGCCATGGCTATCAGTTGATTCTGTTATTTGGTTATGAAATGTAGCTAATTGACCTCGAAAGGTCTTCATAGTATTATTCCAATCATTCTTCACGTCATCA
>BPTK01000334.1 GCA_023705905.1 Candidatus Heimdallarchaeota archaeon
GCGGGGTAGGAGGGTACGTGATGTACCCGCTCAGAGTGAGCTATCCAGCGATGAACCTCTAAGAAAGGTCGGTGTAACTACACGGTTACAGAAAATCACATCATAAATATAGCTAATCAACGCAGTAATCATATTCAAGATTACATTTAAAATCTCAAAGGATTATTTAGGAACATGGATTTACAGTTAAAGGATAAGCATATATTAGTTACAGGAGCAAGTGGAGGGATTGGTAGAGCTATAGTAGAAGCATTGTATGAAGAAGATTCAAAGATTACTCTACATGTGTTTAAGAATATCGAAATAGCAAAAGATCTACTGCGTAAATTAGGTGGTGAAGATCGTTTACATGTCGTTCAAGCTGATTTAAGGAAGGAAGAAGACGTCTCTAAAATGTTTAAATCTGCAAATGATGAGTATGGTAGAATTGATGGTTTAGTAGCCAATGCAGGAATCTGGTCTCCTGAACCCAAACTTACTTCCCAGCTAAGCTTAGAACGTTGGAATAACATCATTAAAGTAAATCTAACGGGAGTATTTCTATGTGTTAAGGAATTCTTCAAAAATTTAGAAAAATACCTTGAGAAACAAGCTTCTGTGGTTCTTATTGGGTCAACTGCTGGAAGTTTTGGTGAAGCTGGATATGCAGATTATTCAGCGACAAAATCAGCATTGATGTATGGTTTAACAAAAACATGGAAAAATGAAATAATTCATTTTGCTAAACTAGGTAGGGTTAATACAGTAGCTCCTGGCTGGACTTACACACAAATGGCAGAAGAATCTCTTAAGGATGAAGCCGAAGTGAAAAAAATTCTTCAAACGATACCTCTTAGAAAAATAGCAAGTGTTGAGGATATAGCTTCATCTGTGTTGTTTTTACTTTCAGATATAGCTTCAGGACACATAAGTGGTGAAACACTTGTGGTTGCTGGAGGAATGGAAGGTAGAAGATTGTTTGATCAGAAAGAGATTGATGTTAACTTTCTAAAGAAACTAAGAAAAGACTAAACCAAGTTCATAGCAATATCTTTAATTTATATGTGAGAATGTATTATTGATGTCCGTTAATCCACTTGAAGTTGATGTTGCAGCTAACTACGATAATATTTTACAAAGAGTGGAGAATAGTGCAAAATTATCTTCTCGGGATGTTTCAGATATAACTATAGTAGGCGTTTCAAAGAGGATCGAGTTTACAAGGATTAAATCAGCAATCGATGCTGGATTAAAGATAGTTGGTGAAGTAGCTGGGAATGATTTAAAGAAAAAACTACCAGATATTCTTAATTATAATCCTTCTACAGAAGTACAAATTGTTGGACATCTTCAATCAAATAAAGTCAAATTTTCTGTAGAAAAATGTCAACTTATTCAAAGTGTTTTATCAGAGAAAATATTGATACTTGTGAATAAGTTCGCAAAACAACAAGATGTTATTTATCCGATCTTTTTACAAGTTGATTTTAGCAATGCTTTGAAACCAAAAGGCTTGAATTTAAAAGAGGCACTAATAATGCTAGCACTCAGTGAGTCATTGGCCAATGTCGATGTCAAAGGCATCATGACAATAGCCCCTTTAGAATTAGAGAATGATGACAATAATCTTCGCAAGTTTTTTGCCAGAACTCACAAAATATTCCAGGAAAATATTATTCCAAAATTACCAGATATAGGGGCTGAACTTTCAATGGGGATGTCCAATAGTTTTGAAATAGCAATCGAAGAAGGTTCAACTATGATAAGAGTAGGAACAGCTATTTTCGGTCCTAGAATGGGTTGAATTATTTTATGTTTTCAACAATTTAGATGAGTTTAAAAGTGAGTATTAGTTAGTTAAAGTTGTAAACTTTAAACTAGGTGTTAGTTATGGCTATGTGGCGATTAATTAAAAATTCGGTACGCTTTGCTTTTCGAGCTAAGAAGCGTTGGATAACCTTTGTAATTATATTTGCATTTCTAACTGCTTTCATCACTTTCTTTGCAGGCACATTCAATCAATATGCAACAGATGAATTGCTAGATCAGAAAGGATTTTACATAAAGGCACAAAATACTGAATTCGTAAATGTAAATGAAAGTCAAGGTGATGCTCTTGTAACCCAAATTGAAGATATGCCGGGAATCGAATCTGTTGCAATGTTTCGTTTCTTTGATCTTGGTGATTATATTCGGGTTTTTGGTGTTGATCCTGGGAGTAGTTGGATGTTCAGATCTGCTAAACCATCTTTGATTCAAAAAGGACAATATCTCTCAAATCAATATGATGTTGTGATATCAACTGGATCAACTATTAGAGCTGATCTAGGTGTGTTCTCAAGTAACGTGAGTGCAACATTACATATCGGAGAGCAAATTAAATTCATCAATGCCGAAGATACAACTTTTGAATTGAAT
>BPTK01000335.1 GCA_023705905.1 Candidatus Heimdallarchaeota archaeon
AAAAGAAATATAAAGAATTAGCAAACTCATTGCCAGAAGTTATCTTTGAAATTGAATGGTGGAATAACAGAGAAGAAACAGAAAATGCATGGTGTGTAGATATAAAAGAGATAGTAGAAAGAAATTATGATCTGGATATTCCAAATCCGAGTAATGATTCTAAAATTAGTATTAAGGACAAAGAAACTATCATTAAAGAACTAAAAGAAAATAGTGATGCTTTCATGAGAAATATAGATGAATTAGAGAGGTTGCTTCTTTGAATATTGTAACTGAAATACATTTGTCTGATTACCTAACCGAGAGAAAAGAAAGAATAAAACCTAAACAAGCAAATATAATGAATCTTCCTAGAATAAAGAAGATAACATTTAACGGTGAAATTCAAATTTCCTTTGATCAACGGACAAATACTGATATGATTTTAGTCAAACCTGGTGATTTAGTTATTTCTGGTATAAATGTTGCAAAAGGTGCTCTTGGTGTGTATGAGGGAGAAGTGGATGCGCTAGCAACAATTCACTATTCATCTTATAATATTAATGAAAAGATTATTAATCGAAATTTTTTTACCTACTTAATAAAATCACATTATTTTCTGAAATTGGTAAAAAATCTAACAACTGGAGGAATCAAAACAGAAATAAAAGCAAATAAATTCCTATCTATCGCTGTTCCAATTCCTGAACTAAAAATACAAAGAGAGATATTTCAGAAAACTGACTTATTCCATAACAAACTTAAATCATCATTGAACATTTTACAGTATTGTTACGATTTAGTAGAAAAACTGAAAGATGCGACACTTCATGAAGCTTTTACTGGAAAAATGAAAAGTAGTGGCGTTACAAAAAAGGATATAGGAAGCACAGAATTGTTAGAAACGATACTACAGGATCATTATATAAGATGGGAGAGACTTCAGATAATTAAAGGTAAAGATCCATCTGATAAAAATATACAAAAAGCATACAAACAACCTAAGAATTTAAATTGTGCAGGAACCATGAATGAGACTATTTTTCCATCAAAGTGGATTAGTGGTGAATTAAAAGATTTAGTGTATTTTGCAGGGCGTATAGGGTGGAAGGGATTAAAAGCAAGTGAGTATAAAGAACAAGGACCATTATTTTTATCGGCTTATAATATAAACGAGAAAAAATATGTTGACCTAACAAACGTAAATCACATATCTGATGAAAGATATGAAGAAAGTCCAGAAATTACATTGCAAAATGGAGATATCCTTCTTGTTAAAGATGGATCAGGAATAGGTAAATTGGGGATTGTATATTCTTTAAAGAATAAAGCTACCATTAATTCTTCATTATTATTAATACGTTGTGGAAACTCCATAATTACAGATTTTCTTTATTACTATCTAAATGGGCCTGTGATGCAAAACATAGTAAAGCAGAGAATTTCAGGAATTGGAACACCTCATTTATATCAAAAAGAGATTAAAAAATTCATTTTAGGAATTCCAGATAAGGAAACTCAAATGAGAATAATAAATACACTAGATAAATTCTTTGAGTATTACTTTAAAATAAAAAAAACTTTACAAAAAAGAAAGAAATTGTTAATTGATTTAGAGAATTTTTTCATGACGAAGTATTTTTCCGACAGTATAACTTAATCAAATTTTGATATAGTTTATCGATCTTACTTCGCTTGAATCTATTGAACCTTATATTCTAAAGGAAGAACTTAAATATATTTTAACCGTTGACTCTTCTATAGGCTTGTATATATAGAAAATTAGTATATTCGTAAATTCGATTTGATAAATTATCAATAATTTATAATTGGTAATAAAGGAAACAAAGATTTCTAAGAAGTAGAGATTTCTTTATCTCTGCTCTTAAGTCTCCTGAGAATTATTGCAGGACTATTTTTTGGATCCCAAACACCCGATTTCTTCTTTTGTAATAAATAAGTATAATCAGAAACGTTCTCTAAACCACCTGCATTTTTGTGTTCTAATATTACTGTAAAAACTCTTCCTTCTTTTTGTTCTTTCCATTTTTTTAAATCTGCTAGCAAACCATCGTCATCTATAATCGAACCACCATCAGTAATAAATAGCAAGTCTGCAAGCTTAAACTCTTCTTCTGCGACAGATTTAAGTCCATACTTTAATGCCGTATTAAAATCTGTTCCTCCTCCAAATCTTAAAGAAAGGAATTCTAAAAATTCTTTCGTAAGAGCTTTCCTTTTAGTTAGCTCAAATTCATCTATTTCATCTCTAGAAGAAAATAGAATCACTTTGACATCTCTCTTATCTTTAAGCATAGTTTTTGCAATAGCTAACATTAATGCTTTTGCCATTTCTTCTGGAAATCCACTCATTGACCCTGATGTATCAATTAAAGCTACAAC
>BPTK01000336.1 GCA_023705905.1 Candidatus Heimdallarchaeota archaeon
AGAAGAACAGTTTTATGAAACTGACCCTACAAACTCCGATTCTGATGGAGATGGGCTTGATGATGGAATGGAAGTAGCTTTAGGTTACGACCCCACAGATCCCAATAGTAACCCTGGTGGTGGCGGAGGCTTCTTTTTCCCCTAACCCTTTTTTTCTTTTTCTAATCAACAATCCTACTGTTTAATTTTTTCTTTTTTCTATACACTATCAACAAAACAAGTACACCAACCATGCTTAAACCACTTGACAGTAATATTATAGCAACTGGTGTCCAATATCGTGATGTACCCCATGTCGAAGGAGTATATTGATAGGAGATTGTCGTTTCGTTATTCTTAACTCTTATCGTAGTGTTATAGATATTAACTGTGTAATCTGTCTCTCCATCAAATTCTGCCCAAACAGTATACACCCCATCTGGAGGAATGCTTTCATTATAATTATTAATTACAAAAATAGATGATTTTTCTATGTATGATATTCCTGGTTCAATTGTGTGTGTATTTATAATTGGAAAGAAAAGATCACTATAAACAAATTCATAAGATTCATTGTCCAATGATGCCATCATGCTGATTGTTATCAAATACCAATGACCCGTTAAAATTGTTACATTCTCTTTCAATCTATTCCATATTTCAATAAAAGAATAGAACCTAAAAGAAACGTAAGTATCTCCACTCATTGAATACGTTGTTGGCCAATCAACTTGCGTTATTCTTATGTACAGATCAGCTTTATCATTTACTACAATCACTGTTCCTGTAAAGAGAAGTGTTAGGCAAGTTATAACTGTCAATATTAGAACAAATTTGGATTTTTGTTTTATCATTATGATATACTCATTTTTCAGATTTTAAAAATCTAATCTATTGCCTTGATGTAAGTTTTTTCACTGAAGGAAATCTGATTGTTATTATTAATAATCGATAGTTTCTTTTTTCCTATTTCTGTGACAAATTTCCATTGTTAAGTTCTTTTAAGCAAATGTTGCTATACTTGCACTAATGGCATTTATGACTAAAAAGATTAAATAAAAAATAGTTTTTTATTTTATTTTCTCGTATCTTGAGAGTTCTGAAGACTTTCTTTCCTCTAGTGTTTTTGCGCTATCTTAACCCCTCCTCAACAAAATCAGATAAAAATAAATACGGACAAATATCCGTATTTTTTAGTTTATAGTAATATATTATATATGAAAGATACTATTAGCAAAAGCAATTTATTAATATTTATAGAAACCTTGTAAGATATTTCCCCATAAAAATTGAGTATCTGTGTGTCTTTATAGCGAGGAAAAATGGAAACATATATATGAGAATAAAATCTAGTTTAAAGTAGAAAATGTCAGAGAAGCAGAGTAGAGAAAAGTTATCGAAGGTTATCTCTTTCTTATCATTTTTTTCACTTAAAAGAGTAATAAAAAAGCATCTAAAAGTGTATTCTAGGAGACATTTAACAAAGAGGGTTATAACTTTAGTCACAATTTTATTTATTTTGAATTCAGCGGTATTTTCTTTTTTAAACACGCAAACAGTACTAAATACTTCTGCTAAATCTACTATTAACAGGGTCTACACAGAAACAAATATAACAGTATCAAAACTAGAAGCAGTTTCGAATTATTTGTTAGCTTGTTATCATAATGAATCTGGGTTCTTCACCTCAAACCCCCCTAGACAAAACTTAAATGAATTTTATGATGATGTTAATGATTTACCTACTCCATCTGATTTTGCATCTGTTCGTGTCTTTAAAGCTCTAAGTGCATTGGACAGAATAAGCAGTGTTGATATTGAAAAAATGAAAAATGGACTTATTGATTCGTTACAAGTAGGAATGGTTGGATATGATTATTTTGGTCCAGGGTATTTATGGGATTTTTACAACATTCTAAAAGAACTTGATTCAGAAGATAATGTCCCAAAAGAAAATTGGATTGAGATGACGTTAGATGATTATGATGAAGAAAGTGGAGGGTTTAGAACCATCAAAGATGGAATTACGGGTATAACAAATTCAAGAAACGCATATTTCCTTTTGAGAGAAGTAGATGCATTGGACAGAATAAACTGGACGAAAGCAGTAGAATATGTTATGAGTCTTCAGCTGCCTGATGGTTATTTTCAGCACCCCTTGGTGATGAGCGTAGGTCTACCTGGACCCACAGTACGTGCATATTCATTCTTAAATGCTTCAAATAATCTACATCTTATAAATGCAACTAAAATAAGAGAAATTGCAGTTGACATATACAACCAAAATAGGATTTATGCTAAGGATTCAGCTGTTATTAACTATCTTATTGAGTTTGTCGAAGAGAATGGATATGATTTTTTAACATTCTTTCCTGATGTAGAAGATCTGTTGT
>BPTK01000337.1 GCA_023705905.1 Candidatus Heimdallarchaeota archaeon
CAGTGTTTTTTTCTCCAGATATTCTCTCCTTTAATGCTTGAATGTGCGGACTGCTTTGAATCCTATCGATAATTTTCTCTATTAGCTTCCTTTCTTCCTGTGTTTCATTTTCTGAATCATTCATCAGGATCCCTAGCAAAATAAAAGAAAAAAGAAAGTATATAATTTTATTCTTGTGTAGCTTCTTTTTTGTCTACTGTTTCCTCAAGTGTCAAAGGAGGAGTCAATAAAGCAGTAGATTCGATTAAATTCTTGCCATCTACTATATTTTGCTTAATATATCCAAAATAGTCAAGTTCGTAAATATATTTTGAAGCAACTTCAGGACTTATATTCAAGATTTTTGACAGCTCTTCTTGAACTAAAGGTCTTTGAAAGTCATTTAAGATATAGAGGACACGATATTTAGGATCAGTATTCAGAAAAGCTTCAACAGATTTTAATGTGTTTTTAGTTTGATCTATTTTCTTTTGTAGTTTTTGAACATTAAGCTCGTATTGATACTTTTCTTCAGAAGACATTGTCCCTTGTTTTTCCATAATTTCTAGAGTGTTCTTGGTAGCATTTAGCTCTTTGTTGGATTCATCAAACTTTGCACGTAAATCTTGAATGGTTTCATCGTGATCAAGCAAAGACTGTTCTAAACTCTCCTTTTCAACAGTTGCCTTTTCAGCCATATCACGAATATCATTCATTTCTGATTCTTTCTCTGCAAATTGCATCATAAGTTCATCTGATTGTGTCTTAATAGTATGAGTTTCCTGTTCTTTTGAACTAATTTCTTGTTGTAGCTCAACCATAGTTTCAGCAAGTCTTTCCATATCTGAATCTCTTTCATGGAGCTGCTTTCTTAATGCATCAACTTGAGCGCTCTCCTCTTGCTTTCCATCTGCTTGTTCTTGAACAGAGATTATTTGTTGTTTTAGAGATTCAACCTGTGTAGCCTTTTGCTGAATATCAATTTTCTGATTTCTTACGGTGTCTTCGTGTTCAGCTATCTGATTTCTAAGATTAAAGTTAGTTTGACGAGTTTTATCCAATTGTTTCTGCAAATCATCGAATAATTTATCTTCCTTCGAAGCTGATTCTGAAGATAAGGCTCGTAATTTAGTTTCCATTTCTTCAACGTGTTGAGCCATTGCATCTCGTTCTATCTTAAGTCTGTTAAATTCAGATTGTAGATTGTTTTTCTCTAAACTTAATTGGTGAACCATGCGGTCTTTTTCCATAATCACTTGATCTCTATTTTCAATGATGGTCTGATCCACACCTACAGTGGTTGCACGTTTAGATAACTCATCTATCTGCTGATCTTTGCTAACTAAAACAGTTTGAAGATCGGTAATTTCATTCTGTATAATTAGGGTTTCAGCTTTGTAATTCCCTAAAGCATCACTCATTTCATCAATTCTTACAGAATCCTCTTTGATTTTTGATTCTAACCCAGGTATTTTGCTTGCTTCTTTTTTGAATTTATCTAATTCATCTAGCATTTCCTTTGTTATCATACCTGCATCTACAAAACCTTGCTCTATACCTAGTCTGATCTTTGATGTACTTTCAGTTACAACGGTAAGGTGTATATCTCGAAAGAGGTTTACGTAACTATTCTTGAAATTGCGGATAATGTTGTCCACTTCAGAAACGGAGTATTGTGCTTTACCTGGAGCAAGAGAATTACTCTTTATCTCCTCTGCTCTTGCCTTGGTTTGCTCTTCTGAGGAATTCCTAACTATTCTCATATCGCCTAGAAATTTTTTAATTAGTGAACGCACTATACCGAATGGACTATCAGATTCTACTGCCATCTACTTCAGCTCAATCCTTTATGTTATATAAGATATTAAGATATTTGAATATAAATGAATTTCGTCAGTTCGACTTACGAAATTAATTACATTTTTCGAGAAATTCTTCAATCAACAGTTAAAGAAAGGTGGAACATAACATCCCTATATTCATCTATCTCTTGTAAGAAGCCCGATAGATGATTGTAAGAGACAATTGGGATTTCTGAGTAGAATTGAAGACTATATGTCCTCCATGAAACAATCAGAGGTAAGAAGAATATTTTTCTTTTTGTTGGTAATATCAGATTCGATATTAAATCCTCAGAGAGTATAGGGAATTGTTCAAATAAAACTTCCACTCTTTCTTTCTGTTTCTCAGCAGAATTCTTTAGAAAACCAGAAGATCCAGTACTGTGACGTTTACAGTCAATCGCAAAAAGATATGGAAATTTAAATGCTAATAGATCAATTTCGTATTTTGTAAACTCATCCTTGAATCTAAAATTGGTCATCACAGAATAATTATTTTCATCAAAGATTGTACTTATTATATGCTCAAAACCCTTCCAATCTAGTTTTTC
>BPTK01000338.1 GCA_023705905.1 Candidatus Heimdallarchaeota archaeon
CCCCATGATGTGCTCTAAGCACTTCTAAAGAATTTGTACAATATTCATGTCATAACTGGAACAATCATTATTGTTCAGATCATAGGTCCTCTACTTGTAAAATGGGCAATTCAGAGAGCAGGAGAGGTAGAGGAAGGACTGAACTCTTCACAAAGGAACTATAGAGAAATTTCATGAAGGTTCGGAAGAAGACGCACATAAAATTGAAAAATTGCTATTAACAGAAGAAACACAAAAACGGATAATTGAAGATTTACCAAGGAGATCATGGAAAATAAAAAGGAAAAAGAAGAAGTAGTAAAAGTGTAATGTGATTTAATAACAATTCTATATGAAAAGGCTTACTCTCTCCCTTAATTCCTTAATGACAAAATATATATTCAACTCTTAACTTGATGTTTGTATGGATATGGAAATTTCTTTCCAGGATTTACTAACTAAACTTAGTGAGATAGAAGCTTGTAACTTCCCTTTAAGACCTATCAAAACTATTCTCGAAGATACTGAATGTTTTGAAATATTTTCTGTGATTCTTGAACAAGAACCACCCATTGTTAATGTTATTAATTTAAAACGTATGTCAGGAGGATTCATTACACTAAGGAATCTTCTTACTCTTTTCTTACCTATACATTCGGATATTCGTACAGCTTTTTCTAGAACTCAGATGCTATCTACTACTAGAGCTCATGATTTAGCAAAAACTCATCTACCATATGTTTATGATGATACAAAACTGAAGGAAATAGCAGAATTGATGTTGAAATATGAGACGAATTTTCTTCCAAGAGCTATCTCAAAAAAGGAATCAGAATTACAAGGAGTTATTTTACAAAAAGATTTGATCTTAAAATGTAGAGAGATTAGACAGCAATACAATGTAATTTGCATCGGTGAAGAAGATGGTTGAAAGCCTTGAAATCACCCATATTCTATTATTCATAGGTATAGGTCTTTTCTCGGCTAGATTATTTGGAGAAATTTTCGAAAGGTTGAAATTATCTGCTATTGTTGGAGAGTTAATCTCAGGGATATTGATAGGAGGACCACTTTTCATGTTGGTTGGAGTAGATGCTTCATTCTTCATGGATTCAGGTTCGTTACAACAATTTTCTCAAATCGGAATACTACTATTATTATTCATTGTTGGATTGGAAATAAATATCAAAGATTTACGGAAAATAGGTAAAAAGTGTCTTACAATCTCAATCACAGAAGTTTTACTAGCTTTAGCTGGAGGATTTCTTACAGGTTACTTTTTAATCAAACAAGATTACAAATTCGCGCTTTTCTTCGGATTATTATTTACTGCAACTAGTATAGGGGTTACAGTTAGGACACTAAGTAATTTAGGAAAATTAGATACAAGGGTAGGTAGAGCTGTTTTATCGGTAGCAGTACTAGACGATTTTCTAGCCTTAATTCTTGTTCTTATTTTAGGAGGAACTTTGTTTCCAAATCCTGATGTCAATCCATTACTCGAAATCCTATATTTAGTGATATTTATTGTTGGTGTAGTTATTATCATCCCACAAATATTAAAATTCTTAGAGAAAAGATTTAATATTTTCTCACGTTCCTCAACACAATATTTTTCGATTGGAATAATTTTTGCATTACTAGTTTCTTTATCATTTTTCGCTAGTTTCTTGGGCTTTTCAGGAGCAATTATAGCATTTCTCCTAGGTCTTTCTTTGCAGCGAAATACAATAATTGTTAAGGAGATTAAAGAAACCTTCGTGAAAATTGGTGATGGAATATTTATTCCTCTCTTCTTCTTCACTGTTGGAGCTACTTTTCAACTTGATTGGAGGATATTCACTCTAGCGAATCTGTTAATTATACCAATAGCTATCGGTTCTAAAGCTGTAGGAGCATTTGTTGGATCAACTATTACTGGATTTAAACCTAAAGAAGCGACACAGTTAGCAGTTGGGATGATGCCAAGAGCTGAAATAGTCATAATCATAGCAGAGATAGGTCTTCTTAACGGGATATTTACCCAAGATATCTTTTCCATGGCGATCTTACTTGTATTAGTCACAGTTCTAATAACACCCCTGCTACTTAAACTCGTGTTCAGAGAAAAACAGAAACCAGTAGTAGAGAAAGAAATTACAGAGACAATTGAGAAACTTGGAGAGTTGACGAGCAAAATCGATAATAAAGAAATTAGTGTCACTCAAGAAAATCAAAAGCCAGTATCAAATGACTAAATTCCTTCTTTGAAATATAGTTAACAATCAATCATTTCGATGTTCAGTAAGATTTATCTTTATGAACTAAAATACTACATATGGACCAAACTTTAGAAGATATGTTTGCAGAAATTCGTGATATGAAAGCAGAGAGTTTTCCGATTCATGAA
>BPTK01000339.1 GCA_023705905.1 Candidatus Heimdallarchaeota archaeon
TGTAAAGGTAAATTACTTATGATATCAGCCATAGAAACGATAAAGTCTCCCTCTATAATATCTGACACTAAACGAACTGCATCAGCTGTTCCGACAGGATCCATATCAGGAATAATTATTTCTAAATCTTCAGTGGAATAGGTATCAGTAACATAATCACGAATCTGTTCTCCCAAGTATTTAACAACTATAATGATTTTTTTTACTCCAGTATCGGCAATTTGACGAATAGCAAAATCAATCATCGGCGTTAATGCCACCTGAACCAGTGGTTTGGGTTTATTGGTAGTCAAAGGTCGAAGTCTTGATCCTTTTCCTCCTGCTAGAATAACTGCACAATCAATTTTAGATATTTTAACCACCGTTTTCTTTTTTTCGTAATTTATCTGCTAACCAACCTATCTGAGTATCTTCAATGCCATGGATATCAAATTCAGGTACAAAAGGTTTGATATCTAGTAGAGGTGTATTATTGAAAACATCAATTCCTTTTACTAACAACTTATTACCATCAATTTTAACTAGCTGAACGATAGATAAGCCAATTCTATTAGGACGATTAGGGTGACGAATTGCAAAAATACCTTTAGGGACATCATCTAGATAAGGTTGAAACTTGAGTTTTTCTTCTGTTGCTTGATCAAACCAATAGAGGAGTATAATATGAGAAAAACCATCAAGTTCTGATAAACCTTCTAAGTATTCGGAATTAACAATAACGGTTCCAAAAGCATCAGAAAAACCGGGTTGGATAGGCATATCCTCATCTTTCTTTTCAAAAGGAGATTCGATGAACCCAATTGGCTTGATAAGAATGTCCATGTGTAATCCTCGAATTTCTAATATATCTTTCTTTTGGCATAATTCGCCACTTACGAATTTACTCCATACAATGAAGTATTGTAAAACAATTAGAACTCTCTCAAGTCATTTACAAAAACAATTTTTTACAAATCTTTCGATTTTATTTTTGTTAATATAATCTCACGGTCTGCGTACTTTACTGCTTCAGGATCATGTGATACAGTTATTAATGTTGTATTGTAGACTATACACATCTGTGAGAGGAGTTCATAAACCATTAGAGAATTTTCAACATCTAGATTTCCTGTAGGTTCATCAGCCAACACGATACAAGGTTTGTTTGCTAAAGCAACTGCTATTGCAACTCTTTGCTGTTCTCCCCCACTTAGATATGATGGTTTCTGATTAAGATATCTTTCAATTTCAAGCACTTCAACAAGCTCCTCGACTCTTTTGTCCATGACATCCTTCTTTACTTTTGCTATAATCATTGGAAACTCAATATTTTCCTTAACTGTTAAAAAGGGAGCTAAATTATATGATTGATATACTAATCCAACAGTGTTCCTTCTATACTCTGCTAGTTGGTCTTCATTAAAATCTACAATGTTCTTTCCTTCAACAAGAATTTTCCCCGCAGTTGGTTTCAAAATCCCTGCTAAACAATGGAGAAGAGTTGATTTTCCTATGCCAGATTTACCTCTGATTACGACTCTTTCACCCTTATTTATTGTGACATTAATACCAGGCAAAGCGATTGTCTCCACTTTACCTTTATATACATGGACTAAATCAATAATCCTGACAATTTTTTGTTTTTTCTTACTCATTCTTTAGTTCACCTTCTAGAATTAGATTTAACACTTGTGGTTTTTTTCTAAATATTTTAGGAATTAGAGAAGCTATCAATGGCACAAAAATGGAGCAAATTAGAGCAACAACTTGAATTAAATAATTTAATCCTGCCAAACTTAATTGAACTGGAAGTCCATATTTAGTGTTCGTAATATAAACAATTGTATTAAGTCCGAAGATAGCAATTATTAAACTTGTAAAAGATATTGAAAATATGAATATCAATAACCAGGAAGTAAACGTCAAACGAGACAATGAATTCTTCATTCCTCGTAATTTTAAAAACCTAAGATTATTATTACATGCTCTCTGAAGATCAATGAAGATAATAATTAACATAAAAGGTATCGCGATATTCATTAACAAAACAGGTAGTTGTAATGCTACAACCAATGTTTCATTAGGATATTCATAAGAATCATCTGAAATAATTGAATACCACAGATTGTGTTCATCTAAATATGAAATTAAATTATTAATATTATTATTCTGATCCTTGATACTAACGATAGAATATTGGAATTTTGTTGAATTTGATTCATTCTCGTCATATTTCAATAGAAACCATTCAGAGAATTCTTGAGGGAAGAAATAAGGTAAAAAGACTGCAAAATCAATGAGTTCTTTTATGTTATATTCAACATTTAAATTAGTGTTTGTTCTAGGAATTGAAATATTTTCACCTATTTTATATCCTACAGAATTA
>BPTK01000340.1 GCA_023705905.1 Candidatus Heimdallarchaeota archaeon
GACCACCGAGATCTACACTCTTTCCCTACACGACGCTCTTCCGATCTGAAAGGTTAATGATATTAAAAACAAAAGAGAAGTTTTGTTTGTTAAAATCCTTAATCAATACCCAAATTATCTCTATAAGGAATTTAGGAGTAATGAGAAGAAAAATGATAAACAAAGCTTCACTCTTATGGATATTACTAAAAGTTTCAATAAATTCACAAATGAGATTATAAACAGTTTAAACAGCCGAGATTACGACACTGATACTTCTAATATAGTCTCAAAGGCATACAAAGAAGTTTCTTTGTACCTTTCATATGTTTTATTAGAAATAATAAGAAAACCTTTGAGCAAGGAAATAATGAAGAAGATTGATAGTTGAAAGAGTGATAATAACACTTGAAGAGTGTTTTGGAACCCAAAGCGTGTTGTCTATGAAGAAAGAAAAATCAAACAATGGTTTAATCTTCTAGATTTCTTTTTTCTTTGTAAAACTGGAATACTACAGAAAGACACTGTTTTTCGGTTTTGTCTCAGAATAGTAAAAAAGAAAAAGAAAAAGTTAAGAACGTTTTGTTTTATTCAATTTCTTGCATTTTTTTATTGATTTTTGTATGTATAAATTGGATCAGATCCTTGAAGATTGAACTAATCAAATCGAAATATGGATTTAGTTTATTATGCAAATTATTGTCAGCCACTGTAGAGATTGTTTTTAGAAGACCAACAAATATATTTGCCATACGGTTCTTATACTTATTCAATGTTGGAGTTGACATGGTCAGTTCTATCTTTATCTCTTCTAGAAGAAGATCATAACCCGAATAAGAATTCATTATTTTTAGTACTGTTTCTAAATCTTCTTGTATTGAGCTAGTGTCCTGTGTTTGTGGTGTGATTAATAATGGGAACATCAATTCATTAAAATTAGACCTCGTATCAATAACATTCCTTACTAGTCTTACTTCAGTTTTTTTCAAATCTTGCAATTTTTGATACTTGTATAAACCTCTTTTTGTTAAACACCAAGCTATAAGGATTGCAGCAATTGTTGCTGTGCCTGTTATAACCGCTGCAATTAACGTTGCCCAATCACTCATACAAGTAAAATTACATGATTTCAATTATAAAAATCTCTCTATTTTAAGTATGTAATAAAATGGCAAATATTACAAAAAGACACTGTTTTTCGGTTTGGTCTTAGAAAGGTAATTTTCAAGAGAAAATTTACTATTATTTTTTTGTATATCTAAATTAAATGCTATTAGTTTATATAGGAATTTGTTTTTAGTATCATGGTGATATTGTGAGTATTAAAGAACTAAAAAATTGGTTAAAAGATCATCCTGTTTGGCTTTCATTAGTGGTTATGTTTATAATTAGTGTGACATTACTTATTCTCTTAAGTACAGTATTGGAATCCGAATATTGGATGGGTTTTTGTACAGGGATACTTGTTGTTGAATTAATTGTAGTTTTAATTGGAATAAAATTTAATGTTAATTTTTGAAGAATTAAGAGCTGAATGAAATCATATTTGCTGATCATCAGGTTGCAATAATTAATTTTCATGAAAGTATTTAATCACCAATAATACAAAAGGTAATTTTCAACTAAATTTTTACTAATATAAAGGAAAAAAGAAAGAAAAAAATTATAAAGTAATGAGACCATCTAAATCACATATAGCTATAGTTACGTCTGAATATGTTATACCGTTACTTATGTAATATGGCATCCATGCAGGCTTAGAACCAAAAGAAACATCCCATGTTGTATCAATCCAACACCAATAAGTAATTCCTTCATCAAATGTCCATAAGACACCAAAAGGATGTCGATTCCAAAAAGCGTTTGTATCATAAATCTTCACTAAAAGTGTTCCATGATAAAATCCATCAGGAAACTCTGGGTTTTCAGCATCATGAAATATACCTAACGCTGTTTCAAAGCCACATGACTCTAAATATGCTGCACAGAGCATGGCTTGGTCTTCACAATCACCTAAAGTTCGGAAAGCTGTTTCAACTGGGAACTTAACATAATCCGAACCAAATGGCTCTTGTCCAACTGTTATATCTGTATCATATTCATAATCAATTTCGTCATTACACCAATCAACAATTGTATCAATGTCAGATAAATCGTTTCCAGTTAAACCCCAACCAGCCCAATTTGGAACCCAATCATAGAAGGTATAATAAAAAATATTAAAGGCCAGATACTCTGTTTGATTACCATATTTCAAACAGTCTGTCATTGCATTAGAAACTTCTGGAAACCACGAACCTACTAGCGAATCATCTATTTGAGAATCATGTAAAATAATATCTCGACAGAATCTTGCAAATTCCGCCCAATAA
>BPTK01000341.1 GCA_023705905.1 Candidatus Heimdallarchaeota archaeon
CTGACATCGATAAAATATATATGACCGTCTGCCAAATTATGACTAATTCCGGGGGCTGGCCACTAACGATTCTAATGACTCCAGATAAAAAACCTTTCTTTGCAGGCACATATTTTCCGAAAGAAAGCTGTTTTGGAAGAATTGGTTTAGTTGATTTAGTACAACGAGTAAAAGGTCTATGGAAGAACGAAAGAAAACAATTAGTAGAATCGAGCGATAAGATAACTTTTGCCCTACAAGATGTAAACACTGAATCCCCGGGAAGAAGTCTAGCGGAAAGCATCTTAAGAAAAACATATTCTCAACTCTCTGGAAGATACGATAAAAAGAACGGTGGTTTTGGAACAGCACCTAAGTTCCCTACACCGCACAATTTGTTGTTCTTATTACGATTCTGGAGAAGAACTGGTGATGAAGGAGCACTTAAAATGGTTGAAAATACACTTAAAGCTATGCGAATGGGTGGAATCTACGATCACATTGGGTTTGGATTTCACCGTTACTCAACCGATCCTAACTGGCTTGTACCTCATTTTGAAAAAATGTTATACGATCAAGCTTTATTGACTCTTGTTTATTTAGAAGCATATAAAGCAACGGGAAAAGAGGAGTATGCTAATACCGCAAAGGAAGTATTGACATATGTTTTGCGCGATATGATGTCTTCAGAAGGAGCCTTCTATAGCGCAGAAGATGCTGATAGCGAAGGAGAAGAAGGGAAGTTTTATGTTTGGTCGAAAGATGAAATCGAAGAAATAGTAGGAGTAGAAGAAGCTGAAGTATTCTCAAAACTCTATAATGTTGATGTAAATGGAAATTTTTTAGATGAAGCGACTATAAGAAAAACTGGAAAAAACATCATTCACTTGAAATCCGATTTACCAGATACCCCCACGATCGATATCAAATTAATTAGAAAAAAATTATTTGAAACAAGAGAGAAAAGGATTAAACCTCATAAGGACGATAAAATATTAACTGACTGGAATGGATTAATGATAGCAGCGTTTGCTAAGGCAGGGTACATTTTCAATGAGCCAAAATATATTCAGGCAGCCAAAAAAGCGGTGGATTTTATCCTAAACCAAATGAAAAATTCTGAGGGAAGACTTTTACATAGTTACCGTAAGGGTGGGGCAGGCATCCTCGCTTTCTTAGACGATTACGCTTTCTTAATCTGGGGATTAATTAACCTTTATGAAGCATCTTTTGAAACACTATATCTTGAAAAAGCTATTATGTTGACAGAGAAACAATTAAAATTATTCTGGGATTCTTCAATTGGAGCTTTTTTTTTTACGGGTGAAGACGCAGAATCATTATTAACGCGCCAAAAAGAGACTTATGACGGAGCAGTTCCATCAGGGAATTCTGTTGCGATGTTAAATTTACTAAGGCTAGCACAATTAACCGGTAATGATAATTATGAGAAGAAAGCAGATCATCTTGGACGGGTATTTGCCGAAAGCGTCAGAGCTAATCCTGTCGCGCATAGTTTAATGATGGTTGCTGTGGATTATGCCGTAGGTCCAACATACTCATTAGTCATCGCAGGGGATGAGGGAAAAGAAGATACGATTTCAATGTTAAATGAAGTTAGAAAGCAGTTTTTGCCTAACAAATCGCTAATTTTTCGTCCCACGGAGAAATTGAATCCAAAAATTGATAATCTTTCCAATTATATTCAATTTTTTGACAAATACGAGGGAAAGGCTACTGCCTATGTATGTATTAATAAAACCTGTAAAGCACCAACGAACGATATAAACAAAGCTTTAAATTACTTAAACTCTAAATCATAGAAAAGAAAATTAATTTCCAATTTATTAAATTGGGTTCTTTCCTACAGGAGCGACCAATACTACAAACTCATCTTTCCCATCAAGTTCTAGCAAAGCATCGAACTTCTTTTGTTCGTAATACCCAATAGCAACTGTCCCAAGATCAATCGCCTCGCAAGCAAGGTATAAATTCTCGGAAACATGTCCTAAATCTACAGCTATGAATTTATGGGCAAGAATAGTATATCGCCATTCAGTTCGGTAAGGTATAGCTACCCAACAAAATATTACCGCACCTTTTCCAACAAATATTTGATTATAAGTTAATTTACTAATTTTCCTTTTAGCTTTTTCAATACTTTTAATGAAAAGCAGTTTGTGATTAAAGGAAATATAACGATACAAACCAGGCTCAACCCCATTCACTCTATTAATTATGAGATATGTCTCAAAGGGACTTTTTGCTCCTGCAGATGGAACAGTTCGCATAACACCAGCTATATCCTTAAAAGTCCTCTTCACCCCTTGCGTACACCATAGCAAAAATGCTAATTCTTCAAT
>BPTK01000342.1 GCA_023705905.1 Candidatus Heimdallarchaeota archaeon
TACTTGTTGAGTTTGAGTCTGTTGTTGCTTAGATTTTTCTATCACTTCCAATTTCAAGAGATAATTAGTTTTGCATGCGGTACATACATTATATTCTTTATCTAAACAATTTTGGCATATTTTTCTTTCATATTGATGGCATTCAACCAATTGATCCGTATTAAATATGTTTCCACACTTTTCAAATTTTATAATATTAATATATTAAGATATATTGATCACATCTCTATATAAAAATCTTTATTTTTTTGTATCTCATAATTCCCTTCCTACATATAATTTAGAAAAGAGTAACAGGTGCGGGTAGCGGGAAAGGACTTTCAATGGCTTTAGTTTTTGATAAAAGAGGTAAAAAAATTGTTCTGGCAGAAAAAGATGTAAGAATATTAAAAAGAGCACCAAGAAAACTTAATAAGATAGGTGCTGAAGTATCAGACTTAAAAATCGACGTGAGTGACCCTATACAACTTCTTTTGAATTCTATAAATCACCAAAGAAAAGACAATTTGGGAGCAAGAATTATCAGATTGGTATAAAATCAAAATAACTTGGAAAGAATATAAGGAAGGGAATATCACTAGGAAAGAACTCATTAAAAAAAATCTTAAAACAGCGGGAATCTTGGGAGTAAAAAAATTAATCAAAAAAATCATATAAAATTATAAGAAGTCAAGAGTTAAGTTCAAAAAAAAGTGATATATTAAATAATTTGAGTTATTGTCCCTTTCCACACTCATCGCAGAATTTTGCAGCGGGTTTTATTAATGCTCCGCAGTGTATACAGTTTTTCATATTTGTTGAGGTTTCAGAAGCGGGAGTTTGGGGAACTGGAATCTGTGGTGCTTGTTGTATTATAACCTGTTGAGTTTGTTGTTGCTGAGGTTGAGCTGGTGAAGGTTTACTCTTCTCTGCTAACTCTATCTTCATGGTATGTTTCCTATGGCATTTATTACATATGTTCAATTTTGGTTCTAGGCAATTTGGGCAAACTTTCTTACCACATTGATGGCATTCAACCAATTGATCCGTATTAAATATGTTTCCACACCTTTCACATTTCACAATATTAATATACTTGGCAAAATAGCCGGTTAATACCCATATCGCAATATAAGGAATAAACATCCAATAAAAGCCAGAATAAAACACGACATATTCATCAGAATAGAGATTAGACGTCGCTATTATATGTAACATAATTATAATGGTTACCATTACTGATCCAATCACACTTAATAGTACTGCGCGTTTAATTTGAATTCTATTAAGAGTTAATGTAGCACCACAATAGAATATAATACCTATGCCACTAAATATTGGGCCTATTTGTACTTTTATATGAGATGGAATACTACCACCGTTAACAACATCGTAGAATAGTAAAAACATTACAAATAGAGAAAACAAAACAAGTATACCATAAATTACGGTAATTATTAGAATTGTGTGTTTTTTGATTTTTCACACCTAATTTTGTATTAAGATATAATGATCACATCTCTGTATAAAAATCTTTATTTTTTTGTCATCTCATAATTCCCTTCCTACACATGATTTACAAAAGTGTAACAGGTGCGGGTTTATTTAGATTTAATAATTTTGCGGATTTTATCTAATCGTGCATCCCTCGACAGCTTGTTTATAATTGGGTTATGGTCTTCATATAAGCCTTTATGATATACTTGTCTGCTAGCTTGATGAAAAACTCCTAAAGTAAACCTATGTGAATTCCTCGCGACAGTTAAAGCTTCTTCTTTTGTCTTTGGTTCTTTATCAAGAAATTCAATCTCACTACGATATTCTTCCCATTTATGATAAGGCATAGCAGGCTGTAAAACTTCGATGAAGGAAAAACCTTCATGCTCTATACCTCTGATTAGAGTTTCAGTCAAGTGGTTAATTTCTCCAGCGTAAGATCTCGCTACAAATGTTGCACCTACTTCAATGAGTAAGGAAATTGGATTAAAAGGGATTTCAAAACTTCCCTTTGGAGTTGTTGGACCTTTCCAACCCTCTTGAGTTAAAGGAGAAAACTGACCTGTCGTTAATGCATAAACACCATTATTATGTAATATCATTGTGATATCCATGTTACGTTTTGCAGCAAAGAGAGTATGGGCTAAACCTTCTCCTAATCCACTTCCATCACCAGAAAAAGTTAGTACTTTTAGATTAGGATTAGAAAGCTTGAACCCAGAGGCAGTGGCTATTTCTCTCCCATGCAATGAATAAAACCCACTTAAGTTAAGATAGTCGAAGATTTTTGCGTGGCATCCTATGCCCGCCGTCATTACAATATCCTCCCTTTTAATTCCTTTTTCTTCGAGTTTTGGAATGG
>BPTK01000343.1 GCA_023705905.1 Candidatus Heimdallarchaeota archaeon
AGAAGAAACATCTTCTGACAAAATAACAAGAATTGTTTTACAACACAATAAAAAATCAAAAGAGCAAATCAGAGAAAGAATCCTTAAGTTAGATCCTTATGTTTTTGAAGAATTAATAGGGCAGCTTTTCGAAAGTATGAGATATGATAAAGTGGAAGTTACGAAAAAATCTAATGATGGAGGAATAGATGTTATTGCAAACTTAAAGTTTGGAATAAATGAGATTAAAGTTGTTATACAAGCAAAACGATACAATAAGAACAAGATTAGTGTAGGAACCGTTAGAGCATTATTGGGAGCTATAACGGAACACAATGCTGCTCAAGGCGTGTTAGTAACCACTTCTGAGTTTACTCCTTATGCAAAGGAAATTGCTAAAAAAACTGAATATCTGATTACATTAATAAATGGTGATATGTTAGTAGATCTATTGATTGAAAACAACATAGGTATTAAGCAAGTCAAATCTGGACTTATCTATATTGATGAGAATTTCTTTGAAAACATTTCTCAAACAACTTGAATTTGATTCTCTTAGTCGTTTCTTTCAGACCTCTAAAGGTTTCATTGAATATATTCGTTCAATTATTGAAGTTAAAATTACTATATGCCGCTATCTTGAATATTGTATCCCTTCTAGACATTCGAATTTTCATTAGAAGGATTACCTATTAGAATAAAATAAAAAGCAGTTCACAATGCATGGATTATAGTTTCAAATATAAGCGATCATAGAACATTGATTGCCCTAGCAGCTTTACGAAAATCAGAAAGATAATTAAAAGACTAGTTCATACTTATATTAATTCCTATAATTAACTTATGAAAACTTTCTTTGTTTAATCTGAAAGAATATCAGAGTTTTTTAATAGATTCAAATTTTCCATGTTTTTTATGTATTTTAGTAGGAACATTAATAAATTTACACGTTAATTTTACCCTTGATTTGGAAGTGTTTCTCAAATGAAGATTAATGAAATGCAAATTAATATAGCAAAAAAATTAGAAAAAATAGCTGAAATCTATACTCAATATTCATTGTCTGATGTTAAATTTAGAAATCAATTCAGAAAAAAGAATGGTTTTTTAGCTTTAACTACATTTATACCCTTTGCATATGAGAGGAATATTGATCTTTCAACATATAAAGCATGCGCACTTGAAACCTTGTATGAATACAAAAACAAAATAAACTGGGAGAACCCTCCTTCATCAACTGATGCCAAATTTATTTGGACTCATTACCAGAAACTCGCAATAGAGAAATATAAATTAATTAATCCTCAGGGAGATGCTAAGGTTAACCCTTTTCGCAATCCAATGAACGAAGATGGTGGCGTTATTAATCTACTTGCTTCAAAGGATATAAATAATCTAGCACTCTATGTTAAAGACTTATTAGAGAGAAATAAAGTTGAGGAAGCCTATGAATTTATCAAGAAAATAAGAGGGGTAAAACAGAAAATATCTTCATTTTATCTTAGAGATATAGCATACCTTACTGCAATTGATGAAACAAAAACTGATGATTCGTTTCTTTTGCAACCAATTGATATTTGGATAGAGAGAATTTTAGAAATTATTTTTCCCACAATAAAATTTAAATGTAGACAACAAAAAAGGAAAGCAATTATAGAATTATGTAATGAAGCCAAAGTTTCAGCTATTGCTTTCAATCAAGGAGCATGGGAGTTTGGAAGTCGAATTGCTAAAAACCAGGATAGACTCAAAGAAGCATTAAAGGATGAAGTTTATTTTGTTAATCTAATACACAGCAAAATCGTTGAATATGAAGAATTAATAAAGAATACTGAAGAGATGATCAAAAACAATCATAAGTATCTCCAAATTCTTAAGAAAGTTGAAGAGATAATATAAATGAGGAGCACAGATATTATCGCTTCTAATAGCTTTTTTTTCCAAGTATGGTTCTAGAACAAGACTTAATGTGGGGACCTTAACTTAAAATCCATAAATCTTCATCTGGCTTATAATCACTAATTTTCTTTGAATAAACTATATTATTCGTTGACAGAATTCCTAGATGTATTAAATGTTTTTTGAACGTGAAAACTGTTGAATGAGTCATTGTATTTCTTAAAACTCTTGCTTCTTCATAGATACTCTCTTGGTCTCCTTTCTGGTACATTAACAGAACTTCTTCTTTCTTGTTTTTTGGACAAAACAGATTTATGAACAGATTAGGTTTATTCTTAACTATTTCTTCTACTAACTCCTTAAAACTCATCTCTTTCTTTTTCTGTTTTTCGAACACTTTCATCAATTCCATAAACAGCTCATTCTTATTGTAAAGCATTTTCAATGTTATA
>BPTK01000344.1 GCA_023705905.1 Candidatus Heimdallarchaeota archaeon
ATTACTTGTCAAATGATCTATAAGTTTTATAAAATTGAGTTGTATCAATTGGACAAGTAATGAATTAAATGAAGCGTGCTTTGCAATAGTTCATTTTAGTAATATAGTAGATAATGCACATATGTGGATTACAATTATCAATAAACTACCTGAAATACTCTTTTTGTGTGTAAAATATGATAAAAAGGCATTTTACTTGAGTTTAGGGACTAAATTAGGTATAGAAATTAGAGATATGACTGTTCCAGAAGAGTTGCAGCTGTTGTTAAATGAGCTCCATAAAAGTGTCAATTCTGATGAAGATGTAGAAGAAACAGATGAATACTGGTTTTATAAGTCATTATTTAACACAATTGAATCATTCAAAGTAGGAAAGAAGAAGAAAGAAGAAAAATATGAATTGCTGATAATTGTCGAAGGGCCTTCAGAATTTGAAGTTCTACCAGTTATCTTCGATAGATTCTATCCTGAAAAACTTCCAAATTGGAAGAAACGCATAGCTATTTTTCCTTTAGAAGGAATCTCAAAAATCAAACAATTGACCACATCAGAAGGAATTGAGTTAAGTAAACTTGCAGAAAAGACCATAGTCTTAATAGATAGCGATAAAAAAGAATTGAAATCTGATATGCCTGAAGTAAACAAAGAAATTATAAGCAAAGTATCTGAAAAAGGAGGTACAACTTTTATTCTAAGAAAACGAGAACTAGAAAATTATGTTCATCCAGCAGCACTAAAAAGGGTTTTTCCTTTATTCAATTGGGATATTACTAAAGGTCTCTTTGATGATTTTAATAAAGTAAAATACATTATTAAAGATGAAATAGATAAAACAAACAGAAATAAAAAAGGTCCTTATACTAAAATTCTAGGAAAAATATTTTCTGAAATGACAACTGATGAATTTAATGCTGCACAAGAAGTGATTTTACCAAACGGAGAAAGACAATTGGACTTTGATACCTTAGTAGCTAAGATTATGGAAGCACTTTTCAGTTAATCTTAATCTTAAAATAAATAGATTTCAACATCTGTTAAAATACTACTTTACAAAATTTAATGAATATTGTTTTATATTATCAATTGATTTTAAATTAATAATTCAGTAAGGTGTTCAACCATAATAGATGAGACAGCAATACAGAATCTCTTTAATGACATAATAATAAAATATATAGCTCCTGAACTTAAGAATAGAAAAGACAAAGGTACAATACAAAGCGATTTTAAGATTCAATGGTGTAGAATTGTTTTACCAAAAACTAGAGCCCCAATCATTGAATTTAATCAAGAAATAGGATGGTTATCTTGGTGCATTGCGGCTGAAGAAATATCTATAGGACAAGAACTAAGTTTGCATCAAATTAGAGGAATTGAATATGTTTATCCCCCAAAAATAGACAATGAAATTGCTGCAATGATTCTTCTGGTAAATACTCTTAGTGGATATTATATCTTAATGGATATGAGTCCTAATACAAAATGCCAAGATGAACTTGATGAGGAAAAATGGGTATTAGGAAAACAAATCGCTAAATTGTATCAAGCGAAACTAGTTGAAATACTAATTAAATATGGCAGCACGAAAAACCTAAAGAAAATTGGTTTGTGGAATGTTCCCATTCTCCTTCCTTTTCCACTATCAAAAATATCTGTATTGGTAGAAGAAGATAGAACAAATGAAGCCATTGAATTGCTCTGTAACCATTGTAATTATAATTTTCTTGAGAAATTAATTGCGGGATGGTGGTCAATAGACCTCTTTAATATTAGGAAAGAATTAATCCAAAATAGTTTTGATGCATTTAAAACTATGAAGTATGACATCTGTATTCATGCTCTTACAGCAATACCTGAAGGTATTATCACTGATCATCTTGCTTCTACAACTTCCTCATTACCTTCATCTATTTCTGCCAGACGAGGATCAATAAAGGATTTACATTTTGATGAACACATTCTTGTTTCTGAGAAATTAATAATTGATGAATCTAGTAATTTCATTCTAAAAGGTCCATTTTATGAGAACTTTGATTGGTCCTCTCCTTTAAACCAAGATTTTGTAAATCGTCATGCTTTATTGCATGGAAAGGATGGAAAAGTGCAATATACAAAGGAGAATGCAATTAGACTTTATTTACTGCTTGATACTCTCTATTATATCTTAGAAAAAGCAATGTAAAAGGAAAAGTAATAAATTATCACGGTCCTCTTTGTATTTTTCTCTTTCAATCTTAGTTGAATATTTTGAGAGATTTTCTTGGGATATACTTGGATTTTGTACACTTCTACAAAATAATAATTTCGGATAATTTATAAGTT
>BPTK01000345.1 GCA_023705905.1 Candidatus Heimdallarchaeota archaeon
TTGGCGAAAACTCGCCATATTTATGGTTCGCAAGTGTTTGAACACTTGTCCCTCAATTGGTAACATTTGAACCATAAAGCACGATGCGCTATGGTAGGAATGTTGTCGGAATATATACGCACTTCCTTCATTCCTTCCCCAATCATGATCCTCATGATTCTTCCCCTCAACGCACGTGTGGGGACCCACTTAAACGGCAGTTAGAAAGCCTCTGGTAAGTTTAACTAAGTTTCATAACGTGCGTCTTAAGAATTCTTCTTAAGAGTTATCTTCTTTTTGCACTAAATGTGAACTACACAAAAGACATATGTTTCGTTGTTTAAAGTATTCTTGAGAAAAAGTTTGAAGTAGAGATGGAAACTAGAGTTTTGTTATTCTTATATTCATATGCTAAAGCTGAACAAATAATACTGGATTAGAAATATGGGTCTAAAGAAAATCCTTGAACAAATCTAGAGAATTTGCTTCCCGCTTATCTTCATCATACGAACCGTTAATGTCTTTTAAGAGGTTACTTGAAGAAAAGAAACAATTGGATGAGGTGGTTTCTCTTCTTATCACAGAAATTTCGAAAATCTCTCAAATGTAATATAAATCTAAAAACTAATATTATCATTAGTGAGTTTATATATCAAAAAAAACATTAGATTATGATTAATATGAATTACAGTGATGATGAGAAACTAGATTATTTCATTTCATTCTTCTCCGAATGGATTGACAAAAAAGGTGAACTCAAATACTTAACCGAATTAAAAAACTCATTTAAGATGTCATCTACACACTTTATCATGCATATTAAAGATCTTAAACAATGGAACCCCTTCTTTGTAGAGAATACATACATAGGAGAACCGAATATTAAAGAAATCATCAAGAAAGCTTTAACTAATGTAGCTTTACAAGAAGACTGTCCTTTGGAAATCATAAATTATGTATCTGAACTGAATATTTATTTTTCTACTTATGAAGAAAATAGGCAGGAAGAGGAAGGGGTCGTATCATTAAACGAACGAAACTTCTCCATGAGAGGACATTTAATCAAAATTAGAAAGGATAAAAACAATGAATGGACAAAACTTACTCTCACAGAATCGCTTGAAACTGCCTTCAAAGATGAAATTATTGTCAACATCAAAACTGCACTCATCAATAATCTAGAGGTAAATGATTTTGCTATTATACAAGGTTATGAAAAACACCTTCCTTTGAGAAAAGGTAGAACTGCAACAATTGATTATGAGAAATTTGGAATAAAAATTGAAAAAGACTCTAATTTTCTGATAAGAATCAATGATAGACACGTTGCAGATTTGTTGGAAACTTTTCCTGAGGATAAAGAAGCAATTCTAGAAATTTCAAAGAAAGCAACAATTCTTGAAGAAGAGAACAAACTTGAATTACCAAAATCAGTTCTCTCTTCTCAACTCTGTATTTTGGCACTTTGTAGATATTATATCTCGCCTAAATACAATATGGATAAATACTGGGATTTTTTTAGTTCTGGTTCTACTTTGAATAAAGAAGAAATAAAAGGAAAGACTGCTTCCATTCTCGGAAAATTAGAAAGAAAAAATCTTGTAAAACAATATGGATTGATTAAATTTGAGTTCAATTTTCCTTTTCTAAAGGATAAAATTAGTGAACAAGTAGAAGCAACGTTCACAGAGCTCATAAACAGGTTCCCAAAAGATGAGGTGATTATTAGAACGACTAAACTGAATACATTGGATATTCTGGAACTATGCATTCTACCCATTCGCCATGTTACAATGAGTGTAGATTCATTGTTTTATATTTTGCTGAATACATATTTCCCTAGCAAGAAAGATTTTGAGCTATTCAGGAAATATTTCACAAATAAACATAAACCTCGATCAAGAAGCTTTGGGCACATTCGGGGTTGTATTAGGCAAGAATTAGATGATATTAAGTTACTTGAAAGTTTAATTGAAACCGAAGTTGTTGATTCTTGATTTGAAAAAAACCCGCTCTTTTATCTACTAAACATTGTTATAAAATTGGTTATTTTGGCTTGTTTCAATTTCGTCTCTTCTTTCTTTTTCTCTAATCTCCCACCTTTCAACACTTTAATATACCATTTATTATCTTTGGAAGCTTTGCGTAAAGGAGTATTTTGATTTTTCAAATTGGATTTATATTCATTAAATAAACCGTTTTATGGCTGTAATACTTGTGAACTACGTAGGTACTAATATCTGGCTTACTATGTATTCTTTGAGAAATGATTGCTGGAAAGATGGAAACGAAAGTGTGGGTTTTCTTGCATCGTTATGG
>BPTK01000346.1 GCA_023705905.1 Candidatus Heimdallarchaeota archaeon
AGATCGTTTCACGTGACTGGAGTTCAGACGTGTGCTCTTCCGATCTCCATCGATCTCTGTTGTTTTTATCCTCTCCACATCTAAACCAAGATTCAGATGTTTCACGTAAAGATTCTTTGAATAAGGATATCTCTTCAATAAGTTGATTTTTGTTTTGAGTATCTAGATTTCTTCTTTGATAGCTATGAACGGTATACCATGCAAAAACTCCTCCAATCACTACAACTATTACTCCTGAAAAGGTAGTTGTCAGAAATTGATTCAGATCAACATAACTATAATAAATCAGTAACACGAGAGTTATCAGAATCCCTACAAATGCAATACTGATTGCAATGTTTTTCCATTTTCTCTTGATAAACCCATAAATCTTTTTCATGTATTTTATCCAACTCTATCATAATATAGTAGAAATAGTATATATATCTGATGTGCTAATATCTATCCTAGAATAGAGAGAGAGAGATTTAGATTAATTATCTTTGAAAATAATCTGTCATAGTTTTCTGTTTCTTCTTTCTTTCCTGTTCTAACAATTCTTTTTTCTTCTGATCTATGAACCATTGCTTAATTTTTCTTCCTGGTCCTACAACACTTTTAGGAATCCAGATACAAACTTCAGTTAAATTGTTGATCTTTGCAAAGAAAGCTTTCTCAGATTCATATTCAACAGCTGTTACCTGGTAATCAGAATAATCACTCATTGATTATCAGGAAAAGAATTGAGTATAAAAAATGAAATGCAATTATGGTGTTTTTCTCCTTTTCAAGAAGCATCTCTTTTTTTCTTGATCATCTTCGTTTAAGGAATCGCGTAAATTCTTGAATGTAGTATACAACATTTTATAGTGTTTTTCAAAAAAATCAATTGAAACTTTTAGTCCCATGTCATTATGTTTAGTGAGTTCTCTAGAGTACATTAGAATCTCATCGTGATATTTTTCTAGATATATTAAATCCCCTGACTTAACAATTTCTTTTAGTTTTTCATCTTTTAGTACAACTCCTATTTTACTTGAAGTAATTATTTCCCAGTTTAGATTCATTTCAAATTTTAGACTTGCTTTTGTTTTTTTCTTCATTAATCTTTTAGAGTATTTTTGACGAATAAGCATCGTCACTAAACCTAATACAAATGCTACTACTGCAACTATTAATCCTGTCCAATCAAACGCCATAGAGCTACCAGCCTTTTTCAAGTATAATAATGTTCGTTCTCGAGCCGAAAAAGAAAATCAATGTCATTTTATAATATTTTACTTTCCTCATTTTTAAGATCCAGATGATCCCGTACAGTTTTTATTAACAACTCTATAGAATATTCACTAACTTGCCTCATATTTTCTTTGGGTTTCATTCTAACACCTTTAAGCATACCATCTTCAACAATGCCTACGTCTTCTGTTGTAAATTCCTTATTCCATGTTTTTTTCTTTTTATCAAAATCACCACCTAAGAAATAGTGTGTTAATGGTCCTTTTGGATGCACTAGATTGTTCCTTACTTTAATATTGAAAGTTCGCAATTCATCAGCCATACCTGGAGAGATTTTATTCATCTTATCTGCTTTATCTATCCTTCCAGAGAAATAAGTATTTTCAGCAAACTCTTTTGCAGAGATTATTGATCCTAAAAATGAGTCAAGTGCAGAAGCAATTGCAAGAATCGAAGAGGCATAATTTCCATTAACATAACTAATTGTTCCAGAATTGAACAAATATTGTGTTATCGCCCATGTCTTTACATTTTCGATATCTAGTTTCCTTTCAGTTTCCTTTACCCACTTCATACGTGTCCAATTTTGCGGAATTTTTTTAATTGAACTTTTATAGAAGTGTCTTTTTTCTTTGTCACACATGAAAAATTAAAGCTTATAATCAATATAAAATTTCTTAATAAATTAACAAGAACTGAGTCATTTTGTAATATTTGTGTATATCTTAAAAAGAAATTTTTAAGTAAATTTTTACTCATTTCATGATGTTAAAATGACAGCAAAGGAAGATAATCTAGCAATTCTTGGAGATTGTATAACAAAACTAAAAGAGCTCAATGTTGATTATAATTTCTTTTCTTCTTCAATAAGTTCTTTCACTAAATCTTCAATTTCTTCTATCTTACTGGATAAATTCTCAAAACTACTAATTATTGCTACCAATACTTTCGAAATTTTTTGATATGATTCTTTTATAGACTCTACTATTTGTTCCTTTATAGATCGGAAGAGCGTCGTGTAGGGAAAGAGTGTAGATCTCGGTGGT
>BPTK01000347.1 GCA_023705905.1 Candidatus Heimdallarchaeota archaeon
ATCAGAAAATTTGTTCGATTGTAGAGATTCTTAACTTGATGACAAATCTTGCTTAAATTGGGGTGAGAATCTACTTCAATACACTCCACACGCAGAACCTTGGTCATCGCTTCTTTCATTCTATTTTCTTATAAAAACCCCGGTAATATTCGTTTAAAGGCATCCATGTAAACTGATTATTGGTGTGTTTAATATGACAAGATGACAAAAATGTTTTATAATCAAAGTAAAGATGTTTGTAATGACTGAGAAACAATCTTGGGAAACTGTTCTAGATACTCTAGAGAAAGGAGACAATGCAGTACTTGTTGTTATAATCGATAGAGAAGGATCTGCACCTAATTCACCAGGAGCAAAAATGTTTGTAACATTAAATGAAGTAAGTGGAACAGTAGGAGGGGGAATCTCTGAGCATAATCTACTAAATCGTGCTAAGAGCTTGTTGAAAGAAGGAAAACTCTCCACCGAAACTCTCCACCTAGAACACAATGAAACTGCAGAAGAAAATCGGTCTGGTATGATCTGTTCTGGTTCACAGACGTTCGCAATTATTCCGTTATCAAAAGAAGACTTGGATACTATCAAAGATATAATATTAGCATATGCTGATGCTAAACCTGGTGTTCTGACCCTTAACGAAAAAGGATTTGGTTTTGAAGCAGACAAATCTTTAGTTGAAGATAAAGTATTTTCTAAAGAAAAAGGTAAATGGTCCTATCACGAAAATATTGCAAAGCAAGATAAACTCTATATTATTGGAGGGGGACATGTATCACTAGCTCTTTCACAAGTCATGAATACATTGGGTTTCCATATTACTGTCTACGATGATAGAGAAAACCTACCAACCATGAACAAAAATACTTTTGCTCATAACAAACAAATTCAATCTTATAACGATATAGCTGAAAATATTCCAGAAGGGGATAATGTATATGTTACAGTAATGACCTTTGGACATGTTTCTGATGAAAACGTACTTGAGAGTATCATATCTAAGAAGTGTCGATATATTGGAATGATGGCAAGTACAAAAAAAGCAAAAACAATTTTTTCCAATCTTGAAAAGAAAGATATTTCAAAAGAGCTTCTTGAGACAGTTCATACTCCCATTGGCATAAAAATTAATAGCAACAGTCCTGAAGAGATTGCAATAAGTATCGCAGCTGAAATTATACTTGTAAAAAACACTAGATTCAAATAAAAAAGAAAGAGAGAAGTATACTCCTATATTAAACTGATATTATGTCAAAATCCTCTTTTACCCAGTTTTCCAAAGGTGTGTGACCGAACAAATTATCATGAATAGGGAGATTCTGTTTTTCAGCTGATTCTAAGGCTCCGGTTGCTTTAGCACAAACCTTGCAGACTGAGAATATTAAGTTGTTCTCTTTCATCTTTTCAAACTTATCATTCTTATTTTCCTCATAAGTTGGAATTAACTTACACCCTTCACTTTCAAAAACTACACCTACTTTGTAACCCTTTTCAAAAAAATCTAGCACGTTCATCATTACATGAGTAAATGTACCTTTATTAGCAGACCAAATCACAAATAATAGCTTCTTCATATAAATCCTCAATAACTATTGGAGAAATAGTATAAAAATATTGTTCAACTAAATTATATGAAGCGTTTTCTAAGAAGGTATTTTTTGTTAACAAGAGTGAAAATTGTGTTTAAAATATCATGGAGCTCCATATTTTGGAATTCAGTAATCAGTTTACTAACTGATATGGATTCAGATTTTACTATGTAGTTAACAATTTTATCACTAACATCTTTTAGTTTCTTCATATCCTTCTTCTTTTTTACATTTACTTGAAGAGGGAAGAACAACCATATATACAAACTTTCAGCAATTTTGTCTTGAATTTGATTCTTCTTATTCACATAAAGATCCATTTTCCCATCCCATACACCCTCTATTGAGAAAGAATATTCAAACCACATTATAAGATCAAACAATCTAGATGTTAGTTCACCGTTTATCTCTTCAGATGAAAACATGAAAACTGAATATTGTTCAGAGCTTGCTGTATTAACTACGAAGTTTCTGTACTCTAGTTTTTTAATTCCACCGGTACTTATTCCACCGATTTGTTTACCCATTGAAGCTACAACTGAGAGAAATCCTGTTATCAGAGAAGTATCTACAGTTTTTTTGTATTCAATGTCATATTCAAAAACTGGAAGGCTTGTCTCATTGTGAATGAATAGAATCTTCCTAAGAGACAAGATATTTTCAAACA
>BPTK01000348.1 GCA_023705905.1 Candidatus Heimdallarchaeota archaeon
CTTTAAAAATAAGCGGATTTATAATATTACTCTCCCTAGTTCTAAAAACATTGATTTTTGAATCATTTTACACATTGTTCAGATCATTTGAAAAAATGGGATTTCAAGGTTTTGGTCAAATAATTAACAGTGTTGTGAAGTTTGTATTAGCGCTCATTGCAGTAGAGGGTAGTTTTAATATAACTCAACTCTCTCTCATGTATTTAGCCAGTCACATAATTACATTGGTATATTGTGTCATAGTTTCTATTGTATTCTTCATTAAACCAAGACTTAATTTCGATTTTATATTCATTAAAAAATCATTAAAAATGTCAATACCTTTTGGATTAACAGGAGCATTTTTTCAGATTTATGACTGGATAGAAGTTATGTTTTTGTTGATGTTCTTTTCAGAAACTATCGTAGGATATTATAATGGTGCCTTAAAATTAACGCAACCTCTAGTAGTTTTTTCAATGGTTATCTCTTTGGCTTTATTCCCTCTATTAGCACGAAGCTACAAAAATTCCAAAGAAAACCATAAAAATCTCTTTGAGAAATTTCTAAAATATCTTGTGCTGATAGCAGTTCCCATAAGTGTTCTTGTTTTCGCTTTCTCAGAACCCATCATATTCATAGTTTATGGAGCAGGATTTGAAGGGTCTGTTTTACCCCTGAAATTATTAAGTTGGACAATTATTCTTATTTATATAAGAATCGCTTTTTCTAGGGTTCTAGAATCTTCTGATAATCAAGCAATTCTAGTAAAATTCGCTGGTATTTGTGTTATAATTAATGTGCTTCTGAATGCTGTCTTCATTTATTATTTGAGCTATGTAGGGGCTGGAATTGCTAAGTTAATTACAATTACGTTGAGTGTATTCCTTTTTATTTTGGCTGTTCACAAAAAAGAGAAACAGCTTCTTCAGAAAAAAATGTTGGCCACTTTTCTAAAGACACTTATATCGGGTGGAGTAATGCTTACCTTAAGCATAATTCTAGGGAAAGTTTTCAGTAATTTGAATAGCATATCAAACATCCTTATTTCAAGTTTGATATCACTATTAGCTTATTTCATTTTGCTTTTAGTTTTCAGAATAATAACCAAAAATGAAATCTTGGGAGTTAAAGAAATGGTGATAAGGGGAAAAACAGCTGAAGAAACAACCAAAGTTGGCTCTTTGAAAGAAGAGTGAAAATTTAATTTATATTTGACTAATTCAAAAATCTTTCGAGAACAATTACACATCAGATCTGAAATAATTGAAGTATTTAATGAGTTTTTTCCATTCCTTGGTTACAATAAAATCTTTGTATGTTTTTAAATATATTTTTGATGATTGAGAATACTAAGATTTTTGTTCAACGAATTTAATTAACTACCTCCAGAAATTTAATGAAAATACTTCTGTACAACTTGTACAACTACTATTTACAGAAACCATTATTTACTGAAAATAAAAGATTTATATATTCTTAAATTACAAAAACATAATCCTTTGAAATATGTGGTATAAATGAGAAACAACCCAACAGTTGAATATATTGTCAAGAAAAAACTTTGTACTAGCTGCGGTGTTTGTGAAGATGTGTGTCCAAAAGACGCTATTCAGTTTTCTCGAAAGAAAGGAATTACAGTCCCAATAATTGACAAAGACAAATGTATTAATCATCTAGGTTGCTCAAAATGTTTTCAAGTATGTACTGGACTGGGTATTGATATCCGAGCTATGTCGAATGATCTCTTTTCAGATAGTGGGTATTTTGATTATTATGTAGCTAATTATTTCAAAATTTATGCGGGGCATAGTACTAATGAGGAAATTAGATTTCATAGTGCTTCAGGAGGTTTACTTACTCAATTTCTTATATACCTCTTGAAGAATCAAATTATTGATGGAGCAGTGATTACAAAGTTTAAAGATGATGACCTCACAGTTCCAGAGTCCATAATTGCAACCACTGAAGAGGAGATATTAAGTGGTAAAAGTTCCAAATATTGTCCTGTAGCATTAAATGGAATGATATCCAAAATCAATTCGCTTGAAGGTAAGTTTGTTATTGTGGGTATACCATGTCAGATCCATGGCTTTCGTGTATATGAGCAACAGTTTCCTAAATTCAAAGAGAAAGTATTTGGTTATTTCTCAATATTTTGTAGTTCTACTCGAACTTTTGAAGGAACAGAATATATTCTTTCTCGATATAATGTAAAAAAAAGTGAACTAAAATCTTTCGCATATCGAGACGATGGATGTTTAGGTTA
>BPTK01000349.1 GCA_023705905.1 Candidatus Heimdallarchaeota archaeon
CGAGATCGTTTCACGTGACTGGAGTTCAGACGTGTGCTCTTCCGATCTTATATCTAAAAACCATCCTTCCTAGTATTAAATGGTTTTATTGCTATATCATCAAAGCATTTTTAGTAGGAATTATTTTCACAGAATTAGCTGGAATTGGTAAATTTCTCTGGAAAATTTTGAAAAAAATTATTGTAGAAATAACGATTCCTAAAACTAAATCATTTTTCATTACTTTATCGAAATCTCTCAGGAAATTTGAATCTGCTTCAGAGAAATCGCAGCTAATTTATGTTCTTTTCTCTATTGTTATTCTACTATTGCTTACATTCTTTCTGTACATAGGAGGCGTTATCGTATGAGTGATAAAATTGCACTATTGATTAAATTCACTCCGCAGCTCATCTTAATGTTTGGAGTTATCATCAACGTGGTACTTGGTCTTTTTGCTAATAAGATAACTACAAAATTGAAATTCCTAAAACAGCGGATGAGATTGATTTACGGCTATTTTTCAGTGATAATTAGTTTTATTTCATATCTTATTTTTCTCTATGTTCTCACTCCTTTTATCGGAACTGAATTTGAATTACTACCTTTGGAAATAGATATTTTTTCAGTTTCAATCTATAGTGTGGTTGTTCTCTCATCTATTGTAATTATTTTCTTCTCTATAGTTGAGTCAAACCTGAATTCAGAGAAAAGTTTCATGGCGTTCGTTTCCTTATTACTTATCCAATCATCATCCTTCTTCATTATATCCTCACAAACATGGATTTTTGTTTTCTTTGGTTTTATTATACTATTTTCGAGTCTAAGTTTCTATATTCGATCTTTGTCACCAAAAACAAACTTAGAGAATAATAAACGATTTATTTACAGTACAACCATGCTTAACAGTCTTTCACTTGCTTTATTATTTGTAGGTATTTCTATTTTGTATTTCTCCCAAAGTAGTTTTGAAATCTCTTCAGATCTATATTCAGATTTGTGGAGCTATTTAGGCATAGCAATTATTCTGATCAGCATGTTTGTTAACTGTGGGGCTCCTCCTTTTCATTTTTGGATTTTTGATCATTCTAACAATGAAGGTATATCCACATCTTCCTACCTTTTAATTGTTCAAAGAGGAATCAGCTTGGCTTTCATAAGTAAATTCTGCTTACAGCTCTATACATTAGGTCTTTCCAATTTATTAGTTTGGTTGTTCATTATCTTAGGTATCCTATTTACACTTTGGGGGTCTATAGCTGCGATGACGGTTAACAACCTCAAAAAACTATTACATTATACAAGCATGATATATTTGGGAATTGTTTTCATGTTAATATCAAACATTATGGCTTCAACAGAAGAAGGAGCTATCATTAAAGAGTCAATAAGATCACTTGCTTTCATCTTGATATTGTATTTTGTAATATTCCTTTTTTCGTTCAGTATCGTTGGTTTACTCTCCTCAAAATACGGAAATGATGATTTCACAATATTGAAAGACTTAGGCAGACGTTCTAATTTCTTATTCTTGTTTACTAGCTTAAGTTATTTCATCATCTTTGCTCTGCCAATTGCACTTCCTTTTGTATCCCGTGATCTCTTTTTCAACTATACCTTAGATATTCGGGGATTGTTACTATCAATCTTTTACGTTATATTGCTGGTATTTTCATTTGTATATATGATACGTTTGATAAAATGGTTCTTCGTTGGAGATTACAGAAGAACGTCGAGGACGAATTATGTGGAACCAGGATTACCTATCTCATTTATTATATCGTTGGCTTATGTTGTTTTAATACTGATTTTTGTGAATTCTTTTCTAGAGAATTTATCTAGAATAGTGGAATCTCTCGCATAATAACAAAATTCAGTAATTGCAATAAGTTTTTTTAGGCAAATTATTGTTAGTATTTAGATTGAAGTGTCCTTAGCTAATTTAGACTTTACCTTAGAAGTAAAAGAGATAAACGATTATCTATCAAATCTTAAAAATCAGAGTCCGTTTGATGATGAAATAAATGATCTAATAGATCAGATTCTCCAGAATGGTGGAAAACGGCTTCGTCCCCTGATATGTTTATTATCTTTTGAGATGATTTCAAACAAAGCACGCAATGATACTAGTTTCGCAGCTGCTTGCGCTTTAGAAGTCATTCACAATGCTTCGTTATTGGTTGATGACATCTTTGATAAGGACATTTTTAGAAGAAATGAGAAATCTTTCTATTTAA
>BPTK01000350.1 GCA_023705905.1 Candidatus Heimdallarchaeota archaeon
CGGGCAAAAATCGATGGTTTTCGGCAATCATAAATTTAACACCCGCTTTCTCAGTTGCCTTAATCATATCGTCACAGCCTTCAAGTGTAGTAGCCATCGGTTTTTCGCAGAGTACATGCTTATCCGCTTCTGCTGCTGCAATGACATACCGTTCATGGAGGAAATGTGGAACCATTATCAGTACAGCGTCAATATCGCTTTTTAGCAAATCATCAATAGTGTTACAATAAGTCATCTTATTGATTTTAGCGCATCTTCTAGCAGATTTCTCGTTAATGTCAAAAACTGCTTTAAATTTGATTTTTGGATTATTTTTACATCCAAATTTATGAAACCTCCAGACAGTACCAGATCCAATAATCCCGTAATTAACAAAATCCATAATTAATCTTTTCTAGTAGGATATTTATAAATATGTTATTAATCTTGTAGAATGTTTCCAAAATCGATAATAAAGATTTAGCTTTACCTTAGATAAATTTTATTATAAGTTTTTAACTCAGATTATATTTTAATCAATTAATATTTAAAAGATGTGATAAGAGATGGTCAACCCAATTGGCTATAGTAAGAAAAGAGCAAGTAAATTTTTAGAAAAATACGATATTGATCTTCTAATTGCCTCAACTCCAGTAAATGTATTCTATACTACAGGTTTACCCGTTACCCATGTTGCACCAAATCCTATTTTATATGTACTATCTAACCAATACCCAAATTTATCTATGATTCATAGAGATGGAGAAGAATATGCGATTATATGGTCTCTATATGATAGTATAGAAGAGTTTTCTTGGATCGACCCAAGCAAAGTTTTTCGTGCTGGCTCCTTAGAAGCTACGATAAAAATCTTGTTAAAAAAAGTTGAAGAATGGGAATTAGGCAATAAGACAATAGGTCTTGAATCTTACATGCCTCGGTACCAGTCTGAAGCGTTGCAAAAGAAGTTCCCAGACGCGAAATTTGTTGATGCTGATAAAGCATTTATTGATATGCGCCTGATTAAAACTGAAGAAGAAGTAAGACGAATTCGGAAATCAACTGAAGTAGCTGAAAAGGCAATACAAGCGTGTATAGATGCTGTAAAATTGGATGTATTAGATACAGAATTGTTACAAATAGCGAGAAGAACGATTGTAGATGAGGGTGCATGGGGATGGGATCATTTAACAATGAGTATTGGTTCTTCTGATCCAGAAGCACCAGGTTTGGGAATCCCAATAACTCAAAATGACATTGTAAGATTTGATTTTGGAGCTGTCTGGGAAGGATATATCTCTGATGTAAGTAGAGGGGTCGTTGTTGGTGAAGTCCCCAAGAAAGCTAACGAAACTATGGATTATATGATTCAAGTTCAAGAATATTGTGTTGATAATATTAAACCAGGAGTTAATGCTAGTGAATTTAGGGAGGAGGTTCGCTCTTATTTAAAAAAAATTACTAAAAGAGGTTTTTATCTTATTACAGCACATAGTATTGGTTTAGAATGTGAAGAAGCTCATCTCTTTGGTCCTACAGGAGCAATGGACATTCCTTTTGAAGAAAATATGGTCATGGATATTGAGGTTTGGTTAAATGTGCGAGGACAAGGATTAGTTGGTGTCGAAGATTGCTATAGAATTACTAGTTCTGGTTGTGAAAGTTTATCACATCTAGATAAAAAGATAGTTATTAAGTGAGAGTGATAATAAATTGAGGGTAAAAGACAAAATTGTGGTTTTAACTGGGGCAGCTTCGGGAATTGGTCGTGCTACGGCTATCTTATTTGCTAAAGAAGGAGCAATTCAAGTACTTTCTGATATTGACGAAAGCGGATTGAAAGAAACATACGAAACTTTAGGAAGTGCTAAAAAAAGAACAACAATCATAAAATTAGATGTAAGAAATTCCGATGAAGTTAGGAATATGATTGATTCTACAATAGATAAGTATGGAAAAATTGATGTTTTAATAGTCAATGCAGGTGTTGTGAGAGTAGGACCAGTTGAAACTTTTCCAGATGACGATTATGATTTATTAATTGATGTAAACCTTAAAGGTACGCACCACACATGTAAATTTGCGGTTCCATACTTTAAGAAACAGAGATTTGGGACTATTATCACTTTGGCGTCTGTAGCAGCACACATTGGTCAAGTAGCTCATGCAAATTACTGTTCTACGAAAGCGGGCGTGTTAGGATACACAA
>BPTK01000351.1 GCA_023705905.1 Candidatus Heimdallarchaeota archaeon
ATATTCTAATTTGGTTTTAAGCCACTCAATATAGGGATGATCAATATCTGAGGAGAATACTTCATCTAAATAAGAAAAACCGTAGGGAAGATCGGTTGGGATATTATCAGGACAGGGAATGTCATGTAACTGGGCTATGCGGCTACCTAAATGTTCAGTAAATTGTATTGTGAGTCTCTTTACAATCCCACCTTCAAGAAATTTCTTTAAATAGACAGGCTTACCATTATGTTCGAGTACATATTCGTGATCTTTTGACGAAATCACTTGATTAGTTTGAAAGTGGTGTTTGTGCAAGTAGATCAATAAATTCGTTACGTTTAGTGTTTGTTGCCAAGTTTTATAATCACAGATGGTTAGGATATATTTCTGAGTTCTGCTTTGGATAAAAAAACTTGTACTAGATCCCCCAGTCATTGGATAAAAGTTGATAATTTTACCGAGTGAATATACATCTGCAAATTCGGTAATTTCTTTTGAGGTGAGGATTGTTTTATGAACCATCTGAAATAACACTTCTAGTTTGTTTTATATCTTTGTAGGATAGCATATTGATATAGTAATTGGTTTGATTTGTTTCCAACTTTCTAACTGGAAACGTATAAATATTATCATACACATTTTATTTCTTGAAGATTTACATGAAAGCTCTATTGTTTAAAAGAAAACTATTAGTCATTATTCTTCTGACTGAGATAATTTTGCTGTCAAGTTTGACACTGACACAAGGATATGATTTATCTGAACCTATTATTGCGGATCATACCATTGCTAATATGGTTAGGTTAGATGAGATACTTGATTCAGCAATCATCAATGCTAAGAATACTTTGCATATAGCTTATCAACACACTAGTCATGGTTCACAAATTATTGATGGGATGAATGCACTTCCAGCTTTCATGGAAGGTAAAGGGGGTACCGTAGACCTTTTCGCTTACAATAGTACATTTCTTCGTGATGGAGCAATGTCTTCTGTTCCAGATGTTGGTTATCCTGGATGGGATGATGCAACTCGAGATTATCTTGATGATCCAGCTAATAGTGATTGCAATGTAATCATGTGGAGTTGGTGTGGACAAGCAAGTGATCAAACAGAGCAGAGTATGATAGATCACTATCTTACACCTATGTCACAACTAGAACTGGAATATACTGATGTGATGTTTGTTTATATGACAGGTCATACTGATGGCAGTGGTCTAGAAGGTAACCTTCATCTAAGAAATGAACAGATAAGAGACCATTGTATTGCTAGCAATTCTATTCTATTCGATTTTGCTGATATTGAATCGTATGATCCTGATGGAAATTATTACGGAGATAAGTATGTCAATGACAATTGTGATTGGAATGATGGAGTAGATTCAGGAAATTGGGCATTAGATTGGCAATCATCTCATACTGAAGATGTTGAATGGTTTAGTTGTAATTGTGCACATAGTCAATCATTAAACGGAAATCTGAAATCATATGCGATCTGGTGGCTTTGGGCAAAACTTAGTGGATGGGAATTAACAATTACTGAGAGCTATGCAACTTTCCCCTTAATTCTTCTTTTGCTTTGCTCAGCCTCTGTAGCTATTATCTCTAGAACTCGGAGATAATTTCTCTGTTTTTTTCATAAAGAACAACCTTGTTGTCAAGGTGGATATCTAGGAACCACGTCTATACAAGAAGGTCTAGACAACAGTATCAAAAACAGTGTTTATCATATAAGAAGGTGGTCTGTATCTCAGAAATACTTCTAAAGTGCGAATAAAACATCAAGAATAACATCTTATCCCTTCTAATAAGTTCTATATTTATTGAATTTATCCGAAAGAAATACAGTTTAAGGAAAATAAACAAAAAGTTTTTACAGATTTTCTTGAAATTTTAAAAATTCGGAGGTTCTAGCAAGGGATAGGGGTCTGTTGATCCTGAGGAACCTCCAATTAGATAACCATTCGTCTGATTCCAGTTAGACCAATAATTTCCTTCAAGTGTTAATGTATCGTACCAATAATTTCCTGAACCTCTATCGTATGCTTGGGAAGTAGAATTTTCATTATTATAGAAGAAGGAATTATGATGAATGAAATTGATATTAGCAGACCCACCTAAATTAATTGCACTATCTTTAATCTTCAAGAAGATATTAAATGAAACCATATTAACTTCACAAT
>BPTK01000352.1 GCA_023705905.1 Candidatus Heimdallarchaeota archaeon
CTCCACTATGGCGTAAACAGAGTATGAGATATAATTTTCACATGATCATGCATGAGCATTTGTATGTTTTTAGAAAACCGAAAATCAATGAGAACATTACAAAATTCAAGTATAGTTCAAAAAACAGTGAGATTCTCTAAATGTCAGTCTTCACTATTTGTTCTAAAATTTCGTATGAAAGTTTCTTTTACTCCTCCTCTACCATTTGGGTCGCTACTGATGAATCTCTTCGCATGAACAGTTTTGATATCAAATCCATCATACAATTCCCAAATTATTGGAGCAGAAGAATTACTCTCCATCACAAGACATTCTCTTTCATCTAATTCTTTGAAAACTTTAGCTAATCTTTCCTGCTCCTTCATACCAAATCCCTCCGAAGTATAATTAGTAAAATATGCGGTATCAGTAAGAGGTATGTAAGGGGGATCGAAGTAGACAAAATCACCTTTCCTTGCATCCTTAACTGATTCTTCGAAGTCCTCAGATGTTAATTCAACATTCTGCAGACATTGATTCACATTTCTCAGATTTTCTTCATCAAAGATCTTGACGTTTTTTGGGTATTTTCCAAATGGAACATTAAACTTTCCTTGTTTGCTGACTCTATAAAGACCATTGAAACATGTCCGATTTAGATAGATTAAGCGTGCAGCTCTTAGAACGGGATCAATTGGTTCTTCAGCTCTGATATCATAGAAAATATCTTTATCATTAACATACTTTCCAGATTTTAGCTCTTCAATCAAATCATCAACCTTGGTTTTAACAACTTCGTACACATTGATTAGTTCTTCATTTATATCCGAGATTTTTGCTTCTGCTATTTTTCCAAGGGAAACCATATGAAAGAATATTGCTCCTCCTCCAAAAAAGGGTTCAAAATACTTGTTAAATTTCTTAGGAAAATATGGACTATATTTCTTAATTAAACCTCTTTTACCCACTGCCCATTTTACAATTGGTTGAGCTGAAACATAGTAATCAGAATTTAAATCACCATTGCTTTCAGAAATAAACTTAGATAGCCTAGTCTGACGTTTTTGTGATTTTGATTTTTTCTCTGAATGATTCATTAAATTCAGCTCAATGCTATTTTCCTTTAATATTATATGTCTATTTTGATATTTAATCAAGATTTTAGCTTATAAATTCTGTGAAGATAAGAATACTCATTTATCAGGATGTTTCATCTTTGTTTTTATTTGCGTTATATTCTTTCTAAATAGATTGTAATTTTGCAGTCTTTTTCCAAAGTAACTCTTTAGATTTACAAATCGTTCTTTACCATCAGGTAATAACCAATAATTTCCGTCTGTAATCCAATAGAAGTCAATTTCAGTACGATTTGTTAATATTTCTTCATCTAAAGCAATATATTCACCTTGATTAATACCAATTTTCGTTCCGGATGTCGAATAGAAATTTGTTTCAATCACAATTCTGGGTTCTAGATTATAAAGAAGTATAAAATCGAATTTCTTTAGTTTACCTTCTATTTTTTTTCTTATACCCTCACAAAATTTTTCAGTTGTATATGTGTGTGAGTTTCTATAGGCTTTGATTCTATTATCTTTTGTAAGTTGTTTTTCAATAGATTTTATTTTTAATTCTTTGAGATCATTATCAATATTCACGAAACCAGAATCATCTAATATTTGATGAATTTTCAAATGACCAAATTTGCCGTGAATTCCTTTTGTATCAAGAACTTTTCTTTTACCGATCAGGTACTCGTTAACTTTTAATCCTGTGAGAATACTATTGAGATGATAATTATTGATTAAGTAAACTGAGATTCGTGCCGGAATATCTGAAAAATTCTTATTTGTGATACGTTTATGTATAAATTCACTTTTAGTTGAAATCTTATTTATGTATTTAACAACAATTTTCTTAAAAATAAAAATCAGTGTCTCTTTATCTTCTTGTTTTGTAATTTCATTCAACTTTTTAATCAAATGAATATCAATTCTCTCTCCAAGTAAACTTTTCTGACCTTTAGGTACATCAATGCGATTCATTATAGCAGGTAAACTTGCAAATATTCCAGAAGTTGGATTCTCTTTAAAAAAATCTGATAAGATTTCTATAAATAGAGAATAACAATACTCATCATTTTTTAGATTGTATATAAGATAAGGATAAGTAATT
>BPTK01000353.1 GCA_023705905.1 Candidatus Heimdallarchaeota archaeon
TAAGCTTTGCTTTCTTCTCAAGGAAATTAATAGCTTCGAGATCTTCTAATCGTTTCCTTATTGTTGTTGTACTGAAAGCTCCTTTCAATCTCTGCACTGTATAAACAATATCAATCCAGCGAATATCCTTCTTTATAGCTACAGCATATAGTACTTCATAAAATCCTCTTTTCTCCAAGAGATCTACAATATTAATCTCTTGTTTATCTTTACTCATTAGGCATCACTTATAGTCATCTATTCTTAAAATATTCGGAGTTGTCTCTAAAGGCTATCTCTTTTTGACAACATTTATTAATGACCTTACGTTAACGTTAAGAGATGGCACAAAATGACAACACTAAAATCAGTTACTACAAAATTACCACCTGAAGTTTATGACATGTGGCATGAACACTGCAATAAGCAGGGAAAGACCAGCTATGAAGGATTACATGAGTTAATCGCTAAAGAGCTGAAGATTGACCTCGAAAGAGGGTGGGTTATCAAACCCAAAAGCAACCAGGGGAAGAAAAACAATGAATGATAAAATATCGAAACCCCATCAATCCCATAAGGACTTATGTAAAGGATATATTGAAGATCTCAATAACACTCTCAATGAATATTCTGGAAAAATTGCAGAGTGTTACCTATGTCCTCTTGCAAGATCTATAAAGGAGATTCAGCAGCAAAGAGAAACTATTCTTTCAGTGATAGAGAGGGGAAAACAATGAATGAAAGAAAAACAGTCGAAGAAACAATTGAACCAAAACTAAATGAGATCCTTAAACCCTATGGATTGAAGTTAGTTGTGGTCCATGATGAAAACAATACAGAGCATGAACCTGAAAAATTAGTAGAAATAGCTAGAAATATTGCTCTAATGGATTTTTCTTTTGAAGTAAGGGAAATAGGTGAATAAAATGGAAAAAGATAAACAGAGTAAAACAATTGAAAAAGAACAGAAACTTGATTTTGTAAATTTGGAAGAGTATAGAAATCTTCTAGGTCAATTACAACATCTTGAAGATAGAAAACAGCTATCTAAGGTAACACTCAATATTGAGTTAGAAATGCCTGAGTTACTTGTTGAAACAATGAAGATATTAGCAGCATTTAATGATCTGTCATTTGAGCAGTACGGTAAAAGACTTGCATTAGATTCTTTTGCAGCTGATATTGATTGTTATCTAGGAAATACAACCTTTTCTGAAGAATTGCAGAAGTTAGCTCAGGAAGTAGAATACTGAATCTGTTGTAGGCGATTAAATGACCATTGTAGCTACAAAATTACAAAAGAAAACACTACAGCTGATTAATGAAGTAAATATAATTATCCGAGAAATACCAGTTAAAATGACCTTAAGACAAATATGGTATCAAATAATCTCTAAGCGAATTATGGTAAAAAACAAAAGCAACTACAAAAAAGTAAGTAGGGATGTTGTTAAAGGAAGGAGAGCAGGACTTATTCCTATTGACAAAATTATAGATCCAGAAAGACATAGAGATTTAAGGAAATACTGGTATCAAACAGCTGGAGAATTTTTTGAATACAAAACATCTTATGAATCACTCAAAGACTATCTGACAAACTACTATGTTCACACGTGGCACAAACAACCAGAATTTATAGAAGTGTGGACCGAGAAAGGTGCACTTGTAACCCTTTTTGAACCAATCATAAGAAAATACGGTGTAAGCTTTGTTGTTTGTAAAGGCTATGCATCATACACCATATTGCTTGAATCAGCAAAGCGAATCAAAGAGGAATGTAAAATAAGGAAAAAGGAAAGATGTACTATACTATATTTCGGTGATTACGATCCTTCTGGAAAAAGAATTGTTGATGTAATTCAGAAGGAATTAACAAATTTGGGTACAAGTATAAATTTAATTGAAGTTGCTGTAAAACCCAGCCAAATAGAGCAATACAACGTTCCTTTAATACCACTAAAAAAGACAGATAAAAATTTCAAGTGGTTTATGCAGGAGTATGGTGAATTTGGAGAAAAGGGTTGTGAACTTGACGCTCTCAAAGCTGATATTTTACAAGAAATAATAGAACAAGCAATTTTAGAACATTTTAATCAAGAGATCTATCAACAGGTAGAAGCTGAAAGACAAGAAGAAA
>BPTK01000354.1 GCA_023705905.1 Candidatus Heimdallarchaeota archaeon
TAATGAAGGATGGACAAAAGGACTTTCATTTGATGAACTGGATCAGTTTATCCAGAATCAAGAGAAACAGATTTTTCAGCATCTAGTAACTGAAGGAATTCAACCAGATTTAATTGGTTTTATGTCATATGCTGGATGGGTTCTTTACAGTCTTTCTAATGAAATTGGAGATGTAACATTACTTATTCAATCTTTGAGCATTCCCAACTTTGTAATAGCACTTATTTTGATTTTTGTTCTACAAATAGGAGCTTACAAGTTAATTAGAAAGGATGGGAAAACATTGTGGTCTCGAGGAATATCTTCTTTCAAGCTTAAAATTCTTTATTGGTCATTAGAGCTAGTAATTGATCTTCTTGGTTTACTTCTTGCCCAGACTATTTTCTCGACGATTATTTTAGTATCCGGTCTACAGAATTATCTTCATTCTTATTTCTTCGTAACTTTCTCACTTCTAACAGTTGTTTTTATTCTGACGAAAATTTATCGGTTCTTGAGAATAGAAAGAGAAGTTTTTACATTTGGTCATGCTGAAGAACGAGATGAGATTAAGATTATGTCAACCAAACGAAGGTTAAGAGGTACATTATTTCGTAATCTTACCTATGGTTTCCTGATAAGTGTGATTCTTCTTCAAATTTTCAGGATTTTTGAACCACTGTTTTGGTACCCAATTTTTTCCGGTACGTTAGGAGTCATTAGCGATTGGTTCACTTATCTGACTTTGGTAGCTGTGTTTGGCAATCTTGTTTTCTCTATCAGTAGATTTACAGTGAATCTTGATCAAACCAAAAGTGCTGCAAATATGATAAGAAGGATATTTAAGAGTGGGTTGAAAAAACTAAGAGTTCAACGAGTAGCTAGTGTTGCAATATTTAGCCTGATAGTTTTTCTGTTGATATTTGAAGCGTCACTTAACAATTATGATGAAAATCGATTCGTAAATGAAAATCAGTTGAGTGATATAATCTTCAGTGATAAAATATTCTATGGTTTTGATTTTAATAATGTCACAAATCTTAGTGAAAATATCCCTGAAATCAAAGAACTTTATCCTTTCCAACGTGGGCAGTGCTCAATTATATCTAATGGGGAGATTATTAATGGTCAAGTAACGGTTGTTAATGGTTCTAAACATATAAACCAAGATTTAGGTTGGAATCATGTTGTTGGAGTAATGAATCCTCAAGAGCTAAATAACATCCTAGCAAATTTCTCACAAAATTCGATAATTATTAATCAGAAAGCTGCAGAACTGTCAGGTTTTCGAGTAGGGGATTCTATCTCAATTGTGATAGGAATTGATTATCTGTACTCTAATCATTTATCTGCGGAAATAGAAAATATGACAATTGAAGCAATAGTAGACACACTTCCCTTTACTACAGGCTACAATTTAAATCACCCTCATGTGTATATAGATTTATCACACGTTTTAGACATCTTGGAAGATAGAGCTATAAATAAATTCATTTCTTCTTTCGGAGTAGACTTGGTATTTAATGAAACTGCGACAAATAATGAGAAACAATTGATGGTTGAACAAACTATCCCAAAGATTCTATTTGAGCTCGGAATGTCTTCACTAAATATGTTCATAGATTCCAAATATGCTTCAGCTGAAAATCAGCAGTTTCCAGCTATCTCTATGTTTATTACTTTCAACACTGTATTTGCAATTTTATTTCTTCCCCTTTTCGTAATAGTTTTCAGCCGTTCTGCAGTAAAATCGGTTACACCATCCATTAAACAACTTATTACAAGAGGATATTCAGCAAAGAAGTTAAGAAACATCTACTCAAAAGAAATTTATCTTTCACTACTATCTAGTATAATGATAGGAGTTGGATTAGGATTAGGATTAGCCTTGACTGTGATAAAATCCATGAATCCGTGGATGCTATTGGCAACAGACACTCATTTTCAACTTTCAATAGGTTTAAGATTAATTGCAATCATTCTTGGTGGTTTACTGTCAAGCTTAGCAGTAATTCCATTTGTTGTTCGTCCATTGAACAATGTTTTAGAGAAGTATAAAAAGGAGAAAGTAAAGTATGAAACAGATTGAGATAGAATCATTATATAAAATTTTTACAGAAAAAGTT
>BPTK01000355.1 GCA_023705905.1 Candidatus Heimdallarchaeota archaeon
TATGATCCAGAAAGATTGACTAGGTAAAGTCATCTCTATCATCGAACATTCTTTATTTTTTGATAAATTATCGATATCTACTATTAGTTCTTTAGCTGTTTCAAGTTTGTGGAAATCGGGGAGAACTACAATTTCATCAATGACTAACGTTTTGATTTTTTTCTTTGTTTCTTCTTCTACCTCAACTTCTAACATCCAAATCAAATAACCTATGATGTCTTCCTTTTCAAAACAAAGAGAAATAGATACTTTCTTTGAAGCTGATGTTGAATCTATAAGTTCTTTGATAGAAACATGTTCACCATATAGTTTGGCTACTATTTTTTCTAGTTCAGTGGATGCTTCTGGTTTCGACAATTCCTTCAACATTGCTGATGAGAAATATTCTTGTTATAAATAAAGGTGTGCTTTTTGAATATGATTTAAAGATAAAATAAGAAAAAGAAAAAGAAATTAATTATTTTTATGTTGCAGTAGGTGTAAATATTGCAGATGCAAATGTATTAGACTCACCAGCAGTGAAATAAATATTGACTTTATATTCGGTTCCACTTTGGAATGAACCCGTTATAGTAATTTGACCTGTTTGTCCATTAGCTATTGCATACCCTTCTGCCGTCACAACGTTGAGATATGCTATATTTGGAGCTGGTGTTGCAGTTCCGTTGAACGTGAGATCAGCTGATTGTGCTTGAATAGTCACTATTATAGTAAAGTTACCATCCAAATTTTCAGTAACATCAATTGCTCCGATTACAATTGCTTGCGGAGAAGGATTCAACATTGGTATTACTACTAGAAAAACTATAGCAGCTGCTGCAGTTACTAGAGCAATAAGCAATACTGTTGCAATTACTGGAGATACGGCTCTTTTTTTCATTTTTGTATTCACCATTATACTATTTTGAACTATTTTTCTCTTTGTCCAAAATTGCTTAAAAATATAGCGATTGTTTTTTAGTTATCTTTAACCTTACTTAACAGCATCCTCTTGCAAATTCGCAATGGTTTATATTGATGTATGTCCTTAATTATTTGAAGCAAATGGAAGCTGCTGCTAATCTTATATTTAGAGCCATCAGCTCAATATATGGAGGGACAATTAGCAGTAGTGCTCTTTATCCAACACTATATTTTAATAATAATAATAAAAAAAGTACTTTCTATGGTTTTCGTCTCCGTGACGTGCTTCCAACAAGATTAATTGTCAGATTATGTGAGGATGGGAAGAATACCATAGCTGATATGATCTGGATGGTCGATGACTCAAAAATCGAAAGTAATAAGTTCGTTACTTTTCAAACTAAATCCCCAAAGTTCGATATTTTAAGTGAATCTAAGGAATTTATGAATCAGTTACTATGTGATGCTACTATAGATGCGTGTTATCCTGATCTTCTTCTTAACAAAAAGTTTCTTGGAACTGTAATGATTGGTTCACGGGACAAATTTCCTTCAAAACTGAGGAAAGAATTACAATTAAAGATATCAAATGTACCAACTAATCTTTGCGCCTTTTCTAGAATTGAACTGGATAGTAAAGAGCTAAAAAAAGAGAATTATCAAGAAACTATAGTGAATGCTTTTCTTGCATTAATTGATTTAATCCATCGCACATTTGAGCTTCTTTCATCAATTCAACAAAGAAGTGATGGTCCAACAGTATTTTGTGTAAGATGTGGACATGAGCTTCCTTCAGATTCCTATTATTGTCCTCTCTGTGGAAGTAAACAGAATTAGGATATTTATTATGTATGATAAAGAATCTCAGCTTTTTCTATCAACTCAAGAGTATCAGTTTGTTGAGCTAATTCTCTTGCATTAGGTGAAAAATTGTTGGCAACAATGAACCCCCCACTTAAATTGGATTTTTGAATTATCCTTTCAATATGTATTATTTTATCTGTTCCGACACTTCTTTTCCAATCTAGTACCCATACTCCAACAAGAAGTTCTTTGATGATGATAAGAAATTCAATTGCATGTTTGGAAGGACCCTCTATTAATGACAAATCATGTGTCAGTGATCCGAAGTTTTTCAGATATTCTAATGATAATTCCATTAGAGGTTTATCACGTTCCATATTCCGGCAAAAATCGT
>BPTK01000356.1 GCA_023705905.1 Candidatus Heimdallarchaeota archaeon
AGATCGTTTCACGTGACTGGAGTTCAGACGTGTGCTCTTCCGATCTACACCAACTGATCCATTAGATGTATATTCTGCAAACAAATTACTAGCAGAAAATTATTGCAAGATTTATAATCATCATTATAATATTGAATACTCTATCTTGCGTTTTACTAATATTTTTGGTCCTCGTCAACAAATTTCTTCCCCGAGTCTTGGCATTCTAAATTTCTTTATAGGTCAAGCAATGAAGGATGAAACTATAACTATTTATGGAGATGGGAATCAGTTGAGAGATTATAATTATGTCGAGAATGCCATAGATGCATTATTGCTATGTGCAACAAAAGAAGAAGCAAAGAATGAAATTTTCTATCTGGGTTCAAATATTGGCACAAAATTTAAAGATATGGTTTCGACAATCGTTGAAGCTGTTAGTAAAGGTAATATTAAATTTGTTCCTTATCCAACAGTAGCTAAAAAAATTGAAATTGGGGATTTCATCGTTGATTACTCGAAATTAAGGAACTCTCTAGGATGGGAACCAAAAGTAAGTTTTAGACAAGGTATTGAAAAAACCGTTGATTTTTATAAAAACCAATCTGAACATTATTGAATCTAAACAGCTATATTTTTTCTTTTTCAATTTCTTTAAAATTTTTCAGAATATTATCCATTTCTTTAACAGATTTTGACCAATCGAATTGTTCATGGATAGTTTTAAGAGCATTTTCTCCCATTTCTTGTAGTTTGTTTTTATTTTCTGTTAAGTATTTTACTTTATCAATAATTTCTTCTTTAGAATTACATATGAAACCGTTAATACCATTCTCTATGATATAAATTGCATCCCCACTTGGATAGGTAATCGGAACATTTCCAGATGCCATTGCTTCTAACAAAGCATTTGAGAGTCCCTCTGAACTAGATGTCTGAATAAAAATATCAGCTTTCTTGTAGAGAGTTTCAATTTCATTAGTTATTCCAATTACTTCTACATTTTTACTTATTTCACCAAATCTTGAAAATTCTTCATGTGATCCTCCTATTAATAAAAGAGGATTTTTCAGTTCAGATGCAATTTCTAAGAGATGGTCTGGATTCTTTTCTATCTCAGCTCGTCCAACAAAAATTAGTGTAGGATAATCTTTTACTTCTTTGACACCGGGTGAAAATTTCTCTTTATCTACACCATTTCGTAACAGAATAGTTTTTTCTTTGAAACCGATATCTCTTAGCACTTGAAAGTCAATCTTGTTATTAGCTATGACAATTGAAGCTCTAGAAAGAACCCTTCTTCTTAGAAATTTAGTTAAGAAAAACAGAAACCCTTTTGAGAATATTTGTCTTTCTTGATTAGGATCCAATTCTTGAATGTCTGCACCTGAAGTATGCACAACTAAAGGTTTTCTAGTTAATAATGATAAGAAATAAGCTGCAAAAGATGGAGATGTTATGTTTTTCCCATATATTAAATCAAAGTGTATTTTTTTATTTAATTTTCTCCCTACTCTGATTGAATTGAAGATGAATTTGACTCCTCTCTTAAAAGAAGTCTCCTTCCCCAAGTCTAAACCAACCGATTCCAGATTGGATGAATATTTTATTGAAGTTAAATAGGAAATAACTTTGAAGTTGTACCCTTGAGTGGTCAATCTAATGAAGAATTCATAAACAGATGTGGCACCACCACTTTTTTGAGGTGGAAATGGTGTTACAGCTAGAATATTCATGCGTTTAAATTTTTACACTGTTTATAAATCTAAAGATAGAAATAATTAATGAAATATTAGTTTTTTATTGTTCTAGACATTCTAAAACAAGAATAAACAATTAGATTTAATAATAATCAAAATTAACTATTCAATACAAATGATGCTTATTACTGGTGGATGTGGATTTATAGGATCGAATTTTATCCACTTAATTTTAGAAAAATATTCAGATGTTGATATTCTCAATCTTGACAAGTTGACTTATGCAGGAAATTTAGAAAATCTAAAATCAGTTGAGAACGATAGTCGTTATTCCTTTGTTAAAGGAGATATTGCTAATATAGAAAAGTTACAAGAACTATTTAGTTCAGATATAGATATAGTTGTGAATTTTGCTG
>BPTK01000357.1 GCA_023705905.1 Candidatus Heimdallarchaeota archaeon
TAGCTGATAGACCATTCAAGTTGTTATAACAATATCGTATCTCCACATCTTCAATTGTTACTTTATATTTTGAATTAAACAATACAACAGAATGAATAAATTCGTCTTTTTCTCCTTCAAAATCCTTTGCTGAGAGTACAATCTTAATTTTTTCATTACTTGTTCTTTGTTCTGAAAGAGGAAATTCCACAGCCACAGTGTCATTTACCCTTCCGAAACCAACAAGACTTACACCTAGTGATGTAATAAAAGATACTATCATTAGGCACACGAAAAGTTTTTTAATTGACATTTTTGTTTTATCTCCAATGAATTAGAGGGTTAAATCTAGCTCCTTATCTTTACCATTATGGTTATTGAGGGTTTATATAGGAAAAAGTATTAATTACTACAGCAGACTCTGTTCCTTATCAGCAGATAATCGTTGAAATGTGAATGATGATATTCATGAAATTGCAAAGGATCTCGATAGTATCTATTTTGATTATTCTATGTATGTTGAACCCACTCCAACTACAATATCAAGGATATTACAACATAGGTAACAAGCATTGGCTAACTACTACTCAAAGTGAGTTTGAGGATTTAGTTGAATTCATCACCATAACTAGTGATCAACACTTCATTGGTTATGGTTTTCCAGGTACAGGAACAGAAGAAGATCCTTTCATCATTGAAAATATAATTTTGCCATATCGTAGCTATCACAATGGAATTGTTATTATCAATACTACCAAACATTTCGTTATCCAGAACTGTATCTTAAATGCATTATTATCTGGAATATTTCTCGAGAATGTAGCTTATGGTACTGCAACTATCAAAGATAATATCTTCCATGATAGTGATATAGGAATGAGTGTTGTTCGGTCAGATGGCGTTAAAATACTCAATAATACTTGTGGTCAATTCAACAACTTTGGAATCATCCTATATTATTCGAATTATTCCATTGTTAGGAACAATACTTGCTACGAAAACATCTACCGAGGTATAACTTCCGTGAATTCTTGTTTTAATAGAATAGAATTTAACAATTGTTCATATAACTTTAACGTTGGCATTGTGTTAGATAACGACTTAAATGATTTTATCTCTTCAAACATATGTAATCACAACTTTCGTGGAATAGTTGTTGACGATACTAGCAATTCTACAGTAACTAACAATCTCTTCTGTTACAATAAGGACTGGGGTGGATGGTTTGGTAATTGGGATTCATCAAATAAAAACAATCTCTCAATTACAAACAATGTTTTCAGTTTTACTGCAAGAGATGGATGTAGAGGGGACGGACTAAAAAGTAGCCTTATTACAAATAATACTTTCAGCAATAACACCCTCTATGGTTTAGTTTTATATAGTGATACCTCAGACAACCAAATCCATCATAACAGCTTCCTTGGTAATAATCTGGAAGGTTCTTCTCAAGCTTTAGATCATGGTAAAGATAACCTCTGGTACGATGAGGAAACCAAAGAAGGCAACTTTTGGGATGACTGGACGAGTAGGAAACCTTATCCTATTGATGGTGGAGCAGAAGCTGAGGACAAATATCCTCTAAATGAAAGTTTTGAAAGAATCAGCTTTCAATTCTTCTCTTTAGGAAGTCTATTATTTTTTGTTTGTATCTTTCTATATCGAAAGAGGAAGAGAATTTTCTACAAAGAATAAATTTTGTTCATACTTATTTTATGAGAAAAAGGTGTGGAGTGGATTTCCCATAAAGGCAAACCCGTTTGGAAGTGAATAAGTAACTTGCAAGAATTACTTACACTGAAGCAGATAAACTACTTCGGATAATATTAGCATTGTATGAATATAAGGTTGTTTTTTTGCATAGATATTGATGATAGTTTGCAGATATGTCCAAAAAAAGAAAACAGAAACATTTACAAAAATCAACAATAATCGTTATAGTTTTTTAGATAAAAGAAAAAAAGGGTTAGGGGAAAAAGAATCCTCCGCCACCACTAGGATTACTATTGGGATCTGTTGGGTCGTAACCTAAAGCTACTTCCATTCCATCGCTTAACCCATCTCCATCAGAATCGGAGTTTGTAGGGTCAGTTTCATAAAACTGTTCTTCT
>BPTK01000358.1 GCA_023705905.1 Candidatus Heimdallarchaeota archaeon
GTATCAATAGATTATACATTATATAATATTGGTTGGTTTTAGCTTGTTTTTTTCACTTTCTTTATTATTCATTTCATCCTCTATGTATCCTTCTTCTGCATACATGACAAATGGATTGTCCTTTTGGAAGTTCACTGAATGAAATAAATTAAAAACATTAAGGAAATAAAAAAAAAGTATAAAAATTTAATTGAATATTTAATTTTCTTCGTATTTAACATGTAACCATCCATTTATATCCTCTATAGATTCATCTAACAATTATATGCTGAACTCACTATGGTTCAGGTTCAATATGATTATCAGGACCAAAATCATTATTATCATACCATTCCATATCTGGAACACCCCACCATGGATTACTATTGTAAATGAAATCGTTGAAATCAATATAATTGTTAATACAATGAGCCAGACCTAATTCCCAATTAAAATAAACTCCAACGAGATTATTTTTGATTGTATTTCCCAATATATCATTTTCATCAGAACCAGCACTGAACAGGATACCAAGATTGTTTTCTAAACAGATATTATCTGTAATATCGTTATTATCAGCGTTAGTTGAAAGAGTTATGCCCCATAAATTCTCAGAACAAATATTCTCATTAATTGTGTTAAATTCTACATCCGTCCAGAGTAAGATTCCAGATTGAGAATTCTTTGTACAAATATTTTCCTCTACTAAGTTATAATCAGCTTCTCCTCCCCATCCTGCGAGAACAATACCCCAAGTGTTATCCATGCAAGTATTCTCTAAAACTTCAATACCATTAGAATTTCTAATTCCGATGCCAGTGTTATCGTTATATGAACAATCATTATTAATGATCTTCCCATTCAATGCATTTTCTACTACGAGTGCGGCGCTCGCTTGTCCTTCAATAATTTCACTATTATAAAACCGGCTATCTCTAATTATGAAATATACGTTGGAATCTCGAATTACGAGACACTCAATTGAACCTTCACCATTTATAGCAATATTTTCAATTATGTAAGGTTTTTTAATAGTACCTGCACCTTTACACCACGGCTGTTTACGTGCTTCTTTCCATGTATAATCCCCGTTTCCAGTGTCATCAATAATAAATGGCTTTAATACTATCTCTAATATCCATACATAATCTTTACCTTTAATTGGTGCTCCTCCCGTTTCTATGAAAAAGTTACCATTTAATACCAAAGGAATTGTTTCTCCTGCATAGTCAGACAAATCAAGTGAGTTTATCATTTCTTGTTTATCAAACTTCAACACCAAATCTGTGAAACCATCACCATCTTGATCATGCCCTCCCCCTTCATCACCTGTATAAGGTGTTGCAACATCTTCATAACTCCAACATAATGGAGACACAGTTTCCATTTTACCCCCAACATGCAATTGGATTGTTGCAGGATCAATTTCCATTATATCGAAATCCTGGGTTCCACAAATAGCAATAGATATAACTCCTTTATTTTTTGTATTGATTGGGTTTGGCCATGAGCCTGGTTTCACATCTACATAGACGGGAAAAGTAGGAGATTCTGCGACCTTTTCTAAAGTAAGCAGAGCCCACGCTGTTGTTAGAGTGGGATCACCGTATAAATCGCTTGGCCAACTACCGTCATATCTTTGCGATTCGACTATAATAAATGAGATATCCTCGAACCAATCGATTTCTTCATCGTTTACGGTTATTGTATTTATTCCCATAGATTCAAAACCTTTCATTAAAGTATACATTGCTTGATAGTTCACTAACCATCCTGGGTCTTGGTTTTTATCATTCCAATGCTCTTCAATATATTGAATTGCAGCCTGTACTCGAGGTGATTCAATATCATCTCCGACTAAGGCCATTTCAAAAAGTAAATTACCAGTTTTCAGAACATTTTCCCAATCATCAGGCCAACTATAACCGGAACCGCCATCTTCACCTTGTATAAAATCTATCCAAACGTTGAGGTTATCTTTAACGAAATCAGGGATGTATAATCCAAATTTGTTTTGCGCATAAATAAGAGCAAGTACAGCCCACCCCGTGTTGGAATTATCGCTTCGATCCTCACCCCACCATTCAGGTAATTGACCAGGAGCCCCGTA
>BPTK01000359.1 GCA_023705905.1 Candidatus Heimdallarchaeota archaeon
TATCTAGCTGCCGTTCATAATTACCTTCAGCAAAACTAGAAGATAATCCAAAACCCGCATTATTAACTAAAATGTCAATTTGATCCAACGATTTTATAGTTTCTACCACCACTTCGATTTGTTCCACTTTAGATAGGTCTGCGACCAGTACTCTAGCTTCTATTGAAAACTGCTTAGTAAGATTTTTAGCTAATTCATCTAATTTCTGTTTTCTTCTTGCAACTAAAATCAAATTATATCCTTCCTTTGCAAGAATTTCTGCAAAAGATTTACCAATTCCACTTGAAGCTCCAGTAATAAGAGCAATTTTCTCTGACACAAAATCATTCCCTATTGTTTTTTGGTTCTTTTATTTTTTTCTTAAATTTGAAAATTTCTCCTCTAAAACGGAGATAAACGATCAGTAGAATACAAGTCACCAAAAACCCACTTCCAATAGCTAAAGATTCCATAATCCATTGATTGTCTTCAATATCTTCAGGAGATAAAAGTGCATTAATATCATCTCTTATCAATTGAATATAATTATCATCTACATCATCTCGTAACATTGGTGACAATTTAGCAAGTTTAGAATTTGTATCTCTAGCAATCTGTATGACTAAACTTTCCTCAATTTGTGGTTGAGTAACAATAGTGGTCACATTTTGTTCAATCATAGTTTCAACAATTTCTTGAATGTGTTGCGCTGAAGGTTCTGAACCTTCATGTTCTTCAATTATTCTTACTCTTTCAACACCAAGCATATTCAACAAGTAGAAAAATGAAGGGTGATGCACGACCACTTTTAAGCCGTTGGTTCTATTAAAATAATAATCCTCGATATCAAATATCAACCCATCTAATTCAGAAAGGTAATTATCTCTATTTGTTTCATATTGTTCTCTATTTTCAAAATCTAGTGATATTATGCTATCAGTTATATTTGAAACAAAGTTTTTAGCTATTATTGGACTCATCCATACATGAGCATTAAGTAATCCTGAAACAGGATCAATTTCCATCATATCCTCTGAGGCTAGGGTAAGAACATTCAGAGAAGGATTTGCGTTTAATATAGTCTCTACCCAAGGTTCGATTCCAGGTAAACCTAGTCTTACAAACAAATCTGCATCTTCAATCATCAGAATCTCACTTGTAGTTAAGGTATATGTATGAGGATCCTCAGAACCTGTAACAACAGAAACTGGAGAAAATAGAGTATCCCCTATTTGTGCAGTCCAATCCGCTATTATTGATAATGTTGTCACAACACTAATTACTCCACTAGTTTCATTTATATTAGAAACTGTAACTGGTTCATCAGAAATATTAGCTGTAGCTGAATATGCTGATAGAAAGAAAACCATAATAACAATGAGAGTAACTGTTTTCTGAGTTTTAGCACGCATTAATTAAAAAACTGGTTCTTCTTTATATTAATTTTTGTACAGACCCAAAATCATTTTATATTTTGCTTATTTCCTCTAGTATATGGCATCGATACTTGATTTCATATACTCATTAGCATCACCTTTGATGATTAAAGCACTAATTACCGCTGTAATCATTGGAGTATTAGGGGGAATAGTTGGAGTTTTTGTTCTGTTAAAAGGTATGGTGTTTCTAGGTGAAGCAATAGCCCATTCAGCTTTTGCTGGAGCAGCATTGGGTATACTCTTAGGCATAGATCCACTTATCACGGTTATTATTTTTGGGATTTCTGCTTCTGTAGGTGTTGGTTATGTTAATGAGAAGAAGGTTATGAAAGATGAAATAATTATTGGTGTAGTTTTTACAAGTTTCATGGCTTTAGCTATTCTCTTCATAGGATTGATGCCATATCAGTCAACAGATGTAACATCCATATTGTTCGGAGATATTCTTCTTGTTTCTTTGGAAAACTTCATTCTACTGATTTTTGTAGCTATTGGAGTTTTATTAATCATTGTTGCTCTGAAAAAGGAATTTTACTTGATAACTTTTAATGAAGAAATGGCTTCAGTTGCAGGAATTCCAATAAGATTTCTTAATTATCTCTTTCTCATACTTATTGCAATAACAATTGATGTTTCATTAAAAGCAATAGGAGCAATTTTAGTTTTTG
>BPTK01000360.1 GCA_023705905.1 Candidatus Heimdallarchaeota archaeon
CTGATGTTTTATGTCTTGGATTTGTTGATTCTTCAACATCACAATTGCTCTTCTGCTTATTAGTTCATTCAACGAATATTTCTTCAGCAAGATCATAAATTTTTTTGAAAATTTCTGGCATCTCTTTAATCAATTTTTGCCTAATTATCTTCCTTTCTTTCCATAGTTTTGAAACTGTGATCTGAAGAGATTTCTGATCTTGGAAAATAGGCCAAGAAAATGCTTCTAATTCTAACATTTTCATCATCCCTGATGCTTTATGCGAATATTCTAGAATTAATGAAGGAACACATTGTGATATTGATGCGATTATTGAGTGCATTCTTCCCCCAATAAACATCTCACTTTTTCCAATTATCCCTTTTAATTCTGAGGGAGTAAAATAATCTGATAAATGATAAATTGACTCTTTTTCTTTTAGTTCGTTTAGTACTAGATTAATTGCAAACCTATCATCTCCACCACGCGATTCATATTCGTCTTTAGTATACTCATAAGATTCTGGAAAAATCTGATGAGGAATTAGTAAGATAGGCAACTTGAATTCTTCTCTTAACCATTGAATAAAATCAATCATAAATTGAACATAATTCTTGTTATTAGTTTTGAACAAGTGATAGAGTAGAACACTTACATTGACTCCTAATAACTTTTTCTTTTCTAAACCTATTTTATTGAGTAAATCATTTACTCTGGTTTCTGTTTCTGGTTCAAGAACAAATGCTGCATCATGAACTAGTTTCATATTATTAAGAGAGTGCTTCTGAAGATATTCAAATGTTGTCAGGTCTCGAACAGTAATAATATCAAATTTCTTTAAACCTTGTATAGCAATAAAGTCCTTTATGCCACCTTCAAAGGGACCAATAGATGAAGGAAAAAGAATCAAAGGAATTTTTGACTTTTTCAGAAAAATTGCTTTATTAAAAAGCATGTATGGAGGTAATGACACATAAGAATCCCCCCAGGATGAAACAACCGCATCTACTTCTCTTAATATTTTTCTTATTTGAAAAATTGTACCTAATTCGGTTTTTGATCGCTTTACTAAAGTTACTTTATATGGGAGTCTTGAAAGATATAGATTGTCAATATCAGGATTTACTGATAGCATGATAAACTCACAATCTGGATATTTCTTATTTATAATTTGTAAATCACTGATAATATAAGCAATAGTTCCCACACTCACTGTAGGTTTTCGCGATAATGCATCTAGAAAGATTTTCATTTTAATCACCAACAATTCAATTCAATTAATAGCCTTATTAAGTTTATCGAGAAGGAAAATTATGTCTTTCTCTATCTCTTAAAAAATAAATCTCTCCTTTTAATAAAATCAGAACAGCCTTCTAATCAATTAGCAAAGGGGTCCACCAATCTTGGTTCTGACGATACCACTTAATTGTCTTATCGAATGCTTCATCGAAATTATATTTTGGTTGGTATCCTAATTTCTCTAATTTTGTAATGTCGATAGCATAACGAAAATCATGTCCTAATCTGTCTTCAACAAATTCTATCATTTCAGCTGTAAAATTCATTTTTGCTAGTAATAAATCTGATATCTCAAGGTTCTCCTTTTCATTTCCTCCTCCGATATTATAGATCTCGCCAAATTTCCCTTTTTGAATTACTAAATCTACAGCTCTACAATTGTCTTCTACATAAATCCAATCTCTTACATTCTTACCAGTACCATACACAGGTAATTTTTTGTTTTGAAGAAGGTTAGTTATAAATCTAGGAACCAGTTTTTCTGGAAATTGAAAAGGTCCGAAATTATTTGAGCTTCTTGTGATAATGGTTTCTAAACCATAGGTTTTCTTATAAGAATTTACAAGCATTTCCGATGAAACTTTTGAGGCTGAGTAAATACTAGAAGGATCTAGCATGTCATTCTCATCAAAATAGCCTTCTTTTCGACTCCCATAAACCTCATCAGTTGAAATTTGTACAAATTTGCAATCATATTTTCGGCTAAATTTCAATAAGTTATGAGTACCGATAACATTAGTTTGTATAAAGGAATCTCCTGAAGATATCGATCTGTCAACATGAGTTTCTGCAGCAAAATTCACAA
>BPTK01000361.1 GCA_023705905.1 Candidatus Heimdallarchaeota archaeon
CTTTCAGTAAAATGTTGTAAGCAGCGTTAACATCAGCATTGATTAAGACACCTTCTGCAGAACGAAATAACCCTCTATGCACTCTCTTCCCCTTATATTTTACCTGTTTCTGGGGAAATTCATTATCTAGAAAACTACACTTAGAGGTATATTCTTCTTCAATAGGTTCAACAGTTATCCCTTTCTCTTCAGCTTTATACTTGAGGATTTTGATGAGTTTTTCAAAAGGGATACTGACGAACATTTGTGTAGTTTTCTTCCTCAATCTTATCTGTTGTTTCCAGAGGGGATTGTAACCGATGTAGACCGTGTGTAAGCCTCTAGTTTCCCAGAGGTCAACGAGGAACTTGCTCACCTTATGTAACCAATCTTTCGCTTTCCACCTCCAGTGTTGACGATAAAGGTGGAAACGAGTGCCATATATTAGTCGCTTGTTCTTTTTCAAGTGGGTATTTTGCTGTGAAGCATACTGCTGTTGTAACTTTTTTACCTCTTTCATATAATATTGATTGATAGATTTTATCCCTTTTCCCTCGTCCTTGATGACAATCGGACGCGATCCGATGTTATCCACAAAAGTCACGAGGTTAATCGAACCTAAATCGATGGAACCTTTCCTTTTCTTCCTCTTTCTAATTGCTTTTGGAAGATGTTTGTGATAGATAAGCTCGAAGGTGTAACCCACTCCTCGAGGGATGACACGCACCTCTCGTAGGGTATCTTGAGCAGTTAAGCGGGTTTTGATAGTAAACTTAACTTTTTTTGGTAATACCACCCATCCATTGACAATTCTCGCTTGTTGATTGCTGAAAATAGCTAATGTCTCCCCTGAAGGTTTCTTAAAATAAGGAGCGCAAGGACAACCAAGAAATTTTTGAGGTTGTTGCTTCCATTCTTTAAGAGTGCGGAAGTAAGCTTTCCAGTTCCTCGTTAGGAGTTTGAGGGTGTGTTGAGCGGTGTGGGCAGGTAAAATTTTGTAACACTGCTCCCCCTTCAAGAGTCTATCTAAATCGTAGTAAAATAGTAATTTGTTGCTTTTCTTCAACTCTTCTTTTATTAGAAAGTTTCCTCGATTATAGAGGTTCTTAGTTTGATGACAAAGCTTGCTCAATTCTTTGTTTCTTCTTACTTCCATTATCTCTGTCCGCAAGACTTTGGTCATCATACTTCTCTCTAGCTTTCACTATATAAACTCAGAAAAAACTAATAAGACAGTAAGACAAAATCTTATCATAAATCAGATAGTAAATAATCACTAAAAGTTGACTTATATGGATGATTTAACGAATCCTAAGCGTACTAGGGTTATTATTAGAAGTAATATGGGTTTAAAAAATAGACATTCAGCATTTAAAACAATACATGTTATTCTGTTTATTTACATATTACTGTTTAGTATGTTCAATGGTAGTTTTAATTTCTACTACTTCTTTCTGAATATTTTCAAAGTTTTTGCTTTTATTGTTGTAATTTATACAATGGTCTATGTTCTTTTTGATGAACATGAAATACTAGCAAAGTGGAATGAGAAGAAAGATAGACATAAGGTGTTCACAGGGAAATGGCTTTATGCTCTCATTCAATCAGCCATAGTTTTTGTTCCTAGCTGTATCGTTCTCATTATAATGAATCTTACCAATTTTGCTTCAAGTCTTGAAACTAGTTTTCTTGAAACTAATCCTGGTGCACTCTCCCCCTTTTCTTATACTCCAGACATTATAGAAGGGATTCTTATTGGATTAATCATACTTCTTTCTCTTCTTATGATTTTTACCGCACCTTATTGGTCTGTTGCGAGATTTTTCACCATCACTGGTTATATACACAATAAAAAAATAGTGAAAGTCAAAAGTAAGCCATTCATCTTTGCTCTTCTCTTCCAGATTTTTCCTTTGATTCTCTTCACAATTGTTCTAGATGGAATGTTTGTAGAGATAAGACATGGAGATATTTACAACCACTGGGGAAATCTATATAATTTACTTGAAGGTCAAGCTTATATTATTCTACTAATACAAATGAGTCTATTACTTATCACGAATTTGGTGTATTTCCTTGATGGTGAAAAATC
>BPTK01000362.1 GCA_023705905.1 Candidatus Heimdallarchaeota archaeon
CCTCTCTTGAGACACCCATTATTATCTATGATCCAGAAGTCTATACTACAATAGTAAATGATGATGACGTTGAAACAAACGTTGCAACAGAAACCTTCTTTGATGAATACGAATATTTTATTGAAGTACGAATTGTCAATAGAACTGATCTTGAAATTATAGATGGTAGAAGACATGTCAATTTGACTTGGACAATATTCGATTCAACAGATAATTCAAGTGAGAGTTTTACAGCCTTTATGTTATATAATTCGACCACTGGCATCTATTACTACGAATTCAATACCATTTTTGATATAGGCATTGTGATAGATTATTTCATACTAGTTGTGGATGTTAATGGAACAATCCATAGAACAGTAAATAACTATACAATAGCAATAGAGTCAATCACAAATGCAGGATTTGATGCAATAACTCTGTTGAGTATTGGTGGAACTCTGTTACTAATTCAAGCAATAGTTGTTATTAGACGAAGACGAAAACGAGAAGAATAATTTTCTTTCTCTATTTTTTCATTTTTTATCAATTTTTACTGTTTCCTATTTGCTCAAATAACAACAGTAATAAGTAAACGAAAATAAGTGATTTTGACATCTATGCATGGATTACCTAAAGGAAAACGTAGAGTTTTCAGAAAAGAAAATATCATACAACAAATTATTCTAGGATTACTTATACTAGCAGGTGTTATTTTTGCATTTACTTATGATAATCCCTTTCTCAAAGTAGCAGCAGGAATAACTCTGGCAATTGTTTCTGTTGTGATTTTATCCTATTATATGATTGAATTCTTCACAGGTAGAGGTTATGCTGCTGCAAGTGCCATCAATGAAGCATTGTATTTGATACTAGGTATTCCTATATTGGTTATATCTGCTGGCTTCTTACCTATTAGTTTCTACATAGCATTTTTTCCAGGAGAAAGCGCTGTTATTGTTAAAATTTTTATATTCATAGCAATGGGTTTAATCGAGTTATTTGCAATAATGTATCTCATCAGACGTTATCTTCGAGAAAGAAAAATGAACTTAGGTCAATATTTCAAATATATTTTTGACTTTGAAGCTAGAGCTAAAGATCAAGAAAGATTCAAAGAAAGAGCAGACCAAATTGATCACTTTTACGATGATTTAAGTAAAGTAAGTGACAAACTTGCTAAACAGAGGGAAGAACGAGCTATGGGTTTTGCAGACTTTGATTTCAGGGAAAGAACTGGTCTGTTAGGTTTACGAAAAGTTAACGAGATTAAGTGTTGGAACTGTCAAGCAATAAATGAAAAAGATACTGTTTTTTGTACTACTTGCAGCGCTCCTCTGAAGAAAGAGCAATGAGAAAACTTATTTGCTAATACGTTTTCCTTAAGAATACCCCTTAAACATTTGCGAGGTAATTCATAGTGAATTCTAAAGATCTCAATTCAAGCTTGCTCATTATCTTCGATTTTGATGGTGTTTTGGCAAATTCTAAGGACGCCTATGCAGCTCAAATGAAGGAAACTATTGAAAGCATATCTAAGAAGGCTTTTTCTGAGAAAATTTTTAGTGAGAGGGTAGGAAATACTGACCAAAAGGCTGATTTCAAGTTTTTCTTGGAAACTGAAGATAGAAAGGTAATAATGGAAGCTGCCAAGAAATATGAAGAACTCACTCCCAAATATGCTCATCTTCGATCTCTCTATCCTGGTATAAGAAGAATTATAGAAACATTACATAGAATTCACTATACGGGCATTGTATCTAGAAAACCACAAGATCGAATGGAATATTGGTTGAATTTCTATGATATACAAGACCATTTTGATTATCCTATAGGTACGGTAGAAAACACAAAAAGTTATGCAATTAGAAGAATAATGTCTCACTACGGTTTTTCTAGTGAGAGAACGATGATGATTGGTGATACGGAATTCGATATCCAGAGTGCGAAAGAAGCAGGTGTAATTTCTGTTGCTGCTACCTATGGTTCAAGTAAACCTGATGATTTACTAAAACTAAAACCAGATTTTGTTCTTAATGAACCCGATGAGATTGAAAT
>BPTK01000363.1 GCA_023705905.1 Candidatus Heimdallarchaeota archaeon
ATGAAATAAAAGAAAAACAAACTGCTATTCAGGAAATGGTTGCGAAATATATCAAAGAATTGAAAGTACGTAAGGATAAACAAACTGAACTTGATGCAATTCTTGAAGAAATGGATATCATTGACAAAGAATTTGAAGAAATGAAAGAACAAAGAGACAAATTCTTGAAACTAGATGCAAAGTACAAGAAAGATATCAGCGATTTTCAGAAAGATTTCATATTAACTGTTCAACTATTTGAGAAAGATAAAAAAATACTAAATTCTCTTGGAATGTTACTTGAGTTTATCAATCAATATATTCTTCTAGGTAATAGTAGCACTTTGTATGGTTTTTCTCTTCTTCTATGGCTTGTGAGTTTGACTAAGGGTGGTACAATCTCTTGGTTGCAAGATAGTGTTGGAGAAGTGATTTCCGCTGAAGAAGAATGCAAAGTACTATCAAAAATATGTGTTCAATACAATACTTCTCTTCAAGGAATGAAAATTCGTCAACTACCTTTAATTGAAACAACCGCACCAACAGTAATCTTACAAACTACACAAAATCTTAGTGAGATGCTGGTAGTTAAGGATGTAGCAGAGAAAGATAAAAATCCTATCTATGCACTCTTATTAGCAAATCTAAGAGAAATTTATGTTTAGTTTCACTTTTTTTCTATTTTTCTTTTATCTGAGAAAAGTTTAAATTTCTATATTCAGTATGTATAAATTGGAAAGTAGAAGAGGAATAAAATGAACAAAATTAAATCAAAAATATTCGTGATTCTTTTTATGTCGTTTTTTGTACTCACAGTATTCACGACCTTCATAACAGCTGAAGATGAAGAGGTTGCTACACTAACAATTTTAATATACAATAGTACAAACAAAGAAATTGCTTTAAACATTGAAGAAAACTTGCAGGAAATAGGTATAACTGTCATTCTAGATTATGAAGATAGTTTTAGTATTTTTATTGCAAGACTCTTAGATAGAGATTTTGATCTCGCTATAGTTTGTATATCAAGTCCAGCTGATACTCCAGATGTTTCAAGTGTTTATGCTGAAGGTGGTTGTATGAATATTTTTGGGATAAATAGGTCAATTCCCTATTGTAATGAAAGTGAGAATATGTTGACTGATGGAATAGAAATTCTTAATTCAACTGAACGACAACTTCACTATTTCAATTGGCAGCAATTGTGTATGGATAAGATAGTACCAATTCTACCTCTGTTTAATGCAAATTTTGAGAATGGTTCGCTAATGTCAATCTATAACTTTCTAGCATTCAATTTACAGAATGAATTTCTGGGAGGATCAAGCAATTTTGAATATCTTACAGATCCTGGAAAAGAAGAGTATACTCGAGGAGTTGCAGTTCGCAAAGCAATCTGTTATGCGATTGATCGCGAATTCATCAATGTGGATGTTCATGATTATAACTATACGATCTCTCACAGTCCTATCAATCCATATCTAGAATACTGGTATTATGATGAAATTATAAAATATGATTACAATCTAACATTGTCAGAAATTTGGTTAACTGCAGCTGGATATGAAGTTGTTCCAGTCACAAATACAAATTATTATGTTCTTAATGTGCTTGTAGTTCCTATTTTTCTAGTATTGTTTAAGTCAAAGCGATTTTCAAAAAAGAAGAGACGATAGTAGTATGATTAAAAGATTTATTAACTCCCTTCAATCTCTCTTTTTCAATGGCTTTGCATTATCTACTTGAATTGGCAATAAGAGTAGGTGTGATATACATAGGTATCGGCGTTGGTATATTACTCCAAAAATGGTCAAAAGCTAATCAAGCAGGTAAATGGATATTATTCGTAGGTTTGAATATTTTAACCCCTCTTCTTCTTATTCTAGTATTTCTTAGTATCGAATCTTTTACTGGTGTTAACTGGTGGTTAATATCTTCTATGACTGTTGTAGGATTATTTGTTCCAATGATCCTCAATTTTATCCTCCTAAAACTGAAAGAGATTTCAACTACTAAAAAGAAAGCTTCAATG
>BPTK01000364.1 GCA_023705905.1 Candidatus Heimdallarchaeota archaeon
GTAGCGTCAACTCAGTCAATTAGACAATGGATACAAAGGTTTGGGAGAGTATTAAGGAAAGCTGAAGATAAAGAACACTCATATATTTTTGCAATATATATTCCTGATCTAGAAAAAAACGTATTTATAAGAGAAGAGATGGAAGATATAGAGCAATGGGCAACTGTCAGATATATGAATTTCAATACTGAATCTTAAATGAAGCTTATGTAAAATAAAACAATTTCGGACAATTTTTCTCGCTTGAAATAAAAGTAAAAAACAAAAAGATTTGGTGGATAATAGATCAAAGATTCTCTGGATGAGATATTAATAAATTAGAGGAAAAATATGAACAAGTTCTTCAAAACCATATCCCATTGAAATTACAGATATCACAAATATACTCCAAAAGTTTCTTTAGATTTTCCTAGAGTGTTTTTATTGAATTAACTGTTCTAAAGAGATAATTTTCCTATCATTCACTTCAGTTTCAAAATATAGTTGCGCTAATGAATAAAAACTGCTTGTAGGAATAAAACCTATTATTTTATCTGGAATTTCTTTTTTCAGGGTTTTTATTACTTCTTTTTCCTGTCCCCCACTTGGAGAAGTCACTATCATATATTCTGGTTTCTTCCATTTCAAATCTGAGAAATGCCTTAATTGGTCTATAGTATTATCGATTAAAATTTCATCTGCATATCGTATGACTTGTTCAATTACCCTCTCTTTTCCTCTCTTTGTTATCCTCGTTTTTTTCACTTCAATAAATGCTGGATCTTCCAAAGTCACTATATCTGGGTATTCTCCCACTCCTGGGATTTCTGATGTTATTCCAACTATTTTCAATATTTGTTTTATCCATCTTTGCTGAGAAAGTTCATCTCCCAGTAATTTTCCTGTGTCACATACTGTTGCCTTGTTTGGTTTCCCAAGAGATTTCTTGCATATTTCAGGGTCATATTTCAGCTCTGGAATCTCTTCACAATCTATAGTCAAAGCTCCATAAGGGCATGCATCCACGCACAACCCACAAGCAATACAATTCAGGTTTATTCTGAAAGCACTTATTGCGTTAGTTGGGCAGACTTTCCTACAAGGCTCACCTTGATCACATTTCACTCGCTCGTAGATTGTTCTTTTTCTTCTTACTACTTGTTCTCCTAAAGGTGATAATTCATATCTTCCTCGTTTAGTATAAGGTTCAGTTAAATTGAGCATACTAGTAAAATTCCTCATAGCTGCAGAGATATCATCACCTATTCTTTGATCATAAAAACCGTGTTTTTCACATCTCTTAACTAGTTCATATTGTATTGTTCTGTTCTTATTTGGATATGCTCCTACTGCTTCTAAAAAAGGTCTTATTAGCAATCCTCTTTCCATCATTTCATCAACAAATTCTTGAGCATGAAGCACCATCTCCTTTGAGGTAGAGTCTGAGCCATCCTTCATCAACAGTTTTGCTTTCTCTTTGAATTTACTTTCAAAAAGACCGAAGTGATTGAGTATTGCTACCATGTTTTTAATATCTGATCGAGTCCTTTTATGACCCAGATCAATCATTTTACTACAAATAAATTCTAAATCTTGTTTTTCCTCAAAAATAGCTAGTTCATAGACTTGAAATGTTGATGTTCGATGAAAGAAGTTAACCATATTATCACTCAAATCAAATTCTTGTTTATAACTCTAATCTGTTCTACTAGGAATTTTATCGATTGCTCTATAGCATTCATTTCCAAATATTCCACTTCCTTTCCACCCAGTCTAGAGAATTCTTCTTGATTGGATTGAAAATAAAGCAACCACACTCTCAAGTAGTCTTCTATTCGTTGTTGTATCTTTTCTTCTAATTCTACTATTTTATCCGATTTCTTACTATTGCAACTTGTACATGTTGGAAAAAGGTTCCAGAATCTATCCACTGGGTACTTTGACCAAGGTATGAAATGATCTAAAGCGAATGAGCTTATTTCACTTTCACAATATATACATTTCATCGGTTGAAAGATTTC
>BPTK01000365.1 GCA_023705905.1 Candidatus Heimdallarchaeota archaeon
CATTTTCATTATCTGTATAAATATCTGCTTCCATAGAACATACATCCATATTTTTTACTTTTTCTTCATCGGGGAAATGACCAATAATAATGTGAGAAAGACGTCCACCAATTTCTTTTACAAATGATGAAAGTATTTCTCCAACAGGTACACGTCCGTCTTGTGCATTAGTTTCACCATGACCAAGGAAGAATTTTGTTCCTTCCTTAATCTTTTCCGCTATCCTCCGAATTACCGCCCTCGGCCATTTCAGATTCTGATTCCCTTCCCCGAGAACTTTCGGACGACTCATCCCCTCGTGGGCTAATGTGTACGCTTGAAGAATCCCTTTCCCCTTCAACTCTTCCAGCTTTTTTTCCGGAATCGCTTTTTTTAATTCCTCGGGATTTAGGTTTAGCTCCAAGGCTTGTATATATATTTTCATCAGCCATCCCCTTCAAAAATAGATCTTCAAGATATTGCGTTAATGTTGCAATTGTTTCTGAATATTTTTTCCTTGATACACTTATTGTAATTACTCCATTATGTGCAAACGGAGGATCGTCTTTTTTTACTACTTCTAAATAATTTATTTCAATTCTTACATTATCACCTAATCGAAGAATTTTTGCGTATATACGTTCTCCTTTAGGATTAGAAACTTTTAATGGATGTGCATAACCTGTTCTCATTACTTTGCCTTTTTAAGTTTCTTGTTTTCCGCTTCAAGCTTCTTGATCTTCACTTTAAGTTCTTTAATTTCAGCTTGAAGCTCTGCACGTGCACCTTCAAGTCTTTCAATTTCAGCTAACAACTCACGTTTTTCTTCTCCATATGCATCTACACTGCTTGTTAAAATATCAACTGTTTCTTTTTCTTTTTCTTCTTTAGGTTCAAGCATCTTCTTGTATTTTTCAGGATCCTTTCTCATTAAATAATCTTCAACTGTTACTACTACATTTTTGGCCACTCTATTCCTCCTCTGGAATAATATTTTGTTGTCCTGTATTCATAATTTTATCTTTTTCATTTTCTTCTTCTTTTTCAAGCGCTCTTTTTGTTTTTAAAGGATCAATTCCTGGAAGCATATTACGATAATCGTCAATTGATATTGCTTGATCCATATACGCAATTTGAAGTCCCTTTACCCTATTTAAAAATTCAGCAAAATCAATTAATGGTAAACGAACCTCGAAATCGTAGTTTAGCTTACCAATTTCTGTTCCTCCAGCATCAATATATAATTCTTGTGCTTTCATAATCATATTATAAAGTGAGCTTTCCCAAAATTGACGCTCTACAATCGTTGCATTTTTTATAAGCTCGTATAATGAATCTGCTGTTGCTCTATTTGACATTAAATCAACATATCCCAACCAGTGAACAGGAACACCAGTTACAGAAGAAATAGTTTTTATTGTTGCTACCATTTCAGATGTAAGATTTTCATGTGCTCCAGTTTTTGGCGTTTTATATTCAAATTTAGCAGAACCAATAACTGCATCTCCAATCTTCCATTTCTTTTCTTTAAGTTGGGCCTTTAAAGCTGTTGTGTCACCTGAAGTTTTTGTTTCCCAATTAGGAGTAATTCTTGCAAATATATGATTATTACGGCGCATGTCTTTTATTGCACGATCATAATTCTCCATATCAGTAAGAACTACACCTGTTTTTGTGCACGGTCCTTCTGTATTTCCGTCATCTCCTCCAGTTCGAATATAAATGAAATTTCTAAAATTTGTTGATTGCCAACCAAAATCTTTTTTAATCAAAATATCAAGAACTTCATCTTTTAAACGTTTATCTTTATAGACCGGTTTAAAAGGTTCTTTTATCGTATATGGAAATCTAATTGTTTTTACAAAGAGTGATTTATCCAACCATTCAGTTGGTTCAAGAATAAATAATGCATGACCAGCCATCTCTGATCCTTTTACTGCATTAATAAAATTCGGTCCTTGTAACAAATTATGAGCAAGAAATGTTTCTATCCAATCTGAAGTTTGTTCATCTTCACAACT
>BPTK01000366.1 GCA_023705905.1 Candidatus Heimdallarchaeota archaeon
ATTTCTAGAAAAACAATTTTCATCATAATCATTAAATTTAGAATCATAAGGGGGAAAAGAACCTGATATTTTCATATCGATTCTCTGTTTAGAAATATTGAAAAGGTGTGGATTGGAAAATTCTGAAAATGTTATTAAGAAAGGAGAGAATTGGATTTTAAGCCAACAAACTTCCACAGGAATGTGGATTGATGAATCTTTGCCATTTCCATTTCTAACCGTTCTTGTATTAGAATATTTCAACAATAAAGATTTATATTCGCATCAGCTTCCTCTATTTCTTGATGATTTGACTCCAGAAAATATAATTTTTTTCGGAATGAAAAGAGCCATAGAGATTTCAAAGAACTGTAAATCTGAACAGGATCGTATTTCTCCTAAAGTAGGAGCGGTAGTTATTAAAAGTGGTGAGATTGTTATAGAAGCTTATAGAGGCGAGACTTCACCGGGAGATCATGCTGAATATATAGCTTTAAAAAAAAAAGAAAGGAATTTTGAGCTTGAAGAATCAATTCTAATTACAACATTAGAACCATGTACATCTCGGAAACCGGATAAAATCCCATGTGCTAAACGCGTTGTTGACGCAGGAATAAAGAAGATATGGATTGGGATGTTGGATCCAAATCCAAAAATAAGGGGAGGGGGTGTGCTATATCTTACAGATCATGGAGTCTCTGTAGGTCATTTCCCACCACAGCTTACTAAGGAGATAAAAGATATTAACAAAGAGTTTTGGGACGATCAAATTAAGAAATATATTGAAGATACATCTGAATCTCAAATAGATATTATGGCATTAAATGATGAAAGTGAAAACTAGTTAAATCTAGCCAATGAATATAGGAAAATTGTTGGGTTATATGAGAAAATAGAAGTCACTTTCTTAACTTTAATTTTGAAATTATTCAAAATCTTTCATTAAATCGCCATCTTTATGACGTTTCTGAATGTTAGCTAATAATAGGCGAAATTTATCAGTATCATAACCAAAAGTTCCGTGATATAAGCCGTCTGTTTGAACGATGATGGGGATATATTCTATTATGTTTTTGAATAGGGGGTGAGAGATTGCACCTTTTTTAACATTGTGAGCAAGATTCTCAATCTTTTTATAATGCACATCAAATACTTTTTCAAATTTTTTTCCCCAAGAGACAAATTTCGTGGTTTGACTAAGTTGTATTGCAGTACATTTGCATTCTACAACGTGTAATAACTTATCTACTCTAAAAACCAAGTCAATTTCGTGAAATGGATATTTTTTCTGGTGATCGATAAATTCTACCTCAAATTCAAGAGGTTCTTTATTAAAAGATTTAATTTGCTCTTTCATATTCCAATAATTTTCATTTGGCTCTACATTTTTATTCTTGAGTATTATCTTCTCAACTTGAAATCCGTGTTCTTCAATTAGTTTTAAGCACCAATTTTCTAGAAGGGCTCCTTTTTGATCTCTGAATTCATCTGTGGATTGTAATTCTTCAAAATATTTTATCATCGATCTCCAAATTAAGGGTGCTCCTGTGTATACATATCCTGTATAATAATAGCAACAATAATTTAGAAAATGATTATAGTCTGATATAAACTGAAGAGAATCAAAATTTTGTAAATCATTAGGAAAGTCAAGATATGATTTATTTAAACTAAATTTCTCTAAATATAAATTGACTATCTCTTCTTCATGTAATGAATATAACGTCGATCTTAATTTATTCCAAGGAATCTTAATATATAATCTTCCCTCAGCAAAGGCAAACAAACATTCAAATAGCTCCATATACTTCGCAATCTCATCTTTTCGAGATGGGAGCCTTCGCGTATAATATTCTGTGAAGATTTCAATAACTTCTTTCATTAACTGTTTTGAGCCGAAATCCTTGGTTGCTAAATAGTTTGCTCCGTAACTTAGAAAATTTTTATAGTTTATTAAATTAGGA
>BPTK01000367.1 GCA_023705905.1 Candidatus Heimdallarchaeota archaeon
TGCAATTACCAATATTCTCTCATTTTGAATGTATAAAATCGGTGAAGAATCAATTATCTTCAAATTGGGAGAGATATTATAATGAGAAACATTCATCTAACTCAGTTCTACAAAACTATCAACATTATAAGACTTTTTTTTCACTTAATTTTTTGAGATTCCAATATTTGCAAGTTTAGCAGCATAAATCTTCTTACTTGCCTCGCAAGTATAATAAATAATTGAACTCATTTTCTCAGCTACTATGTTTTGGGTGAACCCTTGTTTCCAATCGCGAGAGCTTTCACTTATCTCCTTTAACAACATTCGATAAATTTTATGACCTCCGAGTTCGATATCTGTAATTCTCTTTCGGTCATAAATTTGAATGTCATTATTATTTGCATGTACTAAATAATCAAATTCCGTTATGGCACTAAGAATCGATTTATTTAAGTTATACAAGTACTCCAGTGTCTGAAGTTGCATCTCTATATGTTGTTGAGATAGTTGTGATATAAGATCAACCATTGTCTTTGATACATTTTTTAGATTTGAGAAGATAGGATCATATTGATTGATAGAAAGTTCATATCGATCCTCAGGAGTATAGATTGTAGTTGTAATATCATCGATGAAATTAACTATATTCTCATATAATGATTCAATCATTTCGACTCTTTCTTCCATTCCCGGATGATAAAGCAAAGTTAATGTAACAAGATCTGCCATTCTTACCATCGTATCACTAACTAACACTGCACAATATACAATTGTGTTCGATATGTCAGATGGTGACTCATCACTAGACATACACTTCCCCATCAATAAATGGGTATAACAAGTATAAAGATGTTGTGTAAATTCAGCCCACTATGGCGCTGTACAAAGAAAAGAGAGAAAAAGAAAGTAATTATTTCTTTTTTAATGAATTAGTAGTAATAACTCCAATAATCTGTTTTATCAAATCCTCAGTTATTGAGAGTTTGTTTTGAGGAACAAACAAACTGAAATTTCCTTCTTTGTTTTCATTAACCACGGAATACTCAGGTGAAATTGGTGTTATAGTTATGTTTTCTATTGTTATAAAAGCATCAACAGTATAGTGATCAGACCCTAGATCATCAAACTCTGTATTACTTTTTACTGTAGAATTACTGAAAGCATTTGTAAAATATTGGTTCACAAAAATGTAATCCATTCTAGTTGTGTAAGAAGGTACGTGAAATGAGAACCCAGGATCTGTTGGATTTAAAGTTCTGAAAACATCCGTGAAATTATGATATTCCGAAGAATAATTTCCATAAATTGGGTCATCTGGATAAAGAAGCATAGTTACAGGACCTGTACCAAATCCTTCATGTTGATCACCTTCAAGTGCACCAATATCATCTGGTGAATTACAATTTAAATCTCCAACATACATTAAGGGTGAATCACCAACGTTTTCATCTATATAATTATTAATGGCTTCTTGTTCATCATCCCTCAGATTTCTTTCACTACTTGTTTGACCAGCTTTCAAGTGAATTGCTATAATGTGTACTTCATTACCTTCAATATCTATAACTACATGGAGAAGAGCGTGAGTCAAATCAACAGTTGAATCATCATCAGCATGAAGAACCTCTGCTTGATAAACATCTAAAACAGGATAACGGCTTAGAATGGCCTCTCCTTGAGTGTTCCATGTTATTCCTTGAGTTGTATACCCCACGTATGGTGCTTCATCATAGAAATAACCATTGAATTCCTTTACATAGGCATTCAATTGACTATCCCCACTATTATCCCAATCACCTGTTTCTACGAACACTGCGATATCTGGGTTTTCAGCTTTAACAACATCCTTCCATTCAGGATTTGCACCGCTTTCAAAGACATTGTAATTGAGTATCTTGAACACATCTTCTGGAGCTGAATCAAGAAAATTATCAACC
>BPTK01000368.1 GCA_023705905.1 Candidatus Heimdallarchaeota archaeon
CTGTAGATTCTGCAATTCTTATACACCAGATAGCTTTTCCTAAATCAGAACCAACCATTGAAAGTCCTGCCTGAGAGTTAACAAGCACGTACTTTACATTATACTTATACATCAACTTCACTGATTCAGTGAAGTTCCACATTAGCATGGTCCCCACCATTCCTATCTGCGTTTTATTGGTAGTTGCATTATCCACAAGCGACGTTGCTTCACCATAATTCGTAATCCAGTATCCATAATCCCACCAACTCAATACAACAGACGGGCTATTTGTTACAACACCATCACCTTGTGCATTGGTTTGTAGCCATACTAGGGCATCTTGCCAATCAGTTGAAGGAACGCCTGGTGGATCAAAATAAACAGGAACCATTTCAGATCTTGCATAGTGTTGTGAAATATTAATACTGTGAATTGAGAAGGAAACCAATAGACCGAAAATCACAACATAGGCAATTATAGCCTCATCTCGACCAATTGTTTTCGTTAATCTTATTTTTCTTTTTGTGAGAGCTATTTTACCATGAGCACTTAAAGAGTAAGTATATAGTAAACGGTCAATTGCCATTGCACTCAATAAAGATGCTGAAGGTGCTAGTAACAGAATAAGTCTGATCATTGACCCTGAGAAGTAAATTGTTGTTACTCCATAAACAAGTATGAAAATATTAACATCTGTTGGTTTCTTTAAACAATAATATAGGCCAAGAGGCATTAAGAATGTCATGATGTGGATGTTGCTAAACAATTCAGCCCAAGTCATTGGTTGATGTTCACTTACTGAAGCGATAATTGGGATAGTATCTCTTCCTCCCGGGAAGATAACAGCCCAAAATTTATCAGCTATGTTAGAAAAAATACCTAAAGATAGAAAAACTGTCACTAATATGACAAGAAGAACTAATGCCGTAATAGCTCCAACAATAAGCATTTGTCTAAAGGTTTTCTCGTTTAAATTGTGCGATAGATTTTGAATAATCCCAACAATAACTAAGAACCCTATCATCAAAACGGGTATCATGACTTCTATGTTGAAAAATTCATTTCGTAGAACTCTTGGCACCAAGAAACCAATACTCAGAGCAGTAACAATTGTTATACTATAAGCTTTGATTAATTTCCAAGTTAATTTTCTGGACAAGACCAAAAACAATGCGGCAAGTGGTAATAAGTCCAACATGTATCTATATGCTCCCCAACTACCAATAAGAATCCCTAAACTGATACCAGCTAGGAATGGGGCTACTGTCCCACCACGTTTGAATGCTCTTATAAAGAAATACAGTGTTAGAACAGTGAAAAGAATACCTATTGATTCATTATCATAAAATCCTGCCGTGCTTCTTGAAACAAAGGCTGGTGCAATTGACATAAAAAATGCAGCAAAGATACCAGTTCTTGAGCTAGCAGCTTCTTTCCCTAAATAGTATGAAGCAATTACTGTAAGGAAGCCATAAATAACTGGACTAAAAAATGCAGCTTGAGTAATAGTTATGTTGATTGAAAATATACTTACTAAGCCATAAATAATAACTGCACTTAGAGGAACTCCCCAGTATAATTCGAATCCAGTTTGGAAACCGTAGGGATACCAAGAATCCGCTTTGAACCAATGAATAAAGTCTATAAATCCTGATGTATTGATAAACTCTGCGCTCACTAACTGAACATGTGGATCGAATGCCTTTATCAAAGGGTCAAATCCTTTAAATAAGCCAAATAGTCTAATAATTACACCTACGAATAAAATTAGAATCATACTAATTTTGTTTAAAATTGTTTCTCTTTTTATTTCGTAATCTTCGAAGTGGTCTACGATTTTTTTCCAAAAACGACTCATCAATCCGGATATTCCAGTATCACTTGACATTATAATTCACCTTTAGCTGTTGATCAAACAAGCTAAG
>BPTK01000369.1 GCA_023705905.1 Candidatus Heimdallarchaeota archaeon
CTGAATTTGATGCTAGTGTTGTTTTGATGGCAGCAAAATCTGAACCTGGTGATGTATATGAAATTAATGACATATTGCACGAACTACAGCAGAGTCTCTCCATTGGTGAAGAAGCTGGTATTGCAAAGCAAAACATGTCAGTAGATCCTGGAATTGGAAGCTGGGAAGCTCGGGATTTTAAACATGATTATTCAATAATTAAAAACCTTAAAGAATTTCGGAAATTAGAATCTCCAATTTATATCGGTATAAGTAGAAAGACCTCTATAGGGAAAGCTCTTGATAATGCACCGCCAGAAGATCGATTATTCGGGTCGTTAGGAGCTACTATCATAGCTATTGTAAATGGAGCTCATGTCATTAGAACTCATGATGTCAGACCAACATTTGAAGCTGTCAAAGTTGCTGAGACAATCTTAAATTACTAAGTTGTCCTTAAATTGATGAATCATTGTAATTATCATTAAAGTAAACACCCTCATCAAATTTAACATACCAAGTCGGTAATTTTAATCTCTCTTGTATCCTGTGAAGAATGTCTTTACTATTTTCTTCAACTAAAAGAACAACACATCCTCCTAATCCAGCACCTGTTAGTTTTCCTCCTAGTGCTCCTTCCTCTATCCCAGTCATTACAATTTTATCCAGTATTGGTAATGATACTCTAATACCGTCTCGAAGTGCATCTTGTTGAGAAGATAATAGTTTTCCTAATAAGTGGAGATCAGGTTTTACTCTCTGAAGCTCTTTCTCAGCTAGCTTAGTGTCTTCTTTAATTGATATAACCGCTTGAATAATAGATATTTCTTCTTTCGAAAGCTCTTTCTCATGTTTTCTAATATCTTCTCTCTGAATGTGTTCCAACTCTAAGTTTGATAACTTTTCAATTTTCTGCGAAGCGTTCTTTAATTTATTTACTTTAGAACCATGTACATCACTTGTTAGTTTGGGAATGTTACTATTTACAATAATTAGACCAGAATTAGGGCTTTTTAACTGCTTAAGTTTAGGTGGTTCTGTGCATGATAAACTAATAATTGACCCATATGCACTAGAGTATTGATCCATTTTTCCGCAAGGGATATTCATCAAATCATGTTCTGCACGATAAGCTAATTCAGCAATTTCATCTTTTTTCAATTTTATCTCAAGAATTCCAGAAAGATGTGAGATCCATCCAACCAATAGAGCAGCAGAGCTAGAAAGACCACTTGCCACTGGTATAGAACTTTCAATTGTAGCGCTAATCACAGGTATATGTACATCTTTGAAATTTTGCTTAAGAGAGATAATTCCTGCTTCCATGAATGATTTGAATGAATCATTCAGATTAGATAATCTCTCAATGCTAGGAGAAATTCTAATCGACTTTTTCAGATTCTTGCTTGATATTGTCATATATTCTTCTTTTGTTTTCGCAGAAATAATATTCAAACGGAGATTTATTGCAGCAGGGATTACTTTTTGAAGCAAATAATCTTGGTGCTCTCCATATAAACATACTCTCGCAGGTGCGGATGATAGATACACTGTTACCAACTTCCTATTCTCCTATGTCCTAATAATACTTTTTGAAAATTAATTTATGTTATAAGTCATGGTGTGATTTTCTGTAACCGTGTAGTTACACCGATCTTTCTTAGAGGTTCATCGCTGGATAGCTCATTCTGAGCGGGTACATCACGTACCCTCCTACCCCGCCCACACTACGTTTGGGTAATGCTTGCGGATCGCTTTTTAGTAAAATATTATAAGCTGCATTGACATCAGCATTGATCAACTGTCCTTGTGCAGAACGGAACAAACCTCGTTGGATTCTTTTCCCTTTGTACTTAGACTGTTTTTGGGGAAACTCATTATCGAGGAAACTGCATTTCGAGGTGTAACTCTCATCTAC
>BPTK01000370.1 GCA_023705905.1 Candidatus Heimdallarchaeota archaeon
TTTTCCTTCTTTTTCAACAAGATCTTTTATTATCGAACGAATATATTTTGCTCGAGCAATATCGAGTCCACTGGTCGGTTCGTCCATTATGAGAAACTCTTTATCAGTTATTGCTGCCATGACAAAAGAAATTGCTCTTTGTTCTCCTCCCGAGAGTTTTGTAAACGATTTCTGAAGTAATTCTTGTTTAATATCCAATTTCTCAAAATACTCAGTCATTTTCACATTAACATCTTCAAAAGTCAAATTGTTTAATTCTAATATGAATTTAATATTTTGAAGTGGTGTCAAATCATAATATGCAGCTGAAAATTGTGGTAAAAGACCAATTTGCCCTCTAATTGATTTTGGATTCTCAGAGACATTAAATCCATTAACATAAACTTGTCCAGCTGACGGCTTTAGCAAACCTAGTATCATTCTTATTGTTGTGGTTTTTCCGGCTCCATTGGGCCCTAGAAGTGCATATATAGATTTTTTGGGTATTTCAATATTTACTCTATCAACTGCTCTTGTCATTTTGAAATCTTTTGACAGATTTACTGTTTTCACCATAAATTCTGACATTCTGTTTACGAAATTTCAGTTAAGTTATTAAAACTATGTTTTCGTATTTTTTTCATCAGATTCATCTAATTCATTCTGCGTTGGTATTAACTCATCTTTTGTTTGTGATAAAATGGTTACAATAACTGCAGTTAGTAATGCAACTCCTCCCAATATGTACCAGAGAGTGATTGGTTCTCCAAGAAAAAGATATCCTAAGAGCATAGCTCCAATGGGTTCTGATAGGAGTAAAATTGAAGTTCTTGAAGCTTCAAGATACCTAGATGCTACCATGATAAAACCATACGGAAACAAACCGCCAATAACAGCTAACAAAATCCCCATCATTAATATTTGAGGTGTAAACATATTTTCGAATGAAAGACTTACGATTTCTGTTGGTAAATTGAACTGTTTCATTATGAATAAAAAGGGTAGTCCCATTAAAAAGGTCCAAATTAGTATCCATGATACTGATATCAGAAATGAGACATTTTCTACGTTTTTGTTATTCCACCTATTAACCATAATATATCCTGCATAAAGAACCCCTAATACCAAAGCAAGAGCATCACCAATGATAGAAGAAAGAAAAGATGTTGCATCCCAAGGATGAAGAAGCAATATTATACCAATTAATGCAAAACAAAGAGCAAATATTTTTGATTTTGTAATTTTTTCCTTAAATATTAACCAACCGAGCATCAAAGTAACAAACGGATGCACTTGAATTAATAGAGCTGCTTCACCAGCTGGAGTTCCTATTGCTATGGAAGAAAGATATAAGATGATCATAATCGCTAAAATTAATCCTTGTATCATATAACCTCTTTGACCTGAAAACTTCATACTTCTCCTAATCATCTTTGCATTGGCAGGCAAATATAGTAAGATTATCACTAGTCCTACAATAGATCCAAAAAACAATCTCATGATGGATTGCTCTAAACTAGAAGCACCTAAATCTCTTAAATTTGCTGAAAAAATGGGAATAGTACCAAAAGACAATCCTCCAAGAATAGCTGTAATATACCCTATGAGTTTAGTTTTTTCCATCTCTTCTGCCCAAATTTCAGTTTGAAAAGCCTTTATAATTTTATCTCTGAATGTAGGATGAGATATTTTTTTATGTTAGACATCTTATCTACACTCAATGAAACCAGATTATGCCATCTGTGGAACACGTAATAGTAATGTAGGATTACCTACAGGATTAAAGATATTATCTGAAGGTGGATCAGCCTTAGATGCCGTTGAAGAGAGCATAAAATTAATAGAAAATAACCCATATGATATTACTGTTGGTTTTAATGGTTTTCCAAATT
>BPTK01000371.1 GCA_023705905.1 Candidatus Heimdallarchaeota archaeon
CATACGCAATGCTATTGACGGAGTCAGCATTAACACCCATACTTAGTAGCATTAGAGCCACAACACTTAATCCTAAAATTGCGGTTTTTCTATTCATATTTTTACACCAACATACCATAGTCAACTGATTTTTAATAGATGTTTATTTAATTCTATGAATTACTTTACTTTAATTTTCTAAAGTATTGACTTAAAGTTAAAATTATATATTAGACGGTACTATTCTATTTCTAATGAGTTCTTTTGAAGCGGATAATGGAAGCAATAAATATTTGAAAGTTCTTTCAAATCCAATCAGACAAAGAATTTTGAATTTAGTAGCAGAACAAGGTTCTATATCGTTTACAAGTATAAAAGAAGAACTAATTTTAACAGACGGGAGTTTGTTTTATCATCTCAAAAGCCTTACAGAGCTTCTAGAAAAAGACGGTCAGAATTTCTATAAATTAAGTGATCATGGTAAAATCGTTGTTGACACTATAATTCACAAAGTATCAGTTCCAGAAACTATTGAAGAGAAGAAAGAATGGTTTATTGATAAGATAACTTTTCCAGATTTATTCTATTTCTTCTTTGGTGATCCATCAAGAAGTTTGATAGAATTGAACGTTCTTCTTCTTATAACAGCATGGTTATTTGGTGTGTCTAATAGCTATTTCAGTTCAATTGAGTCAATCCTCACAGGTGGAGCAATTGTGAACGGGATTATTTCTATCATTCATTGGTATCTCTACTTGTTCATCATATTCATTTCGCTCAAAATAATGAAAGTAGAATACAAATTCAAAGAACTATGGATAGGAGTATTCGTAGGCATAATACCATATTTTGTATATCTAATACCAACAGGTATTCTACATTACACCAATACTTCTACAGACAACTGGATCGGTATAATTCTAAGTATAATATTTATCATATGCAAAATCTACTCTACAATATTTGTAATCCAAGGAATCAACATGTCCACAAAAATCAAAAAATATCAATCTGTAATGTTAGCCCTTAGTCTAATAATTATAGATTATATTTATCTAATGATAACTTTATAGAACTTTAGAATGAACTTTAAAAAGTTAAATAAGAAGAATAAAAATAGCCCAAGAACAATTTAAATCAGAAGAGGTCTTAAGTGAAATGCAAAAAAGGAATCAAATTACTCTAATACTTTCAACAATCATCTTATCTAGCGCTATAATTGCAGGTTTAATCACAGTTAATGATTCAAGCACCATAGTAACAGATTTTCAGAATTTCATAGATGATCCATTCACTTGGGAACCTCCACAAATTGAAGATGAAGGGAATCTTCATCTGTATATAACAAGTGATATGTACGAAAATGAATCTGCTACAACACCTTTAGATGGAATAAAACTCACTCCACCTGCGTATGAAATCTACCATATTTACTTGATAATTGATAAAATAATGATTAAACAACAAGGAACAGAAACTCTTATTGATTTAGTAGAAGATCCAATCATAATTGATTTGAAAGCCCTAAATCATACCATTGATTTATTCGATGCATTTGTTATTCCTGAGGGGTCATATTCCAGTATGTATTTCTACTATGAGAGAGAAATAATAGCTGATACAGATATAGGAAATAAACCCTTTAACGCAGAAGGAAGTGATTTCTTCGCTATATCTTTCTTCCCAAATAAAAATAACAATACTCCTACAGATTTACAGATCAATAAAAATGAAGAAACAGAACTCCTACTAACTCTGCAAATGCAAATCAAATGGCAACAACTGACAATGTTACCACATTTGTTTGGATACCTTGATTTCATTATTCCAGTTTAGTAGAGATATCTTACCAACATTCTTTCATTATTCTAAGAAAATTAC
>BPTK01000372.1 GCA_023705905.1 Candidatus Heimdallarchaeota archaeon
ACCACCGAGATCTACACTCTTTCCCTACACGACGCTCTTCCGATCTCTTATCTCTCTTTTTAACTGCTTCTAAATATTCTGAATTAGTCATGTTTTGTTTACCTCCTTTTTTAATCATTTGCAAGTTTCTATAACTCTATCTTCTCTAGTGGGACGTGCCAAAACTTTATTCAAATTTTTAATTATGCCATCAATTGCCATATCATGATTTTTTTCAGATGGATTTGTAGGACAAGAGTACCCTATGGAATATCTATGAAATCGCAGTATTTTTACAGTCTCTTTAATAACATATTTTTCATGTCTAGTTGGTCTTTGATAACCCATCATCGTCATTAAACTAAGACTCATTGTTATTTACCTCCTTTGCGCTCCTTTGTAATTTTTTCAATCAATTCAGTAACTTTTTTGCTCTTAATCCAGAAAGTAACCTGGTACCAATCACTTTCCAAGGGTGATCCTAAGTCTACAACTTGTGCTGCATCAATTTCTGCATTTCCATTAATAATCTGCCGAGAAATCTCTTCCAAAACCGATATAGAATCGGGAATTGTTTTGGCTCTTTTCATTGTTTAAACCTCCTTTTCAAATATTCAGGTTTATCAATATATTTCTTTAACTCTTTATTCTCATAGATATTTCCAAGAATTTCCACTGGCCCACTTAGTTTTAGGAATGAACCTAAAGATTCGCGTGGAGGCACAACAACCCAGTCTCCATCTTCATTAATTACTTCGCCCACTCCGCAGAAAGTTTTTACAATATCTCCTTCGTAAATCTCGTTGCCATTTTTGTCTTTGATTCCAGCGTATAGCATTGTATCAAACCTTTCGCCCAAGTAGTCTCCTTCGATAAACTCTTTCATTTTGGTTTTAGACTTTTTATGAATTTCAACTAGATTGGGTAACACTATAACAACATTAAAAGGCGCGTCGTAAGGACTTCTAATCATATGTTCTGTTATTTTATCCCACACTCTAAATTTTATTTCCATTATTTCAATCCTCCTTTTCTACAAGTAATATATTAATAGCAGTTATCATTAATCCATATCTCCCATCCCTTAACTTGTATTAGCGCGTTGAGTGAAACGTCAACTACTTCAATAATCGGAATATTTATTGTAATTCCATCGCAGTATCCAGTGTCATCAAAATCAATAGGAGTAGAAAGTGTGTATAATTTGATTTTCAATTTTTCAATTAATTCTTCAATACTCTCTACTTCTTCGTTATGATATTTTGCTCTTAAAGTTTCAATATTCGATTTAGCTTCATTACTTAATTCAGCGAACGCCATAATCGAAGTTAACATTAAAATTATGATTATAATAATTAGTTTTTTCATTTTAATCTCCTTTCTTCTAAATTTAAATTTCTTAAAATACCTTCAGGATTAACGCCCCATCTACCGTGGATGCTTGGTTCGTAAGGATCGGTTTCGCAGATTACTCTTGCTGTAACTTTTGTCTCTTTTAGGGTTGAAACTCGTAAGAGGTATTTTACTTTTACAGTAATATCGAAACAAACGTCACTTACCTTTTTTATTGTTAATACTTCGAACGAAATCAAATCCTTTGATCCAAACCACATCTTTAATAATTCAAGGTTATGTTTACTCTTCCAAGTTATTTGTGCATAATCAAACATTGTCGTCCAATTATTGTTTTTCCAAGAATTCATGAACCCGTTTAATGCGTCTATTGGAATCATTTTTTAATTCTCCTTTTTCTATTCATAATTTCTCCAACACTCATATTCATTCTGTTGTTATATTTCTTCGTTAATCGTTTAGAAATTGTCAAACTTTCTTTCTTCTCTTTTCTCCACTTCCAAGCAT
>BPTK01000373.1 GCA_023705905.1 Candidatus Heimdallarchaeota archaeon
CTTTTGGTTTTGCTCTTTCTTGTCGTTTTCTATCCTTATAATCCTCTTCGGTAACTTTCTTCCAGTGGTTATATGGATAGTATTTCAAGAGGAATTCTTTGAGCATTTCATCAGAGTAAATTTCATCTAGATGTTTCGATGGTGCTTTAATAATTTCTCGGATTTTAGGTAGGGAACCTTTGAGATAAAAGTCAATCATCTGAGCTGCATTTTTGGAAGTAGCAATTGCTTCAATGACTGTGGCTGCACCAATTGCTGCATCTCCACCAACAAACACTCCTGGGACATTGGTTTCATATGTGATTTCATCATATCTTGCACCACCCCAGTTATGATGTTCAATACCAATTTTAGCAAAGAATTCATAATCAGGTCTTTGTCCGATTGCAAAAATGATTGTGTCCATTTCAATGCAATAATTAGAACCATCACAAACAATTGGTCGACATCGACCACTTTCATCTGGTTCACCAAGTTCCATTTTAACCAATTCAACTTCTTGGACCTTTCCTTCTCCAAGGATATTTACTGGATTGGAAAGAATAAGAAATTCAACACCTTCTTCTGCAGCTTCTTCGATTTCGATTTGACGAGCAGGCATTTCATTTTTGGTACGCCTGTAGGAAAGTGAAACATTTGCTCCGAGTCGTATGCATGTACGAGCAACATCCATTGCACTATTACCTCCACCGACAACCATTACGTTTTTGCCGATATCGATTTTCTCACCCATTGCTGTGCGCTTTAAGAAATCAATTGCATCCAAAACACCTGGCACTTCGCAATTGTCAACTCTAGGTTTGTAAACTTTCCAAGCACCAATGCCAACAAAAATAGCATCATGTTTCATTTTAAGCTCTTCAAGAGTGATATCTTCACCAAGTCTTGTATTGGTTTTTACTTCAATACCTGTTTTAATTACAGTATCGATATCTTTGTCTAGAATTGCTTTTGGTAAACGATATTCAGGTATACCATAGCGTAACATACCACCAAGTTCTGGGAGAGCTTCATAGATGGTAATTTTGTGACCTTTAACACGTAAATAGAATGCAGCTGCAAGTCCAGCAGGTCCACCACCAACTACTGCTATGCTTTTACCAGTCTCCTTTGGTATTTCAGGCATCCATGGCCCATGTTCTAAGTCATAATCCGCTGCAAATCGTTTTGCTTCGCGAATTGCTACTGGACCATCAACTAGATTCCTTCTGCAAGCATCTTCGCAGAACGCTGGACAGACACGACCAAGTGAAGCAGGTAAAATATAATCTTGCTTCATTAGAGCAACAGCTTCATGATGCTTGCCCATAGCAATTAATGCGAGATAATTTTGGACTTCACTTTTTGCTGGACAGCCATCATTACAGGGACCGATACAATCTCCATAATGATCAGAGAGCATCAATTCAAGAGCAGTTTTCCTACTATCAATCACAACATCGTTATCGATATTTATCGAGTCGTTTTCTCTTGGATAGGTTGCACAAGCAGGCAGTAAACGTCCGTTGATTTCAACTAAACATAATCTGCAAGAACCATATGGATCTAGTTCTTTTACTTTACAAACTCCCGCAATATGACGGTTGTTTTGCAACAAATAGTCCATAATTGATGTTTTTTCAGGGAACTCTTTTTCTTCAGAATTTATATTAACTTTCATTTGCTGTTCACTCCACATCTATTGCTTCAAAACGACAAGCATTATAACATGCACCACATTGAATGCATTTATCTTGGTCAATAACATGAATGCCTTTCTTTTCACCTGTAATGGCATCTGCTGGACATTTTCTAACACAAGCACGACAGCCGTTACAAGCATCATTTATTGTTTAAGTT
>BPTK01000374.1 GCA_023705905.1 Candidatus Heimdallarchaeota archaeon
GTTTCGAACAGCTTCTTAGTATAACTTCACTTTCATGAGCGAGAAAGCGATTATATTTCCGCTTGGGAATAGAGAGTTTGACTTTTAGCCAATTCTCTTCAGGAATCTTATAGGTATTTTCAATCAGATTTTTACTTCGTTTACGGAGGGTGATAAACTTGATATCCTGCTCATCCAATTCACCAAGAACTTCATATTTTGTTAGCCTGCAATCAAATACGAGTGTCTCATTAACTTCCCCTTTCAGAGTTTTCCAGTAATTGACAAAGTTTTTTATCTCTCTATCCTGATGTTTACGCAGGATGTCCGCCCGAGTATAGAGAATTACATTGCTGTTGGCATCTTGTGCAAAAATAGTACTAGCACCTTTCAATCTTTTATTACGGGAACCACACCAGACTTTCTCCATTTGAGATTTATCGCCATAGTGTGGGATTGAATGGAAATCTATATTTATGAAATCAGAACCGTAGAGGTTGGGATAAACCTTTTGGAAATGACTAATGAGTTGGCTTTGAAACTCAAGTAAAATAGACTCGCTTGTAAGACATGAATAGGTGCACATATATGTGGATTTAGGAAGCACATTAAGACCGGGGAAAACTCCAAAACCAGGTTCATGGTCATAAGCATCCATATGACTTAATCGTTCATTACCTATTAGTTTTAAAAGAAGCATAGATAAGCAGGCCTGGGTTGAATTAATATCGTTGGAATTAGGAAGAGCACACTTTTGAACAACATCCATAACCCCAGACTCGATAATATAGGGAATAAAGAAAAAAATGCCTGCTACCGGACAATCAACTTTGAAAGGCTTAAGTCGGTCCAGATCTAAAACTTTTGAACGAACAGGAATTATCTTATTCCTGTAGGCGATTCCGCGTTCTAAATTAGTTCGTCTTGAAAGTTTTTGGAAACCGGCATCAGTTAAAACTCGCTCAACTGTTCTTTCTGATACTATAACTCCTTCACCGAGGAGGCGTTGAGAAATATTTTTTACAGACAGATCTTCCTTTCTTAAGTTGATTATTTTTTCTCGTATTCCCATCGGTGTTCTCCTCTCGATAGGCCCCCTGAAAACATCCGGAAAGAGTTTTAACTTCCCAGCTTTTGCGTCTCGAATTAATGAATACACTGTACTGACTGAATAACCGAACTGTTGGGCAACTGCTGGAGTTGACCAGTTTTCCATAATAATTGCCCTAATTGCTTCATATTGTCGGTGTCGAGGCGATTGAGGTTTGGAAAAGAATTGGTTAAGGTCGATCATAACTAATTAGGGTATATATTTGTCGTTTATACATAAATTAAATATAACATATATTTTTATTTTGTCAAGTGTAAATCGTAAAATAAACAGATTTTTAGGATAAAAATAAAGTGTGCTTCTAATTTATTATATTATAAGTAATTAACCGTTAAGTATATTCTGCTTTCAACATCTAAAAATCATTCTTACTGGATAAAAAGATACTGAAGGTGCAAGTATCAATAGTTGCCATATCATAGCTATATTTATACGCCATAGCAATAACCTAAATAATGAAAATTTCAAATAACTTTTAATTTTTTTAATTACAAATCGTAACAGAAAAGCTAAGGCTTTTTTTTATTAGTCTTGTAACTTCTTATAACAAAAGTAATTATAGAATATTTCCTTAAAGATATGGGAGTATTTGGATAAAGAAATAATTTAGACAATTGCTTTTCACTATTATTTTGAATGTTTAATAGGGTTTAATGTGGCGGTTAGCAAACCTGTGAAAATCGGTGTTAAAAGAACTTGCTGAAAAAGGGGCTAATTGTGGAGCATTCAAAGAAGTGTCAA
>BPTK01000375.1 GCA_023705905.1 Candidatus Heimdallarchaeota archaeon
TTGTAAAACAATTCTTGTTATTTTGTCAGAAGATGTTTCTTCTTTTTGAATAAACGGTTCAGTAATCTTTGATAACTGATAGTTTGGATTTAGTTCAAGAATTCCTCGTTCTACTAGTTTGAAAGGAGGTTCTTCATTATTTTTTTCAGCTAATCTAATAGCTTTATGCATATCTCTGTTAAGTGAAATTTCAGGGGTTTTTCGAGTTTCATCAGCAGGAGGTATTAATCCCTTTTCTATAGCAATATTTGTGATATTTACGTAATTAATTGGTTTTCCTTCTTCTTTTAGTATTAATATAGCAGCTTCTCTATTAGAGAGATATTGACTTTTAGAAATATTCATGATTATGAAAATTAGAAGAACTATATAACATTTTTGAAGAAGTTATAACAATTTGCGATTTCTTAATATTTAGGTAGGTGATTTGTAAAATCTGGGGTGGTATTTTTAGAACTAATAGTAAAGTTTCAAGAACTCTAGAGTTTCTCGTTCTGAATAACGAAGGATTTCTAATAATCCTTGTTTTCATATAAAACAATAATACCCGCTTCTCAACCATTTCTTTTGATTAAAGGAATCAAGTCTAGCTCCTTTTAATGTTTCTTTTTTCAAGATTATCAGAATAGAGTTAATATCAGTAGAAGGATGTTAAAACTCATGAAACTCTTAATTAGGTTTTATGATTATTACCAGTAACTTTCCTGAGTTTGTTATAAACAGTTTTTTCTCCTTACCTTCTATTTCTTCTCTTACTAACTCATCGTTAATTAAATTGAGTACGTGTATAGAACCCATCTGAGCACTGATTTCAAACGCATCAGCTATTTCTTTGTTATTGCAACCAGGATTCTTTTCAATATATCCCAAAACCCTTCTTCTTGTTCCTTTCAACTCTGTGGGACGGATTTTTGGTAAGGGTAATTCAATCACTTTGTCTGTAACTGATTCTCCTTCTTCTTTCTCCCAATAACGCATGAAGTAAACCTTAGCCCCTATAAGATACGCACCAATTTGAGCTGCTGCTGCAATATAGCTCAATCCTCCAGAAATGTTAACATAGATGATATCTTTAGGGTGTGCTTTTGAAATATCTAAAACTGTTTCAATGACAGTTTGTACATCGTATATGTCGATGAGTTTCAGATGACAAGTGCAACCAATCTGTTCAACTTTCCTCTTAATTGATTGAGCATTTGTTACTACATCTTCACGTTCACTATGAAGTAAATAGAGCACATCAGCACCATAATTAAGTAGTCCTGAAAAAACACCTCCGGATTGAACACCCACTGTAGCGATATGCACTTTTTTCATGAGAGAAAATAGTCTGCAACACATTTAATCTTTTGGTTGATAATCAATATAAATGCTTGATAGTCAACAAGCACATTAAATAGGTTCTGAACCTATTGTAAACTAAGATGAAAAATAGAAATAATGAAAACGAAGATTTTGAAGAAGAAGTAATTTGGGAGAACAAAACGAAGCATTACATCAATAACGAAGAAGTAGATCATGCAACATGGTTTAGTAGCATCTTATCAGACAAAAAAACTGCTTCTAAAATTTTGACCACGGATAAAACTGGACAAAATGTTCTTGAAGAAAAAGATGAAGAAAAATTGAAAAACGTTAAATTAAAGTTAAAAGAACCTTTACACCGTAAGGAAAGTTGTTTGAAATGCGGAAAGGAGATGCAGATTGGTGAAGAAGTGTATCTCTGTTCTACTTGTGATTGTCTGTATTGTAAAGAATGTGCAGGTGAAGAGTTATATTTTAGAACAACAAAAGCAGAAGAGGGAACATATTGTACAAATT
>BPTK01000376.1 GCA_023705905.1 Candidatus Heimdallarchaeota archaeon
TGACAGTTGTTGATGTCACGCTATGTTCATATTCTGCAGGAGTTGAGCCAGAAATACGGAGTCCTCGATTGCCTAATTTGCAACCTGTTAGAGTACAATCTTCTGAATTCTGAAGATAGACATCATCACCATTATTCGAACATAAACAATCAATTAATTCAATAGCTGTAGAAGATTCAATTCGTATGCCATAAAAGTGACAGTCGGTAGCTGTGATCTCAATAACAAATGACTCTTCAACGGATCTTAAATGTAACCCTGCAGATTGAATTTCATATGCCTCATTCTCTATCATCGTGATATTTTGTGAATCATGCAAGTAATAGCCTGTTCCAGATAAGTCATGAGCAACATTGTTGAATAGTGTGCAATTCAATACCTGATAGAGTTCGAAACCGGAACCTTGTGTATGAGAAGCGTTGTTCTTACTGATGTATGTATTGTCTGAATCAAACACATAGAGCTGGTAACCAGAGTTATCATATAGAATGTTGGAGTTCAAAATACTATCTTCTGACTCTGTCAATTTAATTCCTGAACGAGCGTTGTCATAAGCTTCATTGAAACTAACTTCTGTGTGAAGCGAATTTGAAACTAGAATCCCTTGATATTCGTTGTCACTAATTATGTTTCCATAAATAGTTGAGTAATTTGAGTAAGTTTGAAAGACGCCATAATAATGACCTTTGAGATGATTTTGAAGCATTGTGACATGCGTACAATAATATACTTTGATACCTGCTGCACTTGAATTTGGCGTCGTTTCACGGTCGACTTCATTTTGAGTGTAATTCACAAAATCCGAATAAGACACAAAGAATGCACCCCACCAACACCACTCAGCTGTATTGTTAAGTATGAGAATGTCATTTGAAGAGTCTACAAAATATCCATATCGCTCACTGATCTCAGCATGATTGTCTTCAATGATGCAATTATTACACTGGTAGACATGGTAAAGGTTCTCATCACTTGTGGAAACAGTATTATTTCTAACAACGATGTTTGCAACATTATCCAATAATATTCCGTAATCAAAGATATCCTCAATCTTATTATCCTGGATAATGCAACCGTCACTTCCTGTATTTATGTTGATAGCGGGATTAACGGTGTCAGTTATACTATTATTTGTGAGAGTTATACTGTCTGAATTTTGGATTTCAATTCCGTCATGGAACAAGACATTGTGAGAAATATTTGAATTCAATGAATCTTTTATGGTTATATCTGCGCGTGAGAAATTATTATGCTCAAAAACACTTCCAGTGTTTAATTCGATATAAAGTCCAGAGCCATGTATTCCTTCAAATAAGCAATTTTCTACAATAATATTTTCAGAATCATAGACATTCATTTTATCGTAATCACTAATAATTGAAACATTGGTTATTTTGCAATCGATTGAATCATAAATATTGATACCTGTTTGTTTATCAGCAATGTGAACATCTTTGACAAGACCATTAGTTACATTATCCAAACGAATACCTGTATTGGTCCCATGACCCAAAAAACAACTCTCTATCTTAAAGAACGCAGTTGTATCATAGATTGCTATACAATTTTGGTCTGATGTAATATTAAAACCGCTTATTGTATAGGGGTTGTTTGAAGTTCCTTCTCCTGGCCATCCTTGTGTTTCGAAATCGTTATTGCTCAAAATGATGATAGTTGGATGCGAAGTGTAGCTTGGTGCTGAATAATCTCTAGAAAACAGTAGTGAATCAAAAAACGAATCTGGAATTACTGCGGTTCCAATTGGTAATATCATGACTACTAAAATTAATGCGGCATATACAGCTTTTTTCAACTAACTCT
>BPTK01000377.1 GCA_023705905.1 Candidatus Heimdallarchaeota archaeon
GCTCTTCCGATCTCAAATTGTAACATTTCATCATCTAATGTTCAATCGTGATCAATCCCAAAAACAATGGTTTAAAACTCTTTTAGAAATCTTTCAGTCCTATGTCTTACCCTCACAACAAGAATTAGATTTTCTTAGCTCCGAATTACGAGATTTAGTTAAAATTATTGAGAATGAATTGTTTGGAAGTGATGGAATTAATAAATTTAAAGATCTTGTGTTTTCTGAAGATGATGAAATGTTACAATTTGGTGATAATATTGATGAAATATTGGCTATACAATTATTTAATTCATTTATTAAGATTTTTGGAAGATTTACATTTACTAAGGTAACTACAAGTTCGTTGTTTATTAATAATGACTACACAATTGACTTTGTTTCTACGGCATGGGCTTCTTTCACACAAGCGTTTAAGAACAACAGATTATTTTTGGATGAAGTGAAGGTTTCTGGGAGAACTACTCCCCCTAAGGTTGCTACCTATGTGACTGCTAAATCTTTTGTATTAAATACAATCTTGTTCGGTCCTTCTATGTCTCTAAAAGTAAAATACGATATAAATGATAACTATAAGGATTTTAATTTGGACACTCAACCCATTCCTACAGATTACTTGAAACCTACTTTCAAAAGACTCAATGATGTAATTAAAGATGCATATTCATTATATGAAGATGCTTCTAAAATTGATGAATATATACACAATTATTATATCTCTCTATATAACTTAATTTGGCAAGATTGGGGATTAAAAACAGATTATGAGATGAAGCTGGAATACGACAAATTATATGGTAAAAAATTATTATACCAAGAAACACTTAATCTTTATCTTGTTAATTTAAAAAGTATTGAAGATGTTAGCAAACGAGAGGCTTTTAATCAGATTATTCAAGAGGATTTATATCGTAATATATACTACGGTACTAGTGATAAAAATACCGCTTTTAGAAAGAATATTATAGAATTTTTAAAGACTGGTGGTGAAGGGAATGAAGGTAAAGGTGTCGAGATATTTTTATCTGGACAAAATCCCTTAAAATATAATGGTATTAATTTTAGAAGTCTTACTTTAGATAAAGGTGATTATAACAGATTATACAAACTTGGATTTATTGAAATCATACAGAATGCATTTGATAATATTTACGTTGAAAAAGATCCTTGTCTGTCGACAAGCTTAGTCCTATCTAAACTTCAAGAGCCAATAACTGCATATGGAAGTTTTCTAAAAAGCAGTGCTTTAAAATATGGAATTCAAGGAAAGAAAATTTATATAATCCCTACTATTTCTACTATTAATGGTTATGGTCATCCGAGGGAAGTTAAAAATAGATTTATTAAATTATTTTCTAAAGAAGTTTTTATAAATAATAAGCCATTTAAATGTCTGATTCTTGACGGCACAGATATGCAAAAATTTAATGAAGAATACAAATATGTAATAAGAGGACTATTAGAAGGGTTTCTCACCCTTGTCACACTCGCTGCAAGTGAAAATGAAATTGATGGGATCATTCATCTAACAGATATTAATGGAATTTCAGCTATGAATATCATACAAGGAGCTTTAACTCCTGAACAATTACATTTTACTGAATCCTCAAGTTATTATTCTTTAAAAGAAATAAATTTCTATGATATAGAATTCTATAATAAGAATTATGAAAATGAAGAATATCCTGGAAATGTCGTTGATATAATGAATCTATTCAAGCAATATAATTTACCTACTATTCCAGGAACAAGAATAATAACTTGAGGATAGATCGGAAGAGCACACGTCTGAACTCCAGTCACGTGAAACGATCT
>BPTK01000378.1 GCA_023705905.1 Candidatus Heimdallarchaeota archaeon
ACTCTTTCCCTACACGACGCTCTTCCGATCTGTTTATCAAAAATTTCTAAAGCTCTTTCTAAATGATTAGAAACCCCATAATAATCTACAATCAATCCATAGTTTTTATCCTCATGTATTCTATTAACCCTTGCAATTGCTTGTAATAGATTATGTTCGGTTAATCTCTTATCAAGGTACATAACCTGCTCAATTGGTGCATCAAAACCAGTGATGAGCATATCGCAGACTATTAGGAATTTTAATGAGTCGTTTTTATCTTTAAAGCGATCAATCATCTCTTGTTGCTTTAGTTTTTCAGTTATAAAATTAGCTCCAATGGCTCTTAATTCGTCATCATAACGGAGATTTGCTGATATAATTACTACAGACTCAGGAGCATTCAAATCATCTAGAAGCTTCTTGTACATAACAGCTAGTTTTCTAGAGGCTGTTACTATTTGCGCTTTAAATCCATTTGGTGCAATATGCCCCTCATAATGTTTCAATAAATCTAATACAACTTTTTTAATCCTTTCAGGAGCAGCTAATATAGCATCCTCAGTAGCATATTTCTGTTTAATTCTTTCCCTCTTCTCAGCAGTTTTATCAGCAAAAACTCGATAAAAAATCTCATCTTTACTTTCCCCTTCTACTCTTAGTTCAGGTAAGCGGTTTTCGTAGAGAATCTTTACAGTAGAATGGTCCTCAACTGATTGCCGTAAATCATAAGAATCAATAAGTTTCCCAAATTTACTCACAGTTTTACCTTTACCTACTGATATTGTTTCATTTTTCTCGTTTCTTGCTAAAGGTGTTCCTGTATATGCTAGATAACACGCGTTAGGCATTCCCATACGCATATTCATACCGAAAACCTTATATTGCGAACGATGAGCCTCGTCAACAAGTACAAATATATTCTGATCTTCATTAAATTTCGAAAACGCCATTCCACTCCTTGAAATCCCCGTTTGTGAATCCGCATCTTTAGTGCGAAACTTTTGAATTGTTGTAAATATAGTGACCCCCTGTCCTATTTGAATAAGTTCTTGCAAATGATCAACACTCCTTGCTTCGACAGGATTAAGAAATCCACATCTTTCGAATGTACTATTTAACTGATTCACTAAGTCAATTCTATCACACACAAATACTAATAATGGATTATTTAGCTTCGTTGCTCTTCTCAATTTTATTGAAGTGAACAACATGGTGAGTGATTTACCGGAACCCTGTGTGTGCCAGATAGTTCCGCCTCGCAGTTCAGAATCTTTTTCTGTTAAAATACGAGTCAATGTTTTATTTGTTGCCCTAAATTGTTGATAGCGAGCAATTTTTTTATTGAGTTTTCCTCTAGAAGTTTCAAAAATGATAAAATTACGAATTAAATCTAAAAGATTTCTTTTTTCAAGCAATCCATAAAGTAAAATATCTTGAGGTGTTGGATCTGGAGTTGATCTTTCTGTTCTTTCAACAATTTTTTCAAGTAGGTCTAATGTAATAGGATATGGATCCTTCCAAATTTGAAAGTTATTATAAGAATTTCCTAAAACACCATAAACCGCTGATTGACTGCTAGTAACTATTATTATTTGATTTAGATAAAATAATTTAGGTATAGTTTCTTGGTATTCTATAACCTGTCTTATTCCTTGCTGTAAAGGATTCGTTAAAAGAGGACTCTTACATTCAATGACTACTAATGGCAAACCATTAATAAAAATTACAATGTCAGGAATTCTATTTCCTTTTGAAGAGTTAACTTTAAATTGGTTTACAGCTAAAAATTCGTTATTCTCGAT
>BPTK01000379.1 GCA_023705905.1 Candidatus Heimdallarchaeota archaeon
CTTTCTTTTTAACTCTGTTAACTAAAGATTCTATAATGTCGTCATTCGTCAATAAAATACATCCTCAGATAAATTTTAGATATGAAATATTAATTAGATAAAAAAATTAAACATGTTTATTTTATTTTTTGAGATGAGTTTTAATAAACTCAACAATGTCATTTGTCATCGATCCAGGTCCGTAGATGTTAGCTACGCCCATTTCTTTTAATTTTAGAAAATCTTGAGCGGGAATAACGCCCCCTACTAAGACGAGAATGTCGTTGAGCACTCCTTTTTCCTTTAAAAGATCAATCACTTGTTTTGTATATGCGAAATGAGCCCCACTGTGTATGGATAAACCAAGAACATCAACATCCTCTTGAATTGCTGCTTCTACGATCTGTTTTGCATTCTGAAAACCTCCAAAAATGAGTTCCATGCCAGCATCTCTTAAGGCTCTTGATACTACGATCCCGCCCCTCCAATGACCATCAATTCCGGGTTTAGACATTAATACTCTAATCTTTTTCTCACTCATATTTTTCACCTCAGCTAAATTGCTAATGGGGGTTCCCAAATACCCCATATTTCTCTGTAAATATCACATATTTCACCTATTGTTGCCCCTTCTTTTGTAGCTTCCATTATTATAGGCATCACATTTTCTTCTTTTTCGCAGACACTTCTTAGTTTGTCTAAAATCTTCTCTAACTTGGCGTTGTCTCTCCTTGCTTTTAACTTGTTAATTCGATTAACTTCAATATCTATGGCTGTTTGCGATGTCCTGAAGACATCTGTGACTGTGTCGTATGGAACTTTGTATTTATTGATGCCTAACATGATTTCTTCCCCTTTTTCAAGGCGTACCCTTCTCTTATGGAACGCGTCTCTCATTTCTTTGTAGAGCCAACCCGTAGATAAAGCTTTATCTATGGAACCAACCTTTTGAATTTTGTCCATATATTTCCATACTCTTTCTTCAACCTCGTCAGTTAACCACTCTACGTAATAACTCCCTGCTAATGGATCTATCGTGTTAGTAATTCTAGTTTCATCTGCGATTACTTGTTGAGTTCTTAACGCAACTAAGGCGGCTTCCTCTGAAGGTAGACAAATAGCCTCATCGTAAGAGTTTGTATGGAGCGATTGACATCCACCTATGTTAGCCTCTAAGCCTTGAATTGCTGTTCGTACAATGTTAACCATAGGTAATTGCGCCGTTAAAGAGCTTCCAGCGGTTTGTACATGAAAGCGAAAACCAAGGTTTTTTGGGTCTTTTACTCCGTATTTGTCTTTCATTAGCTTGTACCATATTCTTCTCGCTGCTCGATATTTAGCTATCTCTTCAAAAAAATCCTTATGAGCGGCTAAGTGAAAGGCCAATCTACCCACAAAATCATCAATCTTCCATCCTCGCTCAAGTAAATTATCAATATGGGAACATGCACTCGCAAATACGAAACCCAATTCTTGAACTGCGTCTATGCCACCTTCGCGGTAGTTATACCCCGTGAAATTGATTGGATGCCATTTTGGAACGTTCTTTTGAGCTACTGTCCATTCAATAAAATCACATGCCACTCGCAATAAATGGTTTGGTGGAGAGTTTTTATAGGGGATATAGCCAACTGTCATCGTTAGGATATCATTTTGTGTCGTACCCATTAAATCTTTTAAGTCATACCCACGCATTTTTGCCATGTTAAAATACATTGCACACACAGGAGCACACGTAAAGGGTTCAACAACTAAAGCTACGCTAATTTTATCAATGGGTATGT
>BPTK01000380.1 GCA_023705905.1 Candidatus Heimdallarchaeota archaeon
GATGAATATTTACATTGATCCCTATAAATTGGAGAAATCTTCCTTACCAAAAGCTGATATCCTAATTACAACTCATGACCATTTTGACCATTTGAATGTAGAAGCAATAAATCTAATTTCAAATGAAAATACAGTTTTAATTGGACCAAAAATTTGCCAAGAAAAACTTAAAGCTGAAATAGCCACTAAAAAAGAGGTTCAAGAGCTTAATCCAGGAGGTACTATCGTACTATCTGATATCAAAATATCTGCTATTCCTGCTTATAATTTCCATCGATTTCGTGATCCTGAAACAAAAACACCTTTTCATCCAAAAGAGGCAGGTCATATAGGTCCGATATTAAATATAGATGGAATATTAATTTACCATGCTGGAGATACTGATAAAATCGTTGAAATGCAAAATTTGAAACCTCATATTGCTCTAATCCCTATCTCAGGTACTTATGTTATGGATGTTCCTGAAGCTGTTGAAGCGGCAAAAGAAATACAAGCTCAAGTAACTATACCAATGCACATTGGTAGAGGAATTGGTGAACTTTCATTCATTGAAGATTTCAAGCAACAACTTCCTGAGATGGAAATCGCAATACTAGAATTGGAAAAAGATTGAGATATTCTATTCTTTCTTCACTTCTTGTTCCTCTTCTTTTTTCTCATATTCCCAAGGCATAATCACATTTAGATCATTCTTGATTAGAAAAACACCTATCTCATCATTTGGATAACATTTAACATCATCCCAAACAGCTAGAAGTGCTCCTCTTTCTGGAGCTGTGATAGTTTCTTTTACTTTTCCAAATACATCTCTGATTTCGATGATGGGTTGATTTTTCTCTACTATTTCACCTATTTCTGCCACAGTGACAAAGAAACCAGAATGTTTAGATCTAATGTTTATTTCACGCCACATCTCCTCATCGAGAATTTTTACATTGGTGATTTTTTCAATCTCTCCTTCTAACATTTTGGCCCATTTAAGAGCGTTATAGACACCTATTTTTGCAGCTTTTATGATATTAGTATCAACTATTGTTGCTCCTCCTAATTCAACTGTAAAACCTGGTTTTCTTAGTTTGTTAGCAAAGCTTCCTGTTGTGGAACGCTGTAACTTTTCTCCAAAATAGGACTTGGGTGGCCCTTCAAGGACCATGGTTAACCCAAAACTCTCAACAAAAGGTTTCATTTTATCAAAAACTTCTTGTGCAGCAATCTCGTCTCCTTCTTTCTTCTCATCGTAATATATACGATCAATATAGGAATAGGGAACAGATTGAATAGCATGACAATGTAGGTCAATATAATAATCAATGGATGTAAATATCTCATATAACTTAGTGTAAAAGACCTCTTGAATATTAGGAAAATTATCTTCATCTAGATTTTCATCATAGGGATCTTGATATTTGAGTTCAGGTTTTTTCTTGGGTTTAGGATCTGGCCACAATCTATTTGGATCCTTTCGTGCATAGAATGGTGTTCTTGTAAGAGTTAATAATCCTCCAGGATTGAGTGTTGGCAAAATTATTATTGTTCCTTTGATTTTCTTTGGGTTTAGTTCTTGAATGACCTCCTGTAAGGTTACAAGCCCATGAAGTTCATCACCATGTATATTTCCACTTAAAAGAAATTTAGGACCATCTTCTAGCCCCTCGATTAGTGCTACAGGGAGTTTTTCTATAGTTCCATGAGGATATTCGAACATGTCAATATAACCAAAAACCTTCTTTCCAGGTTTACTTTCTAGATTGAAAA
>BPTK01000381.1 GCA_023705905.1 Candidatus Heimdallarchaeota archaeon
TTCATCCCTGTATTTTTTATCACACCATCTAGTTTTGATTAAAACAAGATTTCGAATTTTTCTTTGAAAATGACTTTCTATTCCTAAGAGATCACTAGTTGCGATAACTTCTTCTTCAAATAATAACTCAAGAATATTTTCAATCTTCTTTATTCTATAATATGTGTTTTTAACACTTTTATCTGAATAGTTAATTCTTTTATCAAGTCTAATAACTGGTAAATCTAGATGTTTTGAGTGATGTTTTTTACCATATTTTAAAGCAAAATTTCTTGCGTTGTAACCTTCTGTATATGTCCATCCAATACTGAATAAACCTATTTTTTTACCAGTAGAACCTATTGTAGATTTGAGTTCATACTCTCCCCAATCAGCATCTTTTGAGATGCTTTTTCCCAAACCAAGAAGATATTCAATAGTTTCACCGACTGCTGAAGATCTTTTTTTACCCTTTATCTTTATTCTGTCTTTTTTATGCAAGAATAGCAATCTTTCTTTTAATTCATCCAACGAATAATCCTTTGGAGGGTCAAATGGCAATATTTCCATATTCATCACTTTATCCTGATTATATGATGTTTTCAATTTAGTTTACAATATTAAGTAAATTTCAACCCTGTTCCGAGCATATCATTAACAATTGAATGTAAATCATCTACGCTGCCATTTACTTCTGGAACAAAGTATCTAGGTATGTTATCATTAAATATTTCTTTTAGTTGCTCAAGAAAGAGATTCTTTAGTTTTTGATTATTTGAGAAAAAGGTGTTTAAATCACCTACATGTGCAGTGAATTTTCCTGTTTTTCCTATTTTCTTCCCCCAAAGATGTAATGCTTTTATATTATGACGAATTTCTCTCAAAGGTTTTAAAGTATGTATTATATCCTTTTCTCCAATCTTATGTAAGTTGATATTATTTCCTGTTATTAATTGTGGAGGATCTAAAGCAATCCTGAGTTTCAAACCCTGATTATCAATTTGCTTTGAAAGTTCAACAAGATCTTCTGTTTTTGATATCAAAAATTTACCTCCACGGTATCTTGTTCCACATCTATTTTCCAATAGAATATTAACATCTTTGAACGTCTCCATTATTTTCTCTTCAAAACTTCTATAGAGTGTTAGAAACTTTTCAATAGATTCGCAGTAATCCTTGAAAGGAGGATGAATTTCAATAATTTTTGGGGCGGGATGATTTTTTGTTAACTCAATTATAAACTGATGAAACTGATTTACCCATTCCTTGCTATACCACAGTTGAGGAACATAGCTCTTATGAGAATCACGTAGAATTGGTAAATTATTCAAAATTTTGCTGTTCATTTTTCGACTAAGATAACAGTACTCAGTATGCAAAGAATACTCCATTCCCTCAGTTACTTTGATGCTTTCTTTATCAAGATGGGCAGCTAATTCTTCGATTTGGGGATGTATTTCGGAGGGATATTTTCTTTTCCCATATTTAACAGCGATTAATTTAACCATGGTGAAGAGTTAAACACTTGCAATAAAAACATAGTGCTGAGAAGATCATTTAAGTAGAAAATACGCTCATTTTTACTATTTTCAGACTTTCTAATAATCTTTATAAAAACAAAAATGGATTTAAATCTGATTCATATGGCTGATGTAGCAGTAATAGTTTTGTTAGCAATTTTAATCGTGATTGTTTTATTATATATCATTTATCAATTTATGGAAAATAGAAAAACAGAAGAAAGATTACTAGATACTCAAAGAT
>BPTK01000382.1 GCA_023705905.1 Candidatus Heimdallarchaeota archaeon
TTCTGAATAAATCATCAGCTTCAAATATTCTTGCAATATTTTCTTGCCCTTCATCATCAAAAGGTTTTAATCCAGAATATAATAGTTCAAGAATCTCAAGGTCGTTTAAACCCCAAGAAAAGAAATCATAAGTAAATAATGAGAATCCCCGTTCCTCTAACCAAGTGGTCATTTCAATAATCGATTGGGTTTTTAACTTTTGTTTTGGAAAATAAACTACATATAATACAAGTCGGATTAATAATCCTAAGTATGTATGTTTTAGAAATAAGTCTTCGGTAGCATCTCCTTTACGATATACAGCTTCAAATCTTCTCTGCCACTCTTGAAATATGACATTGAGTTTAGCTTCTTTTCTTTCTTCAAACAAGTTCTTGAGAGATCGTATAGTATAAAAATGTATTAAAGAATACTCTCCATATTGAAAAGCAAATGTTTCTGCGTTATATGCCGCCCTACGACTAATTAATGCTGCCAATGAAGCGAGAAAATTTAAGACCTTTTCTCTCGTTTCTTTATCTTTTTTTGTTTTCTTTTTCGATTTAGGGAATTCCAATGAGATTTCTATTATTTTCTGATTTTTTTTAAAATAAGTCAATGATTCTGGAGTTAATGATATTATCCACTGTGCTTCTTCTCCAGAATCATTTCCATCAAGTTTATAATATTCTTTCATTACTTGTTTAGGAATAGTTTTAGAATCCGTAATATGAAGAATTGCATTCTCCAGAATAGTATCTTCTTTTGGGAGAACATATCCATCTTGAGTTTTGTGTCCCGCTCTATGAAATATCTCAATTATTTCATCAATATCCTTTGTTTGTAATGCAACATAGAGATTTTCTGCAGTAACGCGATACTTTTCACATACGACTTGACTCTCAAATTCAAGAATATCACTTAGAGTGTTAGATTTAATTGCTTCCCATATTTTTAGAACAGATTCCTCTGGTTTTTCGGGAATGACAGAAGGAAAGTCAAGAGTTCCATCCATAGTTATTATGGACATGCTGAATTGCTCTAAAGTTTGATTAACATCCATCTTTCCCGGAACAAATACTAAAATTGAAGTTGCGAGATTACTCTGAAGCTTATTAATAAAGTGATTCCTCCAAGTTTTTCTATCCCACTTATTCGATTGAATAATCCAAATAAAATATTCTTCCATTTCTACAACTTCCCAAAGAAAAGTCATGTGGCTTTTTATGTCTTCTTTATTAAAAAACAAGTTTTCGTTTAAAGCAGAAATAGGGACGGGGTTCATCTTCTTTACTGGGCAATTTTTAACTTCATTAAAGAAATTGTAAATACTTTCAATCGAATTTGGAATTTGCAAGGCTCCCATAGATTTTACAACCTGGATTAATACATTTTAAGAATTAGCTAGATTATCATGTTAGATATTTGATATTTTGTATTCTAAGTATTAAAGTTTTCAGATCAATTAGTTTTCATTTTTTATCGGAATTTTTATGGTTGAATCAATAATAACAATAAAACTTTTATTCATATGACTAAAAATGGAAACATTGATAGGATGAAAGCCTATTGGGAGAAGTTGCTTCTCCAAATACAAACAAATACCGTCCCTTCTTCGATTAATAAACAAAATCAAGAATCTTTTCAATCCATGGATACAAATTCTCTTGCTGAACTATATTTTAAAAATTCCTCTAAATTATTTACAATTTTTAAGAAATTAAGTAAGTT
>BPTK01000383.1 GCA_023705905.1 Candidatus Heimdallarchaeota archaeon
AATGATTTGAGGTTTACCAATCGAAGGAGCAATTGAGGTCGTTGCCAATGCCTGCTTCTTGAAGAAGCCCTTTGCTGGGTTTCTAAATTCTTCGCTATAAATCGAATCATCTTTGTTTGGAATCTTTAATGGATAACCAAAAGCACCGAGAGCAGCAACTACTTCGTTGAAATGTTGCATACCTCCTCTTTTAGGATGATTTGATGCTAGAGCAACAATATCTTTCTTATCTTCAAGAATAGATTTAGCAAAACTTGTTAGTACATATTTAGGACCAATTTCAATGAATGTCCTTACACCATATTCCTCGTACATATTTGTAATCTGCTTCATCCACTCAACAGGAGAATAAACTTGTTTACAGAGCAGATCAATAATTTCTTGTCTCGTTTCTGGATATAATCCACCAGTAACATTACTTGAAAGAGCAATTGATGGTTTGCTATATGTAAGCTTCTCGAGTGACTCTCTTAGGAATTTCTCTGCAGGAGCAACAATTTCTGAATGAAATGCTGCAGAAACAGGTAAAGGTATTGCTGTAATACCTTGTTCCATGAAAATCTTAATCGCTTCAGTTACTGCAGCAGATCCACCAGATATTACTGTTTGACTTGGAGTGTTTTTATTTGCAGCTATTGCATAACCTTTGACACTTTTCAAAACTTTATCAATTGTTTTATGATCAGCACTGACTGAAGCCATCATACCATTATCGTCAGTATCAAAAAGTGACATCGCTTTGCCTCTAGGGATAACAGCCATTAAACCATCTTTGAAACTCATAGTTCCAGATGCAACGAGTGCTGCATATTCTCCTAGACTATGACCTGCAACAAAGTCTGGTTTAATGCCAAATGAGCGCAATAATCGATATATTCCTATATTAACAGCAAAGATTGCTGGTTGTGTTACTTCAGTTTTTCTTAGTAATTCTTTAGATTCTGCATCATCTTTACTTATAGCAAAGATTATTTCTGTAAGGGAGAATCCAAGTTCAGCTTGTGTAACTTCATCTGCTTCTCTAAAAGCATCTTTTACAATATCATACTTGTCCCAGAGCTCTTTACCCATACGAACGTATTGGCTACCTTGTCCTGGAAACATAAAAGCGATTTTTCCAAGGGTGTGATCTTCGCCATAGAAAATCCCTTTATTTCGTAGTATCAACCTCTTCGCTTTATCTTTTTGTCCAGATATTGCTGAATCAATTAAAGAGGGTAAATCATCTAGTGATTTAGATACAAGACCGATTCTTTTCTTCTGAGAGAGCGCAACCATTGTTTCTTGGCTAATATCGTGTATACGAGTCCCTGTTCCATTCAAAGCAAAAGTACTCTTTGGTATTTTTGTTTTGAATGCTTCCAAACTTTTGAGTAATGCAGCATCAGATGCTCCTCCTACAAACAGAGGTTCAGTTTCTAATACAATATTTTTATCGTAATAATTCTTCCAAGAAGATTCATCAAAAACAGTAGTGAAAGCTTGTTCACCAGCTGATTGTGAAGTCATTTGACTGACACGTCTCGCTAATGAATCCAATTCTTCTTTTGAAAGTAATTTTGGTAGATGACCAATGGTTTCACCAGGAATATATTCTTCCATCACAGCATGATAGTTTGTTCCACCAAAACCGAAAGATGAAACTCCTGCGATTCGATGTCCAGAAGTTGGTTGAGGCCAATCCTTAGTTTCCGTAGTAAC
>BPTK01000384.1 GCA_023705905.1 Candidatus Heimdallarchaeota archaeon
ACCAATACACTGGAACATATCGCCTTTTTACAAATGTATACCCACAAATGGGATATGAACCGAGAATAATTGATATGCGGGATTTAAACGCTGTCAAAAAGGCTATTGACGAACAAACTAAGTTTGTATTTGTTGAAACACCGGCAAACCCCACAATTGATGTAATAAACATTCAGAAATGCGCTGAATTTATTCACGAATTAGGAGGGAAATGTATTGTGGACAACACATTCGCAAGTCCAGCTTTACAAAAACCAATAGAATTAGGTGCTGATTTAGTAATTGAAAGTTTAACTAAATATATCAATGGCCACGGTGATTGTCTTGGTGGGGCAATAATTGGTCCTAAAAACAAATTACAAAATATTCGATATTTCTGGTTAGAGACCCAAGGAGCCGTTTTAAGTCCGTTTAACGCGTGGCTCATTTTACGCGGATGCAGAACTCTTAGTTTGCGAATGAAAAGACATAGCTCAAGTGCTATAAAAATTGCAGAATTCTTGAGTAAACATCCAAAAGTGACAAAGGTTGTTTACCCGGGATTAGAATCTGATTTGGGATATAACATCGCTAAAAAGCAAATGACGGATTTTGGTGGCATGATTGGCTTCGAATTGGAGTCGATGGATGCTAGTTATAAGTTCATCGATTTATTAAAACTAATCAAAGTCGGAGTATCACTAGGAGACACGACTTCATTAATAGAATATACTGCTATTATGACGGGAATTGATCTAGCTTCGTGGGAAAAACGAACTATGGGAATGTCTGATACTCACTTTAGATTTTCGGTCGGTTTAGAAGACCCTAGTGATTTGATCAGAGATTTAGATCAAGCTTTAAAAAATTCATAAGTGAATACTAAGATTAGAACTTGAGTCTAAAATAAAAAAAAAGAATATTAAAATAATTTTTTAGTTAATTTAAGTAACTTTTTCTTTCTTCTGGTTATGAAGTTCCGTGATTTGTTGCTTAATATCTTCAACTCTAGATTTTGAGAAGGGGTAAAATTTTAAGCAAATCAGGTTTAGACCTAGTGCAATGGCTGGGAACAGAAATACTAATAATCTAAGCCCAAAGATTTCATCTACACCTGGAGAAGGTTGGTAATCTCCCCAACCCGATGCTGTGAATACGAGCCCTACAGTTAAAATAGAAAGAACCATTGAAAGCCGCATGAAGAAATTAGTAATTCCAAAGAAGATTCCCTCGTGCCGTACACCCGTTTTTAACTCATCCTCGTCAATAACATCTGCAATAATCAAATAAATGAAATACAACATGCCTCCAAATCCAAAACCCATTAAGGATACTACAACTAATGCGATTTCGTATGTCTCTATAAATAACAATGGGATTGAAGCAACAAAATATGCGACAATTGAGATAAAATATCCTTTTTTGCTTCCAAGTTTAACATCTAACTTCTTCCAAATTATTACCGTGGCAATTCCTACGATAAACAACAACCCTAACATTATCGATGTAGGAAATGTACCTACGCCTAGAACATGTTTACCATACAATGGTACGGTTGTTGCGAGCACCAGTAGGACATACTCATACAAGAAAAACATGAATATATAGAGTACAAAACCTTTGTTCTTTAAAGCATATTTTAAAGATCGGAAGAGCACACGTCTGAACTCCAGTCACGTGAAACGATCT
>BPTK01000385.1 GCA_023705905.1 Candidatus Heimdallarchaeota archaeon
ATTACGACAGTAGTTTCCTTATCTTACCTATTTTATAATTAGAATTAGCTTATTTCTGAGTATGCAACCAGAAACTCTTATAGAAGATATGAACAAAATCTTGGGGAAAATGGATAAGGAATTGAAGGGTTTAAATCGCGAATTAGATAAGATTTTGAGAAAATATCCTCGATATATAGAAGATGAAGAATCGAAATTGAAGTATGCTTTACGTAAGTACACTCACGGAAAATAAAAATCCTAAGTTGTATTTAACTGAAAACAACCCAATTGATGATTCAAGGGCTATAAATACATCAATATTTTGATTCAGAATTTTGACAAAAGAATTTTATAATATAGTTTCAATGTACTATCATTACCGCGTGTGGTTCACACTATGAAGGATGTTAAAATAATAATTCCAGCAGATAAGTTGGAAATTGTTAAGGAGTTAGATGAAAAACTTGCAATTGTCTTCAATGTGACAATTTTCAAGGAAATCGCAACTCTACATACAGTTGTAGAAAATCAACAAACCTCGATTTTACTTGAAGAATTAAAAGGGTTAGGCGTTGGGACAGTATTTGGAAGTATAACAGTATCACCTGTTGCACTAACAATATCCTCTGACAAAAAGGAGGTTTCTGTAAAAGGCAGAGGAATAAGCACAGATGAAATGATTGCAAATGTCAAGGGTCTTGCCTTACTCAATCCTACATTCATAGCTCTTATATTTTTAGCAGGGGTTCTTGCTTCTTTTGGTTTAATTTACGACAATGTTATTATTATTATCGCAAGTATGATAATTGCTCCATTGCTTGGTCCGATAGCTCTTACAGTTTTAGGTACTATGACTCCTAAGAATATCTTTTCAAAAAGAGCAATGATTGCAGAGGTAGTGGGGTTAGTTATAATAATTGTAATTGGTTTAATAGTTGGAGCAATTTTCAATTGGACTAATCCTGAGTATATTATAAATAGTGAACAAATAGCTATCAGAACAAATCCAGGAATTGGTGATATAATATTTGCTATAGCAAGTGGATTAGCTGCAGGTTTGTTCATAATTCGCGGGGAAAGCGCCTCAATTGTAGGAGTTGCAGTTGCTGCATCTTTATGCCCACCAGCTGCTAATGTAGGTGTTTTGTTAGTAAGTGTTGCCAATCCAGAATTCCTTCAAGCTGCCTTGGGATCATTGATACTGCTGATTCTGAACGTGATCTCTATCTATGCATCGTGTGCGTTAATTTTTTGGACATCTCAATCTTTTGTTAGAGGGGGTTCAGTATCTACTAGACAATTTAGAAAAATTAGTAAACTATACATGATACAAATTGTAATGGCTTTTCTCATCCTAATATTGATTATAACATTCATTATACTGGATAATCAATTTGGTTGGCTTGAGTTTAACTTGTGAAAGCTTGAAAACTTTAAGATTATTATTATCTAAAATGCTCAATCATAGATTTCATAATCATACTTACAGCAAATTGAGCTTCTTCTGATAAGTCAGAAAAACCTTTTCCACAGCTAGGACAAGCTTCATATCCTTCTGGATCACTTTTAGTGAATTTTTCACCACAAGCAAAACAATAGATTGTATTAGGTAATGAACCCATATGTATCAGATAAAATATAATATTTCACTCAAATAAAGGTTTACTCTACAAATC
>BPTK01000386.1 GCA_023705905.1 Candidatus Heimdallarchaeota archaeon
GCTAAATAAAGTGTGATTTTAAATATGTTTGATAAAGATTATTTAGAAAAAATTAAATTAGAAAAAGAAAAATGGGAAGAAAAAATAAAAGAATCAAAAGAACGCGATGCCAAATTCGTAACCGATTCTGAAATTCCGATAAAAAAGCTATACACTCCATTAGATGTAAAAGGAGATTATTTAGATAAAGTTAACTTTCCTGGACAAGAACCTTATACAAGAGGAGTTTATCCTACTATGTATCGCGGAAGATTATGGACTATGAGATTATTTTCAGGCCACGGAACTCCAGAAGAGACTAATTTACGATGGAAGTATTTATACGAGAACGGTGAAACAGGGTTCAGTGCTGCCGTTGACGCTCTTACTTTTAACGGAATTGACCCTACAAACTCCGATGCCGCACCAGAGGTTGGTACATCTGGTGTTCCGCTTTATTGCATTGACAGTCTTTTTGCGCTTACAGAAGACATACCCATTGATAAAATTAGCGTAGCTTTAGTTGTTGAACCCTTTACGTGTGCACCTGTGTGTGCAATGTATTTTAACATGGCAAAAATGCGAGGATATGACCTAAAAGATTTAATGGGTATTACGCAAAACGACATATTAACAATGACTGTCGGCTATATCCCATACAAGAACAGTCCACCAAACCATTTGTTGCGAGTGGCGTGCGATTTTATTGAATGGACAGTAGCTCAGAAGAACGTTCCAAAATGGCATCCAATCAATTTCACGGGGTATAACTACCGTGAAGGTGGCATAGATGCTGTTCAAGAATTAGGTTTCGTATTTGCGAGCGCTTGTTCTCATATTGACAACTTACTCGAAAGAGGCTGGAAAGCTGATGACTTTGTAGGTAGATTAGCTTTTCATTTAGCAGCTCATAAGGATTTCTTTGAGGAAATAGCAAAATACCGTGCAGCTCGAAGGATATGGCACAAGTTAATGAAGGATAAATACGAAGTGAAAAATCCCAAAAATCTTGGTTTTAGGTTCCATGTACAAACCGCGGGAAGCTCTTTAACTGCCCAATTACCTATGATTAATATCGTTCGTACAGCGATACAAGGCTTAGAGGCTAATTTAGGTGGATGTCAATCGCTCCATACAAATTCTTACGATGAGGCTATTTGTCTACCTTCAGAGGAAGCCGCCTTGGTTGCGTTAAGAACTCAGCAAGTAATCGCAGATGAAACTAGAATAACTAACACAATAGACCCTTTAGCAGGAAGTTATTATGTAGAGTGGTTAACTGATGAGGTTGAAGAAAGAGTATGGAAATATATGGATAAAATTCAAAAGGTTGGTTCCATAGACAAAGCTTTATCTACGGGTTGGCTCTACAAAGAAATGAGAGACGCGTTCCATAAGAGAAGGGTACGCCTTGAAAAAGGGGAGGAAATCATGTTAGGAATCAATAAATATCAAGTTCCATATGACACAGTCACAGATGTCTTCAGAACGTCGCAAAAAGCCATAGATATTGAAGTTGCACGGATTAATAAGTTAAAAGCACGGAGAGACAACGCCAAGTTAGAGAAAATTTTAGACAAACTAAGAAGCGTCTGCGAAAAAGAAGAAAATGTGATGCCTATAATAATGGAAGCTACAAAAGAAGGGGCAACAGTAGGTGAAATATGTG
>BPTK01000387.1 GCA_023705905.1 Candidatus Heimdallarchaeota archaeon
TAACCATTTTTCCAGTTTTTCTTCGTTTGTAAAAGTATGCAAAGTTTTTTCTTTCTCTGCATCAGGACCTACAATAAAAAAGGGTATCTTCGCTAGTTTATCTTTGAATTCTTTCTCTGAATATTTTTTATCGGGTCCTTTAACCTCTTTAGTCTTTAAATCTATTTCATAATTTACATTATCAATATTGATAAATGTTTTATCAACCTCACTCATTTTATCAACCTCCATGCGTGAAGCAAATATGATTCACTCCTAATTATTTAAAACTTTCTTCTTCCTTTTTCTTCTTAGGTGAAGATATTTTCAAGTTTAGGCTTTTATCTGGCAGTTTTTGCCAATATGAAAAATGTGTCAATTAATAAATTATCCGCATTTCTTTGATGGTATTTTCGATAAAATTTGCCTTTTTAGATAGTTTAGGAGCAAATACATGTGAGACGACAGCCCACATACTGGTGTGAAATTGTTCAGAATATTATGGGTAATTTTGGTCTAGAAGGATAACTATTAAAAGGAAAATTCGCTTAAAGTAACAGTTCAATAAGGAGAGGAATTTAATGGCTAAAGATGAAGAATCAGAAATATATAGTAGGAATATTCGTATTTTGAGAGAAGCAAAATCAAAGTACAGGGAGGAATTACTGAAGCATCCCAATATTCATGGGATTGGAATTGGCTATAAACGAACAAAAGGAAAGAAAACGGATAAATTATGCATTGTAATACATGTCCACAGGAAATTACCTTTAGATAGAGTAAGAAAGTCTCGACTAATTCCCAAAGAATTTAGATTTTATTCAAACTCAGCAGAATCTGAAATTACTGTACTCACTGATGTTCAAGAAGTTGTACCAGCTGTACCTGAAGTTGATTGTGATAATTGTACAACTGATTTAGAGGCTAGAGTCAGACCTATCCCAGGGGGTTACAGTATAGGATTACTAGGACAAGGTGGAGGAACATTAGGAGGATGGGTTTGGGACAAAACAAACGATAATTTTGTCTTATTATCCAATGAACATGTCTTAGGATCAACAGCAGGAGATCATGTTATACAACCAAGCGCTTTCGATGGAGGTAGTGATCCAGCAGATCATTTTGCGGATGTAGTTCGTTCAGGAACTCTAGATGTTGCTATAGCAGAACCGTTTGGTTCAAGTGATGCTAGGTTTAGCATAGCATGTGATAGAGGTCCTGCAGTCTATGAAATAACAAGTGCTGTAGTAGACATGGAAATTGAAAAAGTTGGACAAACTACGGGTTTGACTTGTGGAATCGTTGACTTAATTGACTATGACACTGGTCATTATGGATCAACTGATGATCTTTATATCCTTGGAGATGGTGCGGATTTCTCCGATTTTGGTGACTCTGGGTCTTTGTATCTAGAAAAGACAAACCCCAATAGCGATGAAGAATGGAAAAGAGTTGTTGGTATACATTGGGGAGGAGGAGGAGATAATGGTGTTGGTCATCCTATTGGTCCAGTATTCAGAGATCTAAATCTAGCAACCGTATGTACGGGATTAATAGAAGTACTGTTTGATTCAATGTATAGAAGACATGTAACAGCAGAATTTGAAACAATTATAGGATCTAAAAGAATAATCCGAAAGAAGCAAGTTTTCTCAAGAAATAT
>BPTK01000388.1 GCA_023705905.1 Candidatus Heimdallarchaeota archaeon
TGAACAATATTTAAACACAAATCAATATCCTCTCCACCTCCAAATTTAGGGAATATTTTGTCTTGAAACCTAAAATCTCCTAAAGCCTCTCTTTTTAGCAGTAGGTTAGCCGTAACACCCCATGGCATCTCTTCCTCATCTTTCGCTAGAGGAAAAAATGTTAATATATCACTGATGATGGCACCTTTTGTGAAACTGTTAACGGGCTCCGGAAATTCTGTAACTCCAACAAACCCAGGTACTGTACTTCCTGATTGAGTAATGGCTTCAGCATATTTCTTTAATAAATAATTATCTACAATTATATCATCATCCAGAAAAAGCAACCAATCTCCTCTTCCTTCATCTATTCCTTTGTTTCTTGAAGCTGAAGCACCCATATTCTTTTCATTTCTTATAACAACAATATCTTGTCTTTTCTCATATTCAATTAGAACTTTATTATCTTTTATTTTTGGATTATCTACTATTAAGAAATACTTTATTATGACTTTATTAGGTTTGTTTAGATTGAATATTGGATCAAGATATTCAGGATTAGCTCGAAAAGAAGGTATAATAATATCTATGCTTGAAACTTTCATTGTGATATCTCCCATTCATGAGATAAGGTTTGAAGGCAGAAACAGTATAGTCCTGTCTGACATTTTTCCTTCGCTTCCTTAAATCTGTTTCTTGTTATTTGAACACTCTCACTACCAATCTCAATAGGACTTGAAGAGTAAATTGGGTCATCTAGCCAGTAACAAAATTTCAGTTCTCCTCTAATCAAAATTGATTGTCTACTATCTAAACCACAAGATCTTCCCAGAAGAATGTTACCTATTAAGAGCTCTGAAACTGCTCTCCAGAACTCATAACCATTGGAGCTAATTTCTAGATGGTTAACTACATATTCCCCAATCTCAAGTAAATTTTGCGAATGATTTTCATTGAGTATAAGATGAGGTGCATTAAGAGTAAGGTAACCATCATCAAATATGGGTTGGAATTTCAACCAATCAATTTTGTGCTTGTTACAGAATAAAACTAGTTCTTTTATGTAATCAATTTGTAAATTGGCTGCAGATAAAACACAATTTAAACCTAATTCAAAATAATGTGTTTCTCTGTATTCAATAGCGTCTATTAGGTTTTTGAAGATTTTTTGATGGACTTTGTGAGAAACATTTCTTGATTCTTTCGCAATATTATAATCGAGCGAATCTATAGAAAAAGTTACTCCAGTTAAACCAAATTTGATCAAATTTTTTAATTTTGAAACGTCTAGAAGAATACCATTTGTCATTAAAATAATCGATTCAACATTCTTTTGGTTGTAATAATAGACTAAATCTGTAAGTTTTTTAAAAAGAAGTGGTTCACCTCCAGAAAAAACTACTCGCTTCGTACCTAAAACAGTAAGAGTTTCTTTGGAAATTAACAGATCTTCGTAACTTAGTTCTGCAGGATTATTGGTTAAATCTCCCCATTGACAATAATTGCAATTGGAATTACATTTGTACGTTACATCGATAATTAAGGAATTTTGTTTGTCAATATCCGATAATCTTTCTCTCTTAATTGTGATTTTATTCACTTCCTCCTTCAATTCTCTTCAAAATATTTCTATAATGAGGGACAATCA
>BPTK01000389.1 GCA_023705905.1 Candidatus Heimdallarchaeota archaeon
CGTTTCACGTGACTGGAGTTCAGACGTGTGCTCTTCCGATCTCAAAGTACTGAAACCATAATAATTATTGCAACTTTAAGCATACCAATGATGATAATAGGTGAGTCTTCATTAAGTTTTTTAGGTTTAGGTATAAAACCACCAATGACTAGTTGGGGACTTCTATTAGCTAGACTTAGAGAACCACATCTATTACGACATTATCCGTGGTTATTAATACCTGCTATGGCTATTATGGTTTCAGTACTTTGTTTTAATTTTGTTGGAGATGCCTTAAGAGATGTTGCAGATCCCTATTCTAAATAGTTTTGATCTTATATAATAATATAAGATTATTAATTTAAAATTAAACATTATAATAAAAAGTTAAACTTGGTTGATTATTGTGAAAGATAATCAAGTCAGTTAACCGGTAGCAGGCTTTGAAAGGATTAGCAAAGTGAATGAAAAAAAATTATTGTTAGAAGTAAAAGACTTGAAAACATATTTTCATATTGAACAAGGAATAGTGAAAGCCGTTGATGGTAATAGCTTTGATGTTGAAAAGGGGAAAAGTATTGGCTTAGTGGGAGAAAGTGGATGTGGAAAAAGTGTAACTGCTTTATCTATTATGCTTTTGCATCCACAACCAGAAGGAAAAATTGAGGGCGGAAATATATATTATTACCCCCATGGTAATGGCAGAGTTATTGATATTGCAAAATTAAATATTTATGGCAAACAAATACGAGAAATCAGGGGGAATGAGATTGCTATGATATTTCAGGAACCTATGACGTCATTAAATCCGGTTTATACAGTAGGCCAACAGATTATGGAGGCAGTATTATTGCATCAAAAAGTTGATAAGAAAAGAGCAAAAGAAATTGCAATTGAGATGCTGGAAAAAGTTAGAATACCGTGTCCTGGGGAAAGGATAGACCAGTATCCTCATGAATTTAGTGGAGGTATGAGACAGAGGGTAATGATAGCAATGGCACTTTCCTGTAATCCTGCACTTCTCATAGCAGATGAACCTACTACTGCATTAGATGTTACCACAGAAGCTCAGATACTAAAATTAATGCAGGATCTCCAAAACGAGTTTAGAATGTCTATTATGATGATTACCCACGATTTGGGCGTTATTGGGGAAATTGCGGATGAAGTTGTAGTAATGTATGTTGGTAAAGTTGTAGAGAGAGCAACAGTAAAAGAATTGTTTGAAAATCCTCTACACCCTTATACTGTAGCTTTATTAAAATCTCGCCCAGAAATTAACAAATCTGGAAGGTTGGCTTCAATAAGGGGAACAGTTCCAAATCCGTATCTGTTACCAGAAGGATGTTATTTTGAAGCAAGATGTGATTATGCGAAACCTATTTGCCGGAAGAAAGAACCAATTGTTTCTGGCAGTGATTCGCATTATGTATATTGCTGGAAATATAATTAGGAAGGATGTCTAAAATTATAGAAACGAATAACAAAAAAATATTGAATGTAAAAGGCGTTAAAAAATATTTTCCTATTTATAAGGGGATTTTTCAGAAATTAGCTGGTTATGTTAAAGCAGTTGATGGAGTAGATTTTTATATTAATAAAGGAGAAACAGTAGGATTGGTTGGGGAAAGTGGTTCTGGAAAAACT
>BPTK01000390.1 GCA_023705905.1 Candidatus Heimdallarchaeota archaeon
ATCATAGGTGTAATTTACTTATTTCTTCGATTATAATTTAGAGTCATATGTTAATCACAATGTTAAGATGTAAATAGTTAGATATTGGAAAAGAGATTGAATTTTAGAATGTTTTATTCACCTGTACCAGCTTCTTATTTGTTCTGTATTTATCCCAGAGATTTGCATCTCTCCCTCAACAAATATTATTTCAGCGTTTGGAATTTCAAGCAGCTCTTTTCGTTATACTGTGTTTTGATATTTTGCTACGATTATGGTCAAAAACGAATTTTATCTTCTCATTTGAATGGTTTATCATACGATTACAAAGTATAGCAACAAAAGACATTTCTCCAAGATTAGAAGTAGATCTAATGATGAATAAAGTAAACTGGATAAATTTTGTAGAACAAGAGATTATAGAAGCCAAGGTCTCGCATTAAGAAATTGGAGTGATTGATCGTTAATATGAAATATAATTTAGGAAGAAGGAAATCAATTCTTCTCTAATAGTTCGTTAGCTTCAATCTTGTTTTTAATTTTAGTATCGCTTCAGGAATCAGATAAGAAAACAATTGAATTCTTTTTTACACTCTAAAGGTATCACTACTCTATTTGTTGCTGGTCTTATCACAAAGCTTGCTTAAAGTAAGTTCTATTACTTCTCACAAACTCGACTACAAAATTTTTCTAGTAAAAGATTCTCATAGTTGCACAGGTGAGGAGAAAAGGGCTAGAGCAAGAATTGATAATTTAAATTTACTAGTAATATTGTGGGTTATATATACTAAAATAGTAATGATAAATATATGCTTGTACTGCGAACTGAACGGATCTGGGTGAAGCAATCGGTCACTTTGATGCAGTTGGCACATCAAGCAAAAAATCTCTATAACTATGCAAATTACATCATAAAATTTCAACTAGATCGAAGCAAGTATTTTACATCCGCATTTGAATTGATGAATATCATTCGCTACCACCCGACTTATACAAGCTTACCTGCACATTCAGCCCAACAAACTATCAAATTTCTGGTGAAAAGTTGGAAGGGATATTTCCGAGCACTAAAGGAATGGAAGAAGAACCCACAGAAGTTCAATAATCAACCTCGACCTCCAAAATATAAGAAGAAACGAGGAGTGTATATACTGTATTTTACCAACAACCAGGTAAAACTAAGAAAGAATAAGTTAGTTTTTCCAAAAAGAGTAGGACTGACTATTAAAACAAGATTGAGAAAGGAAAAGGTCAAGCAAGCGCGATTGATTCCTAAGGGAACAGCATTTTTGCTGGAAATCATCTATGAAAAAGAAGTTAATGCTTCTTTTCGACCAGTAAAAAACATTCTCGCCATAGATTTAGGAGTGAACAATCTCGTAACTTGCGTGAGTAATGTTACATCCCCATTTCTCATCAGTGGTCGTCCTCTGAAAGCTTTCAACCAATGGTTCAACAAGAGAAAAGCTCACTTACAGTCAGTGTACAAACGTCAAAAGCTTCCTTTTCAAGGGCTCAAACTTCGTATATTTCAAGATGAACGTGAACGGAAAATAGCTGATTATCTCCATAAAACCTCCAAAGTTATTATCCAGCAATGTTTGATAGATAATATTGACA
>BPTK01000391.1 GCA_023705905.1 Candidatus Heimdallarchaeota archaeon
CCACCGAGATCTACACTCTTTCCCTACACGACGCTCTTCCGATCTATATTGGAAGATCAGTTCAAGATATCTCAGAAGTGGTGGTGAACTCTGTTGACATGGCTATGAAACATCTCGGTTCAGAAGCTCTCGGAGAATCTGTTAATTTGCCTACTATCTGGCACCCACTTACTGCAGGAAGTTTTCTCGGAGCAGTAGTTACAGGAGTAACAAATGGAGCTATGGTTGTGGAAAAGCGCAATCCTCTAGGAGACAAATTGAATGAGGAAATAGCTGTTAAAGAGCTAAATCTAGTTGATGATGCTCAAGATCCAAATATCGTATCTACCACTGCTATCGATTACGAAGGAACAGGTCGAGGAAAAACTAAGATTATTGAAAATGGTGTTTTGAAATCTTTCCTATTCAATAATTATTACGGTAAAATCTTCGGTACTGGAAGCACTGGAAACGCAAACCGTCAAGGTGATGCAGAATTTGAAGCTTTACCAACAATTAGTGTAACAAAGGTTCGCATGGATCCAGGTACTAAAAATCTCGATAAGCAAATAGCAGAATTTGACAAAGCAATATATATTGAAGGTGGTTTAATGGGAGTTGGACACAGCAACTTCATGTCTGGAGATTTCTCTATACAAGCAATTAACGCTTTTCTTGTAGAAAAAGGAGAAATTGTTAAACCAATCAAACCAGTTTCAATTGCAGGAAACTTCTACAAATCGCTAAAAGATTTGATTCATATTGGATCGGATATTACACCGTCTTACTTACCAATAGACACTCCAACTATAACTATAGATGGTCACACAACTTCTGGGTAGTGTTAACCTCTTTTAGTTTTTTTTTATTTTTTTTATTTTAATAGCCTAAAATCATATGCTATTTTCTTCATAGATATTAAAGATTAAAAAGGGTAGGAGAAGATACAGTTATGCCTGCGATGAAGAGAAAAAATATCCATATTGGTGCAAAAGTATCAATTGTTGAAAAACATAACCAAAGAACTGGAGATTTAACAACAGGCGTAGTAGAAACTATTCTCACTAACTCTAGTAGCCATCCTTATGGAATCAAGGTAAGATTAGAGAGTGGAAAAGTAGGCAGAGTTAGTTCAATACTGGAGTAATTGCTTGATCTAAATAATATTTAGATTCGACATTTTAGTATCAGTAAGAGAAATGGATATTCTATGCTTACATTTTTCTAAATATCCTGTTTAAATCTTGATGACAGTTTGGACAGTTAGAATTCTTTTCAAGCCATTGTTCGATATGATGAATATGGGCATAAACACCGCAACAAGGCAATCGTATAATACCTTCTTTTTCAGATGGAACTATATTTAATAAACAAACAACACAAGTAGGTCTTGGAGCTGAACATTTTTTACAGGTCATTTCACCAGCTGCAAATAACTTCCCACATTCATAGCACCTTACCAAAGAGGTTTTGGATCCAAATTTTCCTATTTTTTGTGAATTTGATTGCATTAAAAGAATCACTTCAATCAACTGATTTACCGGAGCACTATCGTTAAGGATTGCAAAAATAATTTCATCTTCTATAGTTAAT
>BPTK01000392.1 GCA_023705905.1 Candidatus Heimdallarchaeota archaeon
TTAGAATATAGCTTGTCTTTGTGGGATAAAATAGAGCCCCGACTAGAAAAAGCTATGACAATTTTATGTATCGGTTTGACACTTTATCACGCTAAAGGTGAGTTAGACCAATCTATAAATTATCTTGAACAAGCTTTAGCCATAGCTGAAGAAATTAACAATAAATTCGGAATTGCATTGATATGTTATATTTTAGGAGCGTCATATCAATTAAAAGGTGAATTAAATATTTCACTTAAACACTGCGAGAATTCTTTAAATCTTTTCAAAGAAATTAACAATAGACGTAATGTTGCTATGTTATATAACATAATAGGGGAATTATTAAGTGAAAAAGGTGAGGTTGAACAAGCTTTAAAAAATATAGAAAAAAGTATAGCAATAAGCAAGGAAATTGGATCACCCATTATAATGATTTCACCTTTAATTAGCGCAATTGAAATTTCTCTTGAAAATGATGATGTGGACGAGGCTAATAAATATTTTCATGATGTTAAAAAATTGTCTGAACAAATTAAAAGCCCTAGAATTGAAATATGGATTGTCTTTTCAGAAGCGATACTACTAAAAAAGAGTCAGCGAATACGTGATAAGGCTAAGACAGAAGAATTGTTAAAAAAAATCCTTGAAAAATCAGATACCGATTTTGAACTCATTATAAAAACTTTAATCCACTTATGTGATTTATATCTAACAGAATTACGTACGACTAATAACTTAGAAGTTCTGGATGAAATAAATCCCTTGATTAATCGATTATTAGAAATTGCTGAAAAATCACACTCATATTGGATTCTGGGGGAAATATACATATTACAAGCTAGTTTAGCTTTAATAACCTTAGATTTGAAAGAAGCAAGACGATTATTAACTCAAGGACAACAAGTTGCTGAAAAGTATGGACTTAAAATGTTAGCTAGAAAAATTTCTAACGAACACGATGAATTACTCAAGCAATTGACAATTTGGGAAAACTTAAAAAAATCAGAAGCAACCTTAACTGAACGTCTGCAATTAGCTCGGTTAAATGAACAAATGGATAATATGCTTCGAAAACGTGTGGTTGAACCAGACGAGATTCAAGACGAAGAGTCTGTCGTAATTTTAATTATATCACAAGGTGGAAACCCAATCTTCTCCCAATCATTTGTAGAGGGATGGTCGTTCCAAGATCATTTGTTTGGAGGTTTTCTCTCTGCTATTAATTCCTTTAGTGATGAGATGTTCTCTCAAGGATTAGATCGCGCTATTTTTGGGGAATATACGATAATCATGAATGCAATCTCTCCATTTATCATCTGTTATCTATTTAAAGGACAATCATTCTTAGCTCAGCAGAGAATGAAACATTTTATCGATGCCATTCAAAATGATAAAAAAATATGGGAAACTATTAAAAAATATTATCAGACAAATCGGCTTATTCAAGTAAACGACATTCCTTCGCTTGATCTTCTGGTTAATGAAATATTTATTGAACGAGCAATATTGTTGGTTTAATCTTTAACGGAATTGTTCAATTTCAGCAAGAAAAAGATTTACAATTATAAGCCATTTTTGTTTCGT
>BPTK01000393.1 GCA_023705905.1 Candidatus Heimdallarchaeota archaeon
GGGGTATGGTATCAATAGTAAAATTCCAAGCATCACTCAATTGTCCCCAATTTCCTGCAGCATCTCGAGCTTGAGCACGCCAATAATAGGTGTCATCAGATAAAATAATATGGCTAGTATAAGCATGAGCTGAACCAGTATTTTGAGTAAATATAGGACTAGAAAAATCGTCATTATTATCTACTTGAATTTGAAATTCTGTTGCTGTCATAACATTTGACCAATCAAGATATGGTGTGGTGTCATTAGTTATTGTACCATCATCGGGTGATAATAGAACCGGAATACCTGGGGGTGTAAGATCAATAATAAAATACCAAGGTGAACAACTTGGACCCCAATTTCCTGCTAAATCAAATGCACGAACGCGCCAATACCATACTCCAACACCTAATGATGTAGTACAAGTATAGGAAGAAGTTGAGGGATAAGCAGTTATTACTGGAGAACTGAAATCACCATTATTATCCACTTGAACACGGTATCCCGATGCACCAGACACATATGACCAATCTAAAAATGGTGTTACATCATTTATATATTCTCTATGAGTTGGTGAATATAAAGTTGGCTCTCCTGGTTCTACAGTATCAACAGTGAAATGCCAAACGGAACTCCAATCACTCCAAAAGCCTAAAAAATTATATGATCGCACTCGCCAATAATAATAGTCATCATCTAAATGATCACTGTCAATTTGACTTTCTGGCCATGGTCCAAATAATTCATTGAATTCAGGGCTGGAAAAATCATAATTATTATCCACTTGAACTCGATACTGATTTGCACCTGAAACATCACTCCAATCTAATGTTGGTGTAGTATCTTTTGTATGTGCTCCATTAGATGGACTATACAGTATTGGAGCATCAATTAGCGGTGAAAGGTTGGTATCATCACCAATCGGTTCTCCCAAAGCATCAACTTGTATATTTGATGCTTGTTCAGTATTCATTGATAAAGTGCTAGGTAATACCATACATAAAATGAATATTATTACCATTAGTTTTGTAAAAGGTAAACTCTTCCTCAAATACAACCACTCCACTAAACTACAATTATTCGGAGTTTCTTTGCATATAAACATATGTCAATTTTACAGTAACAGATATTGTTTAGATAATTGTGTGAACAAATTGAATTTCTTTTAAATATATAATTGGTTGTTAAATTCTTTGTAGATCTACTTCAAATTGAGCGAGGGTAGTTGGTAAAACTTGTTCCTTGGTAATTTCTGCAAATGCCGTACCAATAATACCAGTCAATAATTCTCTATCTTCTTCTGTAGTATTCATATAAAAAAATCTGCCATTGGATATTAATTTTGCATAATCATAGAAAGTCATTCCAGTATGATATTTATCTTTAGGACCATGAAAAATAAAAACCTCATTTTCTATTTTCGGTAAATCAGGAACAAGATTCAGTTTTCGATTATTAAGACAAGCTTTACGCCATTTGAAGGGAACAGCTCCTCGTACAAAATCCATGTTTCTCTCTTTTTGGGATTCATATAAAAAAATCTGCCATTGGATATTAATTTTGCATAATCATAGAAAGTC
>BPTK01000394.1 GCA_023705905.1 Candidatus Heimdallarchaeota archaeon
AACCTTTATACGAAAAATATAGTCCTCAAACAATTACTCTCTCCTGAGGAAGAACTGCGAACCGAGGCAGCCAATGTTCTCATAGAATATGATGAAAGCATAATCCCTGATTTAGAAGTAATATATAATGATAATATACCAAATTATGCTGTAGATAAAATCGTCTGGTTACTTGGTAAAGTAGGTAACCCTGATACTTTGGCATTACTGAGTAAGTATAAAGAAAATATACACGAAGAAAACCAACCTACTATAGACGATGCAGTTGAAAGCATTAAAAGAAAGTACACTAAAATGATGTTTAAAGAAATAGAGAAAAATAAATAGAATGACTATTTTTTCCATGCAATTGCTGATATTTCTACATCAACATCTAGAGGTAATCTCGCGACTTCAATAGCTGCTCTAGCTGGAGGTTTCTCACCAAAAAATGATCCGTAAATCTCATTCATTTGTTTAAATTCATCCATATTTTTCAGATATACCCTACATCTTACTAAATCTTCCATTGAATAGCCCGCTTCTTCTACTATAGCTTTCAAGTTTTCCATGACCTGCTTAGTAGCCCCTTGAATATCACCTCTAATAATTTCTCCTGTGGAAGGATTTGCGGGGATTTGTCCAGCAATAAATAGGAACTCACCAGCTTGAATAGCTTGTGAATATGGCCCAACAGGAGAAGGTGCATTTTCTGTTAAAATTACTTTTTTGGATGTCATATTCTAATGTTTATCCGTGATATAATAAACATTATGAAATAATTCTGTGTATCTCTGTAATTAGCACAGATTATTAATCAGTTTTAGAAACTTGAGGGGTTTTAATAGGAAAAAAGAAGTAAACTATTGATGACTGAAGTTGTGCGTGCAGAAGTGATGGAAACGAGAACACACTCAGCTTTGCGCTTCCTTTGTCATCAAGCAAAGAACATCTACAACCGTGCCCTCTATCTCTACAAACAAGAAAAAGGGAAGGGGAAGTATCTCAACTATTATGAACTGGACAAGATTCTGAAACACGAACAATGTTACAAACTCCTTCCTGCCCATACAGCTCAACACACCCTCAAGCTCTTGTTGAGGGATTGGAAGGCATTTTACCAAGCGAGAAAAGAATTTGCCAACCATCCCACAAAGTTTCTAGGTCCACCCAAACCTCCAAAGTACAAAAAACCTAAAGGGGAGATGGTAGCAATTATCACTAATCAACAAACAAGGATAAGAGAAGGATATATTCTACTGCCTAAGAAAGTAGGATGGAAGATCAGAACACGTCTAACCTCCATGGATAAAGTGAGAGAAGTGAGGATTGTTCCTAGAGGAGTGGGATATACTGTAGAGATTATTTATCATAAACATCTTCCCAAAAAAGTGCAAAAAAAGATAAGGAGGAAAGGCGCACTTGATCTGGGCTTAACTAACCTCGTGACCTTTGTGGACAACATCAGCTCTAGACCGATTGTTATCAAGGACGAGGGAAAAGGAATAAAATCCCTTACACAGTATTATCTGAAAAGAGTAAAAAAACTACAAGAACAGTATGCACAGCAACAGTATCAGCA
>BPTK01000395.1 GCA_023705905.1 Candidatus Heimdallarchaeota archaeon
ATTTGGCGTAGGATAAGGTTCCATGCTGACCCATGTTTTTAAACCTGCATTATGAAGATTTCTAAGTGCTTCTATTCTCTCATCAAAGGGGGCAGAAAATTCTTCGTATCTATTCTTGAAATCTGCATCTAGTGATACCAGAGTTATACCATACTCATTTTCTTTGCCATATTTCAATTTATTTTCTAATTCAATGGGAAGTAAACCTTTTGTTAATACTGTTACCTTAATATTGTTTTTGTTCAATTTTTCAATGATTTTAAGTGTTAGTTCTTTTATTTTCTTGAAACTTCTTTTATTAAGAGCATCATACATAAAAGGATCTGTCATAAAGGATAGGTGTACGAATGGGATCGCTCCTTTATTTTGTTTTAATTCCCCCTCCAAAAGTTCAAGAGAGTTTTCTACTATTTTTGGATGAAGCCATTCTTCATAGTTTCCTATCTTGCCCCAACTTCTTGACATCAGAAATGCGTAACATGGATATCTACATCCATGTGAACAGCATTCAACATGGTTAATTGCATAAGTACCATATTCAACTTTTGTTTGATTCATCAGAGATTTACGTTTAATAGAGGGGAACGTATCAAAGTAAATCGTGCAATTTTTGTCAATTCGAGAACTTAATTCTTTTTTTCGCTCTGTTAACTTAGGAAACCTTTCTACATATATCATATCTTCCTTTTCAAGCTCTCTAATAGCATCACTAAAATGGCTTTCCAAGAATTCTGTTGAATCAATGTTTTGTTCAATTATTTCTTGGAATTTTATTGATAAGTTATTATATTTTGTCTGAAGATGTTCCTTAACTCTTGGAATCATAAAATTCTTATGTTCTGTTAAAAGCATTTGCGAAGAATCTTTTCCTAGCCAATGAACTCTTCCATGAGTATGTTTTGCAAAACTAGATTTCATGAGAACAGCCCCTAAGTAATGATTGCATAAATGAATCAAGTAATAATACGTTCTTCTACGACTTGGAAAATCAATCCGATAAGGAAAAACAAACTTTGCAATTTCTTTTAAACGTGTAACATAGAAGCCAGTTAACTCATTCTCAAAGGTATCTCTTTTATTGAAGTTTATTGACGACAACCATTCATCAGTATCAAACAAATCATAAAAAGCATCTTTATATTTGAGAGCATTATCCTTCGTAGGAACAAATCTTTCTGGAAAATAATACATAAAATTCAATAAAATTTCAGCCTTTGAATAATCATTCATAAAAGCTGAAAAAATGGAATATTTCATATCAATTATTCCAAAAGGATCTGCAAAGAGAAAAGTAGGCAGTGTTTTATTAATCTGTTCATTTATCTTAGGGTAACTTTCACTGAATTTTCCCTTAAATAAATAGAAATTAATTTTCTTTACTGAATCCTTTTCTTTCCATACCCTTATATTTTCCTCAAGTTTTTCAAAGGTTGATTTCTTTCTCTCAATTAGATAAAGATTAGCAGATTTAATGTTTGAGATTTGATTAATCAAATTAGCAACTATCAATGGTGAACCAAGATGTAATTTATCTTTACCATCTTTGTAAATCCCTCCA
>BPTK01000396.1 GCA_023705905.1 Candidatus Heimdallarchaeota archaeon
ATAGTTTTGATGAGTGCATTTTAAGGATTGATGTAGTTTCACGATTATTGATCAATCAACTTCAGAGAAATCCAATAGATCGACTTTATATTCGTATAGCATGCAGATCAGGTTATTGGTCTGATATTTTGCAACAGGAATTAATTTCTTTATTTGGTGAAGATAATTTTAAAGCTTATAAGCTCACTAATCTTAGAAAGAAAGATATTGAGATTATGGCAAATTTAGAGATTGAACAAGAGAATGGTAGAAGCGCCTTGGATTTCATAAATAAAATAGAAATACTTGAAGCTGTTCCGTTCGCTGTGCATCCAATGACACTTAAGTTTTTAATTAATTTATATAATCGAGATGGAACACTTCCAAATACTAAAACAGAAATATATAAAAAGGGATGTCTGACATTATGTGAAGAAATCGCAAATTCTCGTCGTGAAACCTCGTTAATTGGAAATTACCCCCCAGAACAAAGATACATTATCGCTGCGAGGTGTGCTGCCTACTGTGCTTTCTCAAGAAAATCTGGAATTTGGACGAATATTGATCTTGGAGATGTTCCTAATGACTTTATTCCAGAATCTGAGATAAGGGGGGGGTATGAGATTGCAACAGGTCAAGAATTTAATATAAGTAGAGAATCTATATCTGAAACTATTGCTTGTGGATTATTTAACTCGTCAAAACCTCGTCGTGAATGGACCCATCGGACTTATATGGAATTTTTGGCAGCAGATTATCTAATTAAACGAAATATTCCATTAATTCAGATCCAGAGCTTAATAAAAAACCCTATAGATCCTAATAATCGAGTAGCACCTTATCTTAGAGGGATTGTAGCTTGGATATGTTCCAATAATCAAGAATTGTATGAAGAAATCTTAAGTCAAGAACCAGAAATTTTGCTTCAATCGGATACTGGGCTATTTACGGAAGAAAAGAAAGCGGAAATTATAGGGATGATTCTTGAAAATTATGATGGAAGTCCTTTAAGATCGAGATATTTTGAATTTACACATCTCCTTAAAAAATTTAAACATAATAGAATTGAATCTCAAATCTCTGAATTTATAAATGAAACAACTAATTCATATGACTCTAAAAGATTTGCAATAATAATAGCAGAAGAATGTGAACTCATATCACTCTCTTCACAATTTATTGATATTGTCTTAAATGAAAATGAACATATACATTTAAGAATTGCTGCAGCTAGAACACTCGAAACTCTTTCTTATTCTAATCAAATTGAAGGACGGGAAAGATTTATTCCCATTATATTATCAGATGAATCTTTAGATGATCAATTTGACTTGAAGGGTGTTTGCCTTCATATGGTCTGGCCAGATTTAATAGAATTTACCGATCTCATTGAACATTTACCTGAACCTAATATTGGATATGTTGGAGCATATTATAGATTTTTATTAGGAAGATTTATTGATGAGTTGCCTCAGAGAGATATTATATGTGCTCTAAGATGGATTAGAGAAAGAGCAATCTTGAGTAGTTCTGTTTCATTATTCCGAAGAG
>BPTK01000397.1 GCA_023705905.1 Candidatus Heimdallarchaeota archaeon
ATACTACTCATTCTTATATGATTTGTAAGATTTAACAAAAAGTGACAGACTAACACACCATCCAATTAAAACACTGAACAAAGCAATTAACCCTGTTAAAATGAAAATCCACCATGGATACCAGAGTGTAAAATCGCTGTATTCTGTAACTACATTCAACATAAAGCCACTTAATATCTTTAGATAAGGAATGGCAATACCAATTGATACAATTATTGGGACGAATAACACAAGAACAAACTCTAGTGAAAAATTACCAACAATTACCCAGTTTCTTGCACCGTTTCGAATAAAAATCTCGAGTAAACGTTTTCTTTCCTTGTAGATATTTGCTGCTTTAAAACACCCATAAATAGCTGTTAATAATATTGAGAGAATGGTAATAATAACAAATAATTTCAAACCTAATGAATTCAAAGTACTGTCCATAGTAGTGAGAGAATCTTCGACTGTGTAGGCAGTTAACTGATATTTTAAAGATAATTCTTCTTTGATCGCTGTACTATTCGCCCCTTCAACTGTCTTAATGAGCAAGTAGTCTTTTTGGATCCTATCACGTTCGACATATTCCAGAATTATATCTTTAGTTTTGTTACTAACAACTAAATCAATATATGTCGGTGGATGAAAAAGATCATAAAACATACCTCCCTCAAATTTCCTTCTTGGAATTAAGGGAAAATAGCTAAAGTCGTTTATATAAACTAGCTCTTTTGGTCGGAGAGAACTTGTAGAAATTCCCACAGTTGAAAATATTTCGCCATTATTGTAATCATTTTTTCGAGCATATTTTCTATTCATTAAATAGGTTAAATCAGTTTCTAACATAGTAATGTCTTTTTTTGAGTACCCATCTTGTGTTAGTAAAGTGAAATCAACAATTTCAACATATTCTGTAATATTTGTAATTACGTAAAAGTTAATGAAATAATGTGAATCAACAAACACGCTTGAATCTCTCATATTAAATTGGATATTACTTAGGACGGTTGATAATTCAACCCCCTCGATTTTGGATATATTTGTTTCTAATTTTTCATCTATATTCCAATTTTCTACAAGGATATCAGAACAACCAACCGAAAGATTTGCTTCAAGTGTAGTGTGTAAATCTAAAGACTTGGTTATTATTAAACCAGGTGTTACACACAAACCAAGTAAAAAAAAGACCATTATGGCGTTTTTATAATCCTTTATGTAAACTGATAAGTGTTTCAAAGCAAGAGAAAAGAAACTTTTGCTATTCTCCCATTTAGAATAGCCTATTCTATACCAAAGATAACTCATTACTCGTCTTAAAAATAACAAAACAGCAAATAGTAAAAACAATATTCCAATTAAAGCTAATACACTGAAACCGATAAAATAGCTAACTTTGATAATCCATTCGTAATATAAACCACCATCGTATGCAAGATATGAAATCAATAATCCAAAAATTGTTAAAATAATTCCTGGAACCAAGAAATTCAATTCAGGTAAAGAAAAGATTTTACTTAAGAATCTTTTTTTCTTTGTTT